>JAPUDU010000033.1 GCA_027492935.1 Fimbriimonadaceae bacterium
CTCAAGTCGATGGAATCATTGGAGAAAATGAGTACCCATCTGCAGCACGTAAACAAGGGTTTTCTGACCTTGATACAAATCTAGCTTCAGATGAATCTGCAGAATTTTGGCTGGCCTATGATGAAGAGTTCATCTACTTCGCTGGTCGAGTTAAGACCGACCCAAAGAAAGTTGTGCGGCAAGAGTATCGGCCAAATTCCAGCATTAGTGGCAACGACAACTTCGGTCTTTTGATTGACCCGTTTGGTAGCAACAATAACTTTAACTATTTTGGGGCTAACTCAAATGGTGCGACTCAAATTAGCCTGTCTGGTGGACGCGCGGCGAAAACTGAATGGCTCGGTGAGATCGAATCAAATGGTCGAACTACGGAGACTGGGTGGGAGTGCGAGATGCGAATTCCCTGGTCCGTAATGAACCTGCCTGCCGCGGGGAAAAGAAACCTTAACTTTAACGTCCAGTGGTTTCGGAGTAATAAGCAGAACACCTACATCTACCGGTACACGAACAATGACACAGCTCTGATTCCGAAGTGGATTGACGTTGTGGTACCGGCCGTCAGCAAAGCTCGCACCTTGAGTTTATTGCCATATGCTTTTGGTGGAGCACAAAAGGGTTCTGAACCGATCGTCAATGCGGGACTCGATTTTAAAACAAGTTTGACCGATACGGTTCAATTTGTTGGAACGATTAATCCTGATTTTAGAAATGTCGAAAATTCGATTCTTTCTCTTGACCCTTCTTATTTTGAGCGCTTGGCAAGCGAGAATAGACCGTTCTTTCAAGAGGGAGCGGAATATACACGAGTTGGTTACGATACTCGGCTATTTGCTTCGCAACGCATTCCCTTCTTTGATGCTGGCTTTAATGTTTACGGTGAACTGAATAGTACGACCACTTTTGGTGCTCTCACAACGATTGACTTTGGCGAGCGTCAGGCGAGCGTTGTGAAGTTCAGTAAAAAGCTCAACAATTACGATAACTTTGAGGTTGGTTACGTCAACAACGACCAACGAGGTTTGAATAATCAAGCAAGCACGCTTAACTATTTCACCCGCAAGGGAAAGATGAACTATTATTCGACCAATCAATTTGTAGTTGATCAGATTCAAGGCTCTGGGTGGCGTAACAATCTCGGTGTCGGCTTTGAAGATGCTTCCATTAGCTTTGGTGCCGAGTATCTTTCAATCACGCCGGACTTCTTTCCTCGCATTGGTTTCAATCGAGATCGTAACTTGAAGGGCTATTCCGTTTATGGCAATAAGGAAGTGACGCCTGCCTCAGGTGCACTCAATGCATACGGATTTAATGTATACGGTAGTAGTTTTGATCGGTTCACAGGTGGTTTCTACCGAAATGACGTTGGAGTGAATGCCGAGCTTAATACTCGGTCCGGAATAGGCTTTGGGATCAGTCAGAATTTCACCAATTTTGAAGGAGAAGCGGATCGTAGTTTTGGTGTAGGAGCCGCGTATCCAACATATGACCCGTATCGGCGTGCATCAGTGAATTACAGTTCTGGGACATTTCTGGGAACTCCCTATGAGCAGTATCAGATTGGTTGGCGATACCGAGTGCTTAGTCGCTTACAACTGAACGGCAGTAGCGAATTCTTTTTGTCGGATGACGACGAAACACAGCACATTCTGGCAATAAACTACGACGTCAGTAAATTTGAGTCTGTGGGAGGGCGATTGGTTATGCGGAACGGTGTATCAAACTGGTATCTCAGCTACCGTCTTAGTGGACGCAAGGGAGCGGAATACTTCCTCTTGATTGGCGATCCGCGCGCAGACAGCTTTACTGATCGTATCGTTTTTAAAGCGGTTGTCCCAATTGCGATTCGCTTCTGACAGATGAATGAGCTGGCCTATAAGCCGGATTCTGTCTTTGTGTGACGATTTAGCTAATGCGGCCTACCCGGAGGGTCAGCGGGCCACCTCAACCCCTCCCTATTTGGCCTTGCTTCCAGCAGGGTTTACCTAGCCGATTCGATCACCCGAATCGCTGGTGGGCTCTTACCCCACCGTTTCACCCTTACCCCGGCAAGCCGAGGCGGTTTGTTTTCTGTGGCACTATCCGTCGGATCGCTCCGCCCTGGCTTGCGCCAGGTGCCGTACCCTATGAAGTCCGGACTTTCCTCCAGTCCGGCTAACCGGACCGGCCGTCACCCAGCCAGCTCGTTGCAGATTCTACCGTTAGGACGTAAAGCTTTCCAGGAGTTCGAGGCGGCCAGCATCAGCATCGAGCTTTGCGGCAACGCCCATTGGCAGGCTAAGCATGGTTTTCATGTGCCCAAATGGGAAGTTGACAACACTTGGAATTCCGAGTGGCTTCACCCGGTCGTTAATGATTTCTCGCCATGGCCAAGAGCCGATTTTTTCATCAGCCATTTCGTCGGTACCTGTCATTTCGCCAATGACAATGCCAGCTGCACTTTGGAGTTGCCCATTGTTGAGCAGGTTCGTCAGCATGGCATCAACACGGTGGGGTTGTTCATCTACATCTTCGATCATGACGATTTTGCCTTTACAATCAAGTTCGTAATCAGTACCGAAGCTATCGGTCATGAGACACATACAACCTCCGGTGATTACACCCTCGGCTGAACCTGGAACAAGGGTTTCTGCTCGCGTAGAATTAAAAACGAACGGGTTTTCTCCCTTCAAAATGTTTCGGAGTGATTCATAAACCCAATCCACTCGTTCAACACTGAGAGTAATCATCATGGGCGTATGCAGAGTGACAAGGCCGCGCTTGTTGAGGGCAAGGTGGAGCGTGGTTACATCGCTGAATCCGCAGATTTGTTTGCCACTTTCGACGATTTCGTCGAGATTGAGGTACGGCATAAGGCGCGCGCATCCGTAGCCACCCCGCGAGAACATTACGCAATCAATGCTTGGGTCTCGGACAGCGGCCATGAAGTCGGCGGCCCGCGTTTCGTCATTTCCAGCGAGATAGAATTTTTTGTCGAAAACATGATCGCCCAGGCTGACCTTATATCCTTCCTGTTCGAGAAATTTAATACCATCGGCGATTTGCTCCATCGTGAGAGGCGAAGCGGGGGTCGTGATTCGGATATGTGAACCAGGTTTGAGGGCACGAGGTTTGACCATCGTTGGCATGGAGAAAACATTACCCGCCTCAAGTGAAATGCCCCAAGTTCATATTTGAACTTGGGGCATTTTCTTAGCTTAGCTCGACTAACCAGCCGGAGCGATTACGACACAGCGATCTGGCTCTTCGCCTTCACTGTAGGTGTTGATGCCTTCCATATCGACGAGAGCTTGATGAATCACTCGTCGTTCAAATGCAGGAAGTGCATCGAGAACAGCTTCTTCGCCGCGGTCGAGAACCTGCGCAGCGATTCGGCGAGCCATATCGCCAAGAGCTTCTGCTCGGCGTTGGCGGTAGTTGTCACCTTCGACTACAACTCGAACACCGTTATTGAGTTGACGAGCGGAGATGACGTTCATGAGATATTGAATTGAGTTCAATACTTCGCCGCGTCGACCAATGAGGAAACCAACATCTTGGCCATCAATGTCAATGTGGACGTAGCGTCCATTCATTTCAGAAATTGTTGCTTCAGCACGCATATCTCCAGCTTCCAAAAGACTGCGGAGGATTGTCAAAAGCTTTTCGGCATCTTCTTCAGAAGCAACGACTTCACCTTGGGGCTCATCGGAGCCTTCGGATTCAGATTTTTCTTCCTTCGCCGGAGCAACTTCAGTGGATTCTTCTTTCTTGGTTCGTGTTCGGCGCTTTGGCTTTTCTTCCTCAGTTGTAGCGACTTCAACGGGTGCTTCTTCCACTTTCGCTGGCTCTTCTGCCTTCGCGGCTTTGGGTGCTTTTTCAGCTTTGGCAGGAGCTTTCGCTTCAGCCCATGCTTTGACAGTTACTTTGCCTGGTTTGCCGAACAGCCCTTTCGACTCGTCAATTACTTCTGACTTAACATCTGCAACATCAACGCCAAGTTGGGCAGCTGCGCGCTCTACAGCTTCTTCAACGCTACTTGCAACAATTTCAATTGTTTCCATGGTTTTGCTCAATTAATTTATTTGCGGTTATTTCTTCCGCTTCCGCTGCTTGTTCGCCTTCGGCGTGCCCTTCTTGCCAAAAAAGTCTGGAGAAACTTCTCCATTCGCGGAGCCATTACTGGAGGAGGTGTCAATCACTTTACCCCCCGCTACGGTTTGCGTTTTTTTAAGCTCTGGTACAGGCAATCGATAGCTCAGCAACGATTGAGCTGTCGATAAAATGTTTGTGAAGATCCAATAGAGTACGAACGCCGACGGCAATGTGTAGAAGAACATGAATATCGAGAAAACAAAGGCAATCCCTACGCCCATTATCTTTTGTTGTTTGGCGTTAGCTGGGTCGCTGACTGGCATCAACAATGTTGTTGAGATCATTGATAACATGTAGATGAAAACAAGAATATAGTCACGCTCACCGAGGTTTGCACCTAAGGGAATACCAATGAATCGACCGCTGTGTTCGTTAACCCACAGAAATGTGCCCTTTGTGAACTCAAATTTATAGTGATGCATTGACTGATACACAGCCAAGAAGAGGGGCATTTGAATAAAGGCAGGAAGACAACCAGCAACGGGGTTGATGCCGTACTCTTTATAAATTCCCATTGATTCAGCTTGGAAAGCGGCTGGATCCTTGACTTGACCGGTTTTTTTGTCCTTGTATTTCTCTTGGATTTCCTTGATGCGGGGTTGTAATTGCATCATTTGGCGGCCGTGCATGATTTGCTTTTGGGCAAGTGGCCAAACAATGGCGCGCACCACTAATGCCAGCAGGAGTCCTGCAAACCAGTAGCTAAATCCTGATTTAGCGCCGGTTACCTGAACTAAGGCATCGATGAGTTGGTAGCCAGGGATGAAACCAAAGACGGGCTCGTTTTTAGCCAGCGGGCTGAGATCCTTTACAAGAGTGTTGTAAAGGTCTTTTGAATTTGTTTGAGTTTGCGGATACTGTTCGGTTGGAGCGACCTCGACAGTAACAGACTCCCACAATGGAGTGTGATAAAAACTTTCGTACTTAGGCTTGATAAATGTGTAGGCTTTATCAAGTTTTCGATACGCGTAATCGGATGAAACTTTGCCTTCTTTGAAGAGTTCGCCTCGGTACAATCCGCTTTTCAGCATTGTGTCGGCGACTAGCAAATTGGCTCGTAGAATCTGCGAATCTTGTTCCGTCTTGGAGACGCCTTTACTTCCTGCTTCCTTTAAATATTTATCTTGATATTTTGTCAGCTCGTGCTGAATTGAGACATCTTTGAGATCTCGATTGAGTTCGACCATTTTTGCCCAAATTTCTGAGGCTTTGCGTTGATCGGCGTTTGCCCTTTGAGGGGCCATGACCAATTGGATACCCAAAAAAATCATCATGCCGAGCATCAACACGGTCATGAATTGATTTCTAGGAGGTGCGGGAGTACTCATTCAAATCTTCTTACGGAACGGGATCATGTCCACCGGGACGAAATGGGTGACATCGGCAAATTCTTTTGAATCCTAACCATGACCCTTTCATCAGTCCGTATTTCTCGATCGCTTCCAATGTGTATTGCGAGCAAGACGGCGTGTAACGGCATGTTGGCGGAACCCATTTTGTAGTGCGCTGGTAAATGCGAATCAGGAAGATTCCGACTGCTTTTCCCATCGACGCTCCAATTCATCTATCAGTTGGGCGAGGTCGTTGCAAATTGCTTCGAATTCAGCGTGATCGGCAGATGCTTTTGCAACAATCACACTATCCCAGTTGGAAAATTTTGTATGGTTTAGCCGGGCAACTTCGCGGACACGGCGTCGAACACGGTTTCTTCGTGCTCGGTTGCCGATTTTTCGAGCGGTTGTCACTCCTACTGCTCCGGTTCCGGATAAAACATACATGGTGAGATTGGGGGAGTTTGCTCGGAGGCCAGTAGCAATAATCTGTTGGAACCGACCGGAACTCGGGCCTTTTATGCTCCCAATCGGTGTCGACCCTTGGTTCGGCGTCGCTTTAATACGTTTTGTCCGTCGGTGGTGCGCATGCGAACGCGGAAGCCATGCTTCTTATGTCGCTTCCGGTTATTGGGTTGAAAAGTTCGTTTCATTGACCTGAATCCTTGTCAATTCGCAATAAGTGCGAGGTTGCTGAACCCGGGAATATACCACTTTGAATCTGATTTGCCGCGCCAGATGTATTCTCTAGGGTCCATTGACGCATTGTTTGCTTGTATGCACGACGGAGCTATACTGCTTCCATGGGGCTTTTGCTTAGTTCGGCTTTGGTTTTTGCCATGTTTCCGAGCATCGCGGATACAACGGAATTGACTATGAAGGATTTGATGATTCAGTACTCGGCCGATCAGAACGGGATCGCGCGACTGCATGTTTTTCCGGAGGCATCATCCAGAATGATCGCCGTTGAATCAAACTTGAACACGACCGAACAAAAGCTCAACTCGATGCCATTTGCTTCACTTTCGCGGTCGGATCAGTCGGATTGGAATCTGATGACCCTTGAGATTGCTGAGCGTCGCCAAGAGATTAAAGAAAAGCGCGAGCATCTCAAAGAAGCGATGATCCTTCATCCTTTCTTGGATCAGGTCGCAGCTTTTCATGATCAACGAATCTCCAGAACCTTGCCTGAGAGTGAGATATTTGCAAAAGCTCTGGCTGAACTCGAAAAAGCAATTAAGGAAACTCATGAGGGACTCCAGAAAAAGCTGAAAGCAGAATCACCTGAGAAAGTTGCTCCTGAGCATGTCGCATTACGTGCGATAAGCAGCTTGCAATCTAGTAGTCGAGCACTTGACCATTGGTACAGTTACTTCGCGGGATACGACCCGCTTTTCACATGGTGGTGCAAAAAACCGTACGAAAATTGCCAAAAAGCACTCTCTGATTACACAAGCTTTATCAAAAAAGATTTTACAGGCCGAGACACTGACCCTAACAAGATTGTTGGCGATCCCGTTGGCCGAGATGCTCTGGTTGCAGCTCTCAAACGGGAGATGATCGACTACACGCCTGAGGAACTCATTGCCATTGCTGAAAACGAGATGAAATGGGTTGACAAAGAATTCAAGAAAGCGGCGAAGGATCTTGGTTACGGAGATGACTGGCGAGCCGCCCTTGAGCATGTCAAGACTCTTCATGAGGCACCTGGTCAACAGCCGAAACTGATTCGAGAGCTTGCGGACGAGGCGGTTGATTACCTTGAGAACAATGATCTCATTACCGTTCCGCCATTGGCGAAAGATGTTTGGCGAATGGACATGATGTCACCTGAACGCCAGCTTGTAAGTCCGTTCTTTTTAGGTGGGGATACCATCATGATCTCGTTCCCTACTGACGAGATGACTTACGAACAGAAGTTGATGAGTATGCGATCGAACAATCGTTACTTTGCCAAAGCCACTGTTCACCATGAATTGATTCCGGGCCATCACTTACAGTTCTATATGAGTTCTCGCTACAATACTCATCGACAGGGGGTCAGCGGAACTCCATTTTGGGTGGAAGGTTGGGCGCTTTACTGGGAATTTTTGCTTTACAAACGAGGGTTTGCGGCAACTCCAGAAGACAAGATCGGTTTCTTGTTTTGGCGGAAGCACCGTTGTGCACGGATTATTTTCTCGCTGAAGTTTCACTTAGGTGAAATGACCGCTCCGGAATGCGTGAAGATGCTGACTGATGTTGTTGGCCATGAACAAAGCACAGCCGAAGGTGAAGTTCGTCGATCATTTGGGGGCAGCTATCCACCGCTTTATCAAGCGGCATATATGCTCGGCGCGCTTCAACTTTGGCAAATGCGTCGGGAACTCGTTGATACGGGCAAGATTCCAGAGAAGGATTTTCATGACCGCATTATGCAAATGGGCAATATGCCTTGGGCGATCGTTCGAAATGAACTTAATGGTGAGCCGATTACGAAAAATCCGAAAAGTTGGAAATTCTATAACGGAAACATCGAAGACTAGGGAATGATTATGATTTCGGGTTCGCCGGATTCGACGAACCCGATTTCGACTGACTGGTCCATATTATTTTTTGAGGTCACCGCTAAACCTCCACTGGTTTGAGGGTCGGCGATTACCTCTTCCAACCACTGAGGAACCCCCTCTTTTATCGTTAGATTGTTTCCTAATGCAGCTCGATTTCTTTTTGCCCCGCCTGTTGTGCATTCATCATTAATCATTCGCTCAATGCCTGGCATCGTCGGGAGCATGCTTGCCGAAATCGTGATCTTCACTTTGCTTGCACGAGCTACATTCCACAGATGACCGATTAGTCCAAAACCTGTGATGTCGGTTGCGCATCTCACATTTTGATCTTGGGCAGCTTCCATTGCTGTCCGGTTAAGGGTTGACATGCTTTTAATTGCAACTTCTAGTTCATCAGAGCTGCATTTATTGAATTTGGCGGCCGTGGTGATGATTCCAGTGCCGAGTGACTTACTGAGAAAAAGTCGTTCACCTGGCTTGGCTTCGCTATTGGCAAACACACGATCGGTTTCCACGACGCCGGTCACGCTTAATCCGAACTTTGGTTGCTCATCAACGACAGAGTGTCCGCCAACAACTAACGCACCGGCCTCAGCACATTTTTCTGCCATACCAAGGAAAATTTGAGCCCAGACTTCGTCAGGAGCTGTTTCGGGGTCGAAACAAGCGATATTCATTGCGGTAATCGGCTTTCCGCCCATAGCGAATACATCGCTCAGTGCATTAGTGGCGGCGATTGCTCCATATGAGTAAGGGTCATCGACAATAGGAGTGAAAAAGTCCATTGTCTGAATCAAAGCTAGTTGCGGATTACCGGGCATGAGATAAACGCCAGCATCGTCTTTAGTATCGAACCCAACGAGAAGATCCGGGTGGACTTGTTTGGGTAAGGCGCTTAGAATCTCGGCCAATTGACTGGGGCCTAATTTACTTGCACAACCAGCACTTTTGACGAGATGAGTTAATCGCATTTCGAACTTAAGGATACCGCCCAAAGTCAGTTGAATCCTCTGGTACCCTGCTCACCATTGGAAAGGCGAATGAACGGACAAGCATTCAGAAAATCTCGGATCGTATTACTTGGGCTGACCGCCCTTCTCACGATTACACCGCAATTATTGATTGCTCAGTCTCAAACCTGGGAAAAGCTAGTTGTTCCCGGCTTAACTTATCGCATGGAGATTGATTTAGGATTGCCTCGAGTCATTCATGCTTTTCGTTATTTTCCAGGTTCCGGTAGCGTTTATTCCCGCCCCGAGCTTGCAGGATCACAGATCTTTGTTCCGGATGATGCCACGAAGGGTCGTGAGGTTTTAACCAAAACAATCGAAACTAACGGCGCATTGGCGGGCATTAATGCCGACTTCTTCCCTTGGAGTGGCGACCCAATTGGAATGATGATTCGCGGAGGCGAGCTTATTAGTCTTCCTTATTTGAAGCGTTCTGCTGTTTTGTGGGGAGCGAATTATTCGACTGTCGGCCCGATAGAATCCACTGTCACTTTTAAAGCTGGTGATTTGTTGCGCACGATTGATGGACTTAACGAAGAGGCTAAGGATAATGCAATCACGCTGTTTACGCCGATTTCTGGTACAGCACGTTCTACCGTTCCGGGGAACTTTGTCCTGCTTTCTGTGGCGGATAAGCTCTCCCCTAATGGGACTATCAAAGCAAAGGTTGAATTGATTACTCCTGATCTCAAAATTACACAGATTGAGCAGGGAAAAATGATCTTGGTCGGCACGGGTAATCAAAAGCTTTCTTTAGCTGGGCTACCTATTGGTCAAGAGATTGAAATCACTACGCGATCAACTGGAGCTGATTTTTCTAAGGTCGTTCATGCGGTTGGAGGTGGACCCCGCCTTATCCATCAGGGCAAAGTAGGCATGAACTTGGTGACCGAAGGGCAGTCGGAAAGTTTTTCAAAAACGATGCATCCCAGATCAGCAATGGGCATCACCAGAGAGGGTGATATTTGGTTTGTTGTTGTTGATGGTCGCCAATCAATGAGCCGGGGATCAAGCCTTGATGAATTGGCGAAAGTGATGCAACGACTTGGATGCGTTGAGGCAATCAATTTTGATGGCGGCGGAAGTTCGAGTATTGCGCTTGGTTCTTTGGTGCTAAACAGGCCAAGCGATAAGGGTCTTGAGCGTGCCATTTGCAACAGCGTTCTCATCTTTGGAGATATTCCGAAACCGAAAGAAGATGAAACCTACGTAATTAAAGGAGTTCCGAGTCTTGAAGAAGGAACAACGGCGACATATTCTGTTGTTAATTCGAAGGGAATTAAAGTTCCTCTCAATGAGATTATCTGGGCTGCTCAGGGTTCGGCTTGGATTGATCAGTCTGGTGTTCTCCGCACAATTTCAGCCGGTAAGGCTAAGGTGAGCGCTTGGATTTCGGGCTCAGTTGTTTCGGTGGAAGTGGCAGTTGGTGCTGCGGCTCCCGCGGGAATTCCGCCGAAGCTTTGAGCCTTTTGCGGAGAAAGATTCCTTTTGCGAAACGATTAGAGTGCGTCCTCCGGTAAAAATGGAGGATGCGGCATTCGTGCCGTAACAGAAGGAATTATGCTGATTTCATCGCTCGCTGCAATTGCAATGGGGCAATCATTGACAGATTCGGTCCGGCTTATGCGCTGGCCCGACGTTCGCGGAGACAAAATGGTCTTCGTTTACGCATCTGATATTTGGGTTGCCGACTTGAAAGGTGGCCCGGCACGCCGGCTTACCTCGCACCCCGGAAGCGAGATGCTTCCCAAATTTTCTCCGGACGGAAAAACTATTGCATTCACCGCTCAGTACGACGGTTCAAACGATGTGTTTACGATCCCTGTCGATGGAGGCAAGCCAACTCGTTTGACTTTTGAGCCCACGAGCGAATCCGTTAAGGGTTGGACTCCTGATGGCAAAAAAGTAGTTTTCGCTTCAAGTTATGGCAACCATACGGTTCGCATGTCGCGGCTGTGGCTGGTGCCAGCAACGGGCGGAATGCCGGAGCGAACTGACATATCGGAGGTTGCAGATGTTTCATACAGCCCGGATGGGTCGCAGATTGCTTACAACCGAAGCCCGAGTCACCAATATAACTGGCGACGGTATCGCGGCGGTACGCAAGGGCGCATTTCTTTTTGGGATTTCAAAACGAAGTCTTACTCCGAGATTCCGGCTGAGCATGAGCAAAGTTACTTCCCGATGTGGGTTGGCGAGGATGTTTACTACATTAGCGATAAGAACCTCAGCAACATCAACCTGTACAAG
The DNA here is from genome assembly GCA_027492935.1 of Fimbriimonadaceae bacterium. Lineage (GTDB taxonomy): Bacteria > Armatimonadota > Fimbriimonadia > Fimbriimonadales > Fimbriimonadaceae > UphvI-Ar2. The sequence goes on from JAPUDU010000033.1 coordinate 11,272, forward strand.
TACAACACTAAGACCAAGCGCATCTCACAGTTAACTCAGTTCACTGATGGGGATATGCGATGGCCAAGTACAGATGGAAAGACAATTGTTTTTGAGCGTAATCTGCGGCTACACGCATTTGACATTGCTTCAGGAGCAGTTACTACCCTTGATCCACGCGTGAATGGTGACAACCTTTCCATGCGGCCGCGGTACGTTAATCTTGGTCAACAAGTGAGCAACTTCTCGCTGTCGCCAAGTGCTAAGCGACTCGCAGTTGAGGCTCGCGGAGATATCTTCTCTGTGCCGGCAACAAACGGAGATACTCGCAACCTTACAGATAGCGATGGGGTCCGTGAGCAAAGCCCTTCTTGGAGTCCTGACGGTCAGTACGTTTATTACTTGACTGATCGGTCTGGTGAAAATCAAATCGCTCGTCGCCCTCAAATGGGGGGTGCAGAAGAGGTCGTTAGGACACCTGGAAATGTTCGCATATCTGGTTTCACCCTGAGTCCAGATGGCAAAGAGCTAATTTTCAACGGTCTCGACTTCTCGATCTACCACTTGAATATTGCGACTGGTCATTCTAAATTGGTAGTAAAGGATGGCGCACAACCTCCTTCATTTGATTGGTCGCAGGATGGAAAGTGGCTAACTTATAGCAAAACTTTGCCTAATCTGTTGAGTCAAGTGTGTCTCTACGAAATTGCAACGGGCAAAGAGCATGAAGTCACGAAGGGCATGTTCGGGGACGGTTCGCCAACCTTTGACATGAATGGGAAATACCTTTACTTCGTATCGGCGCGCGATTATTCGCCAGGGCAAGGCATTCTTGGTCCCCACCTTGAGCAAGGTGGTGCAATCCAGCGTGTTTACATGTTGCCTTTGAGCAAAGATGCAAAGAATCCGTTGTTGGCACCTGAGGATGAGGAACCCGTTAAGTCTGATGATGGCGGGGCTCCGGCTCCTACCCCAGCGCAAGCAGGGGATATGAAGGTTGATCTTGACAACATGGAAAGCCGGTTGATTCCGTTGCCTTACTCCGTGGATCAATATATGGGCACGGTCGGTGTTCGGAATGGCGTTTTGGTGATCTCACCAAGCGGCATCACGCAATTCAGCGTTGGCGCTCGGGCGGTCTTGCCGATCATGCCTCTCATTCAAGGTCTTTCCTTTAATGCAGATCGCACAAAAGTTGCCTATAAGGTTGGCCCGACGATTGGGATCGCTGACCTTCGTCCGGGAATCAAACTTGGTGATGGAGCAGTTGCTCTTAACCGAGTTGGTCGCTTTATCGATCCGGCAAAAGAATATCAACAGATGTTCTGGGATGCCTGGCGCTATGAGCGAGACAATTTCTACGACGACAAAATGCTCGGCCTGAATTGGAAAGCTATTGGTGACAAGTACGCATCATTGCTTCCAGACGTCGGTGATCGAGGCGACTTCGACTACATCCTTGGTCAATTGATTGGTGAACTTGGAACCGGTCACGCTTACATCACTCCTGGTGCTGGTGGCAGTGACCCGATGAGCCCGGCGGCTGGTTTGCTTGGCGCAGACTACGAAGCAGTTGGCAATCGAGTCCGCATCTCAAAAGTGTATCGAGGCGTCAGCTACGTTCCGGATAGTCGCGGCCCATTGGGTGAACTTGGCGTTGACATTAAGGATGGCGATTATTTGCTTGAAATTGATGGTGAAGCGGTTACATCGAAAGAAGGCGTTACGGCTCACCTGGTTGGCAAGGTTGGTCGAAAAGTTGAGTTGACAGTTAGCTCAACAACCTCAACAGATGGGGCACGAAAATACAGCGTTTATCCAACGATGAACGAAGCGAATCTTCGCTACGAAACATGGGTTGAAGAACGCAGACAAATGGTTGATGAAATGAGCGGAGGAAAAATCGGTTACATTCACGTTCCCGATACCAATGTTCAAGGGATGATCATGTTCATTCGTGGTTACATGTCGCAGATGGACAAAGAAGCCTGGGTCATTGATGAGCGCTACAACGGTGGTGGCTGGATTCCAACCTTCTTTGTTGATTACTTGACAGCCCAATTCACCAATGTTATTGCTCCTCGTTACGGCAACGATACTGGTCTTCGACCTTCTCTGAATGGCCCTAAGGCGATGTTGATTAACCAGCACGCTGGATCAGGTGGTGACTTGTTCCCTTACCTCTTCAAGAAGGCTAAGGTTGGTCCGCTGATCGGAAAACGAACTTGGGGTGGTCTTGTCGGAATTCAAGGCACTTATCCGCTCGTGGGTGGAGGTGGCTTGACGGCACCCGCATTTGGTATCTATGATGCCGATACCGGTAAGTGGATTGCTGAAAATACAGGTGTTGATCCTGACATTGACATTGATGATCGTCCGGACTTGGCCGCTAAGGGTCAAGATCCTCAACTCGTCAAAGCGATTGATTATTTGAAGTCGCAAATGAAGGGTAAAAAGCCTCTCACGGCACCCGCAAGACCAAAAGTCGGCGGTTTTTAACTTTTCACCCTCAAAAACCTAAAGGAAGCCTCCGATGTAACAACCGGAGGCTTCCGTATTTTTGCCTGGAAGCACCCAAATAGGTCAGGCGCGCAATTCTGCTCGCTAGAAAAGGAAACAAACACATGGGTGAAAAATTTAGTTGGGATCGTCTGATGAAGCGTGGCAAGGGCGCAGAAGAAGATAATACGATCACATTAGTGCCAGAGAAAGTCGAGGGTCCAGTTGCCCCGCTTCGAGCGAGCTCAGTTCCGCAACAACCATTTAAGCCGGTAACTCCAGCAGCTCCGCCAGTTGTTCAAGGTGAAGCACCTCCGATGACTGCCAACCGTGCACCATTGGTTATTGATTGGGAAGAGTTTTCTAAAGAGGAAGCATCTACCCAACAAGCAGAAGCACCGGCTGCTCCCATTGAGACTTTTGAAACTCAGGCGTTGCCGATTGAGAACATCGAGCCGATTCAAGTTCCGACTGCAACACCAGTTGATGCAGAAGCTAAGTCAGGCAACTTCTGGGATCAGTTGAACAAACAGACTCAGGAAGCAATGAGCCGACCTACAGAAACAGCTTCGGCACCGGCTACAGAACAGTATTCGGCGATTCCGTCTGCACCGGTTGCACCGGAAACGCATAAACCCGTCGTAACTGGCTGGGATGATGTTGAACTTACACCCAGAGAGCAAACCCCATCCACGCCATCAGAAAGCGATATCATGGCGGGCACCCTTGATGCGAACGGGTTCCAACCGATTAGCACCTACCAGAGACCTACTGAAGAAGAAATTCGGCAAAAAACGGATGCTATTGCTCAGAGCAATGCATGGAGTGAAACGACCCCGACCATGCAACCAGTTGAGCCACCAGCTATGGTGGGGACCCCGGTTGTAAGTTCGACTCTTCCACCGGCTATTTCTGAGCCGCCCGTTTTTGAAAGCCCAGTTGCACCGATTGAAGAACCCCTTGCTCCAATCGTTGAAAACAATGTAATTCCGACCGAGGAATCAGTACCGTCAATTTCAACATTAGATGTGGGTGAATCACGATTTATGAGCCAACCCCCAGCTTCGCACTATGAAGTTGAAGATCCGTTTAAGCCAACTGGCAATAAACTTCTAGGGCCAGATCGCACAGAAGCCTTTAGCGCACCAGAGGCATCGGTATCATCATGGAATCCGGCGGAGGAATATGCAGCGTCTAAAGGTTTTGAAAAAAATGAAGAACCTTTGAGCGAACCGAGCGTATCACCATCCTACGAATCATTTGCTACGAACGAAACGACTAGTTTGCCGCCGGTTCAAGAATTTGTAGAAGCTCCGGTGGAGGCAGTGCAAGAGTTTCAAGCGCCGATTGCAGAGCTTCCGGTTGTTGAACAGCGTGAGGAGTTGGCTCAATTTGAGGACGCTACTTCAGAGAAAAATATCAATGCACGAGTAGAAGATATGCTGGCTGCCTTTGACGCGCCAGTTAATCAACCGGCAGTTGAAACTGTAGCTCAGGATGAAACGCCTTTGGCTGAAGCGCCCAGCTACGGTTTTGATCAACCTATTGAAGCGGCTGAGGAAACTCCACTCAGTGCTTCTGAAGTGGAAGTTCAGAATGACTTTGCAGATGCAGAAGTGCAACCTGAGATTATCGCTAACGAGTGGGCTGCACAAGAAAACAGTGTTACGGAAACTGATCTTGAATCGACTTCAGAACCCATTGTTTCTACACCAACAGACTTCTGGGCGAGCATTCCTGGTGCTCAAGCAGCACCCATTGCGGAAGAACAAGTAGCACCAGTTATCGACGAATTGGTTCAACCTGAAGTCGTCGTTGCAGAGCAAGTTGAGCCAGATATTGACGCAGACCTCGAAAGAGATTTGAGAACAGGCGACTTGTTACTTAAGCACAAATTGGTAGCTCCAGCTCAACTTGAGCGGGCTCTTGCTCGACAGCGTGATACCAAAGAAAAACTTGGTCAAGTTCTCGTTTCGATGGGATTGATTTCGGAGCGACGCCTCCTTCAAGTTTTGGCATCTCAAAAAGGTGTCAGCCCTTGGCATCTGGAAGATGATGCTCCGAGTCAAGACGCTTTACAACTCGTTTCGCACGAAACTTGCCAATTGTTCCAAGTTCTGCCGGTGGCAGTCCGAGGTGACATGTTGCTTCTGGCCATGCGAGAAACACAGGATCTCGAAGCAATTGTTGCAATTCGAAGTGCTTGTGGCAAACGAATCGAACCTGTCTTAGCTGATGAAGTTCGACTTGCTTACACAATTGATGAAGCTTATGGAGTTGCGCGTGATCGCGGAGAATCAGCCCTGGAACAGATGGTTGCTATTGCTCACGAACACGAAATCAACTTGAGCGATGGAACAATCGTTAATCCTGAGCGACCGGATCACTTGACCGCATTATTGCGAGAGCTCATTGCTGATGCAAAGCGCAAAAGCGCTACTTCTATCACAGTTGGTTATGGCGATGGTCAAGGAGAAATCCTCTACCGAATTCATGGTCGACTTTGCCCAGTGCAAAGCGTGCCGTTTGAGCTTGCCACGAGCGTTCTGAAAACAGCAACAGCTGATCTTGATGAAAGCCGAATTCCGTTTGAGATCGGTTCCGATTATAAAGTCGCGATTACAACTGGTCAACAAGGAGACAATTTTGTTGTCACATTCCCGCAAGCTGAGGCCAAAATCAATTCTCTTGATGAGCTGTTGATTGAAGGCGAAAACCTTAAGTTGTTGCGTGAATTAACACAGCGACCATACGGCTTGTTCTTGATTACGGGTTCAGTTCGCAGTTCAAAGCAGGCAACACTCAAGGCCCTCTTCCAAGAAATGGAACGAGAAGGCCGAGTTGTTGCTCAGGCAACAGAAGGCGAAAGTATTGCTGAGCAGATTAACCTCGCGGTTACTTCAGAAAGTGAAGTTATCGTTGTTGGAGAACTTGAGAATGAAGAAGATATCCGTGCAGCAGTGAAAGCGGCCTCCTCTGGTCATTTGATTTTGGCTGAAGTCACGGCGAACGATGCTCCGACAGCAATTCAACAGTTGATCAGCTGTGGTGCCGATCCTTATCTGCTTGCCACGATCTTAACTGGTGTTTGGAGCCAAGCACTAGCTCCCAAGCTCTGCTTGCATTGCCGCGCGGCTCAAAGCCTGACGGATGCGGAAAGATCTCTCCTGGATCATTACGGCATGCGCCATATCCAAAAGGTTTTTGAATCAAATGGATGTGAAACGTGCAACCACACAGGTGTTGCTGGTCAGATCGTATTGAGCGAAATCTTGCCCGTCAGTTCTGATGTGAGTCACTTGATTGCAAGCAAGGCACCGGTTGAGGAAATGGCGGAGCAATCTGGCTTCGCTGGTTACTTGCCGATGGACTACGATGCAATGACCCGTGTCATCCATGGCGATGTTGACTTTGCAACAGCTCGACGGTTAGTCCTTTTCTCGCTTCGTGAATTGTCTGCCATCAGCCGACGCGATACTTGGGAAACACAAGCTAGCTAAAACAGCTCTCACTCAGAAATTGATGGGTCGCTTTGCGTATTGCAAGCGACCCATCTTGCTACCCGCCTAATTATAAGGAAGATTGGTAAGTAAACTACGCGTGCAAGGGAAAATATGGCAGTTAAAGTAGGAATCAACGGCTTTGGACGCATTGGGCGTCTTTCACTTCGAACATTGTTGGCACGTCATAAGGGCGACATTGACGTCGTTGCTATCAATGACCTTACCGACACACTGACCAACGCACATCTATTTAAATACGATACGGTTTACGGGCCTTTCGATGGCATGGTTGAGCACGATGAAAGCAGCATCACCGTAGATGGCGACCGATTCAAAGTATTCAGCGAGCGCGACCCAGCGAACATTCCTTGGGGTGATGTCGGAGCAGACATTGTCATTGAAAGCACAGGCTTCTTTACTGATGCTGAAAAGGCAGACGCTCACCGAACCGCAGGCGCCAAGAAAGTCATCATTTCTGCTCCCGCAAAGAATGAAGATTTGACCATCGTTCTTGGGGTCAATGAAGGGCTATATGACGCCTCAAAGCACAACGTTATCAGTAACGCTAGCTGCACAACAAACGGTCTCGCACCGGTTGCAAAAGTTCTTCACGAACGATTTGGCATTGAAAAGGGATTGTTAACTACGGTTCACGCCATGACCAATAGCCAAGCAACGGTTGACACCGCTAAGAAAGGACTTCGAGATAGCCGCGCAGCGAGCGAGAACGTTGTTCCGGCAAGCACAGGCGCGGCAAAAGCCGTTGGCTTGGTGATTCCGGAATTGAAGGGCAAGTTCACGGGTATGGCCTTCCGCGTTCCTGTACCAACAGTTAGCGTAGTGGACTTTACGGCGACCCTTAGTAAGGTTGCTTCCGTGGAAGAAATCAATGCGGCAATGAAAGAGTATGCCGATGGCGCTATGAAAGGCATTTTGCAATACTCGGATGAAGAACTTGTTTCAAGCGACCTGAAGGGTAATAGCTATAGCTCCATCTTCAGTGCGGTTGACACGGTTACGATCGACGAACTTGTGAAAGTTGTTGCTTGGTACGATAACGAATGGGGCTACAGTTGCCGCATCGCTGATCTCACCAAGTATGTAGCTGACAAAGGTTTCTAAGAAACTCATGCCATTTGAACCTCTAGGAACTGATGAACCCCTAGAGGTCACTACGCCCTCCCGTAAGCCTCGCGATTTTGAAAACGAGCTTGTGGGAGGGTGTTTTACTATTGTAGGAGGCAGTTTGGCGATTTTCGTTCTCACCTGGTGGCCGTTCTTGGTTTTCCCAGTTAAGACTTCCGCCGGACTGTTTAAGGCATTGCTTATCGCAGGAATTCCTGTGTTGATTGTCGGAATCATTCTCACGAGAATTGTTAAGCTGGCGGGTGCGGTTGGGTTTGCGGCCGGGATGTTTATTGGCGCGATGTTCCTTTTCATGAATTTGAACTTGGAACTTATCGGATTTAATGACCCTAACGCAGTTCGCCCTGAGTATCCGCAAACATGGGGTTGGGTGATTCCAGCAGCATGGTTTTTGGCTGGTCTCGCGGTTATGTTGTTTGCGTACGGAAATCCTGAAAAATCAAGTGAAGGCAAAGGCTGAACTCTCCGAAGATATAAGATGGGCGGAAGCCCGGAGAAGTCTTACGAGTGTCGTATTCCAACGCATCGATCTACCAATACCGGAAATCAGCGGTTGACTCAGCAAGCCCGCTTAAGCTCGTCGTGATGCTTTATGATGGTGCGCTTCGCTTTTTGAACCAAGCCAAGGTTGCAATTCGGCAAAAAGATTACGAACGACAGAATGATCAGTGTAAAAGGGCTCAAGACATTATTAGCGAGCTTATGTCGTGCTTGGATCGCGAGAAAGGTGGGGAGATTGCAGAGAATTTGATGTCGCTCTACGTGTTTGCCTATGATCGCATTGTTCAAGGCAATATTGAAGATAGCGAACTCTACATTGATCAGGCTATGAAAGTTCTCACAGACTTACGTGAAAGCTGGGCAGAACTTGAAAAAATGTCAGCGGGAGGACAATTGGGATATGCACAAGCAAGCTAACGAATTACAAACTCAAATTGACCGATTTGTGGCGGTGTCGCTATTGATCAACGATGAACTCCTTGATGCTGACCTTGCAGAACTCACTGAGCTGTTTGATCAACGCGAGCGATGCCTAAACGAAATTCAAGGTTCGCTTGAAGCTGGCGAGAGTCTCACAGATGACCAAAAGAGCTTGCTTTCACAGCAAGACGAATACACGGTTAGTTTAATCAACCGACTGCGTGCGGATCTTCGACGTGATCTTGATCGAACCAACCAAGGACGCCTTACTCGGCGAGCTTATTCAGAATCAAGCGATTCGATCTACGAGCTTACAGGCTAGTCATCCGGCTCTGCCTTTTACAATGAGTTTGAAGGTTTGAACTCACTTAGTTTATGGGTCTGATTGCAGATTCATTTGAATCTAAGTTGGTAAAGTTTTTTTATGTTGACGCATGAACAACAGCAAGCGCTGTCTGAGGCGACCGGCCGCCTGGACGCTATTAGGGGGCATCTTTGACCTGCCTCGACTTAAAACACAACTCGTTCAACTAGAAGAAGAATCGGGAATATCGAATTTTTGGGATGATCCGCACGCCGCCCAGATCCATTTGCGGAAACTCTCTCGAATAAAAGGCATCATCACTCCGTTTGAGGAGTTGAGAGCGAAGCTTGACCAAATTTTAGAGTTTTTTGAGTTATTGAAGCTTGAGCCAGAACCAGAGCTGGAAGAAGATGCCGCAAACCAAGCAATCGTATTTTTGGCCGAACTTGAGGCATATGAGCTTCAAACTCTCCTGAATGGGGAGCATGACGACCGCGACTGCCTGATGGAAATTAGTGCGGGTGCGGGAGGTTCAGAGGCGTGTGACTGGGCATCGATTCTGTTCAGACTGTATTCACGGTGGGCTCAAGTCAAGGGTTATAAGTTTGAGATTATTTCTGAAACTCCTGGTGACGTAACAGGCTTTAGAAACATTACTTTTGAAGTGAATGGCCCTAACGCATACGGATTTATGAAAGGTGAAGGGGGAGTTCATCGCCTCGTTCGTATTTCACCATTCGATTCAAATGCTCGAAGACATACTTCGTTCTGCCGAGTAGAAGTTTTGCCCGAAATGGATGAAACTGAAGTCGAGATTAATCCGGATGACATTAAGGAAGAAACTCTCAGGGCATCCGGAGCTGGCGGACAGCACGTTAACAAGACAGAAAGTGCGGTTCGTATTACACATATTCCAACAGGAATCGTCGTTCAATGTCAAAACGAGCGTAGTCAACATAAGAACCGCGCATCGGTTTACAAAATGCTTGCCTCTAAGCTGGCAGAAGTTCAACGACTTAAAGATGAAGAAAAGGCAAAGGCTTTGAAAGGTGAAATTGGCCCGGCAGAATGGGGTCGGCAGATTCGGAGCTATGTCATGCAACCGTACACGATGGTTAAGGACCATCGAACGGGGTATGAAACTGGAAACGTCGTCGCGGTAATGGACGGAGATATTGATGGATTCATCGAAGCATTTCTGAAGCGTCCGCCGGAAGCAGACACATTCATCGAATAGGTTGATCCATCTTGGCTTAGAAAGCGTCAATAAAGTGAAACTCATATGACTTCCCTGATTTTAGGAATCCTCTTGCTACAAGACAAGGCACCGAAAGAGATTGTTGTGCCTGCGCCGCCACTTGGTTCTAATTCTGCATATCAGTCAGGGATCAAAGAGGTAGCTGAACTTTTGGCCTCCGGAAAGTTTGCCGATGCAACGAACAGAGCCAAGAATCTTCCTTCCCGTGAATTCACGATGAACTTTGACTTCAAAGATACTAATGCTGATAGTCAGAAAGTATTTTTGATGGCTGCAGATCGGGCGATCAAGGATTGGGAATCCGTTGTTACAGGATTGAAAATAACAATCAAGCCAAAGCCAAACGTGCTGATTCAGGTTGTTCCTCATTTCTCTGAGCTTGGTTCAAAAGATGAAAAAACGCTTTCACTCTTTACAAGCCCTGATCCGAGCGATCCAGCTTTGGAGGCCGTGTTGGCACTCAATCGGACAAGCAAAAACGTCGGTCTTTCTCCGGATGGAATGTATACGGAGGTTCGCTACATTATTGGTCGTTATTTGGGCATAGAAGATGCACCTATTCCGTCAAGCACAATGTTTCGTGTAGAAGGGTTTGGCATGCAAGCAATCCCAATTGATAAGGTTTCGCGTAGTCTTGCGAACACTTTGGTCAGCCAATCAATGCAGTTAAAGGATTGGGCAAAAACTAAAACGAAAGTTATTGCTGCGTTCCCAGAAGTATTCTTACCTTCTAAGATTCTTGACTTTGGCACAGTCACTCAAGGAGAATCTCCCACATTTCAGTTTGAGGTGAGGAACAGTGGTAAAGGAGCATTGCATTTCACGGTGCGACCGGACTGTTCGTGCTTTCTTATCAACTTTGAATCGGTAGTACCTCCGGGTGAGGTTGGAATTGTTACAGTCAATATGAGTACGATTGACTTTCAAGGGGTTCAAGATAAGGGTCTGTATGTCTACACAGATGACGCCGAGAACCCTGTCACTCGGGTTTCGGTAAAAGGCATGATTCGACCCGCTTACCGCATGATCCAAGAAGGTACTCAACAAGAAACGATCTTAATGACTCCCCAGGGGTTGAAGCTGAACTATCTCATTTTCGCTGATGGCGACCTCCCATTTGAGCCGCGAAAAGCCGTGGTTAATGGGATTAGCGCAATGGCAACGATAACGCCGTGGGAAGGCGAAGTTGAAGACCCAGAGTGGTTCAAAGGATCTCAGCGACGGAAAGGCTACCGAGTTTCTATTCTGGCAAGTCCTTCGGTAGCAAATGGAAGAAATTTGGTTGCTCTACTGGTGCAAACAGATTCTAAGCAATTCCCTATTCTTGGAACAAATTTCTATGTGCAAAAGGGAGTCGCAGTTAATCCAGGTTCAATTTTTTACGGCGATGTAACCACTGATCTGAATCGCGCCTCGGTTCTTCTGACCACATCTAGCTCCAGTGTTGAAGTTTTAGAAGCAAAGGCCTCGGATAATCGATTTACAACTAAACTTGAAAAATTGACTGACACTCAATATCGGTTAACGGTTGACTTCAGACCAGGGAAAGACAAGGGGACAATTTTAGCGGCGATCACGGTTAAAACAACCGATCCGGAAACCCCTGAAGTAACGATCCCTATTCAAGCATATGTCCCCTAGGCCAAAAATTGCTTTGCTGCTTTTGAGCGCAGTACCTTTTGTACTCGCACTTTTAGGTAACGCTACAAAGCCGGATGATTCTTGGACTCTGGTTGTTAGTGGAGCAACGAAGGGCTATCTGGCTCCTTGCGGCTGCACAAAACCGATGTCCGGAGGAATTCGTCGTCGGGCAAGTGTTATCCAGGCTATTTCGAAAGAAAGCGACCTCGTTGTTGAGCTTGGGCCGATGGTAGGTGGCCCAGGTAGGCAATCGGAAATCAAAGCAGAAACCCTTGCACAAAGTTTGAAGACAATGAAGACGGACTTTGTTTCGTTACAGAAATCTGATCTTCTTCTCGGCGAAGGAGTTTTAGACTCGGTTTCGCGACTCAGTGGAGCCCAATTAATGCGCGGCCAAGCGGACGACTTTCAGTCCGGTGAAGGCTGGTTGATGGCAAATGATTTAGGCGATTTAACGGTGGAACAAGCTGTTCTTCGGGCTCAATCACTTGTTCGCTCTCGCGAATCAAAGGAGGCTCTTATTTATATCACTGGACTTGGGAAAGATGAGGCCACTGAGTTTGCGGCTAAGGTTCCTGAGCTTGATGTGGTTGTTTACAGTAGCAGCTCCAATCCAGAGCGGCAAGCGGTTCAGATAGGCAAAACTTGGCTTGTGTCGCCGGCAGATGAAGGGAAATTTGTCGTGAGCCTTCGTTTCACCGGTGACCGATTTGAAGCTCCGGTTGTTTATGGACTTGGGCCGGACATTCACGATGAGAAAACGGTTGCGCGTTACTATGATCAGTATCTTGACCGCTTGCGGGTAGAAAAACTCGTCGAAAAAATGCCGAAGTCAAGTTCGGATCAGTACTCGGGAACAGATAAATGTCGTAGTTGCCACGAGCCTGCGTACAAAGTTTGGGAAGGATCAAAACATAGTCAAGCCTGGGCAACGCTCAAAGCGGATAAGCATGATGCTGATCCGGATTGTGTGAGTTGTCATACAGTTGGAAATCAAAGTAGTGGCGGTTTTATCGTTGAAGAGAAAACCCCTCACCTAACCAATGTTGGTTGTGAAAGTTGCCACGGGGCTGGAGCAGCCCATATTGAGGCACCTGAACGAGTAAAGATGCCAACCGTTGGCAAAGATAGTTGTACGCCGTGTCACAAACTCAATCACAGTCCGAATTTTCGCTATGATGAGTACTGGGAGAAGATCAAGCATTAATCCCCAATTGGGGAAAGAGGGTGGAAAAATAACTGAGATTCCTCATAGGTTCGGGCTGTTTCTGTTTATCTTGATCTGACTATATTTTTTAATCTATAGTTATACATATTTTTCTACCGAGGGACCTTGTATATTGAATGGATTCCGTCATAGAATGGTTGTTCTTCAGCAAGTATTTAGAGATCAAATTTGATGGCATCAGTCCCTTCCCAGTTACCAAAATCAGCCGAGTCGGCGGTCGTTAATGATGGCTCGTTTTGGACTGGTTCGATTGGAAAGGACAGCGAGTCTTCGACGATCGCAGAATTGCCCAGCAACCACCATGCTTTAGCACTAGGTTTTGACTTTGCTTGTGGCCAGCGCACATTTGTTGGCATCGGTGGTCCGTCAGGCTGGGGCAAGTCAGAGCTTCTTGGTCACGTTAGAAACGCATTAGAGCGTATTGTTGAGATACCGGTTTCCATAAACCAAGCAAGCATTTGGGCGTTATCACAGCAAAGTGCCACAACTCAACCGGTTCTTCTGCTTGACGATTTGCAGGATGTTTTGCGTTCACCAAGATTGCGTCATTTGCTTAGACTGCGACTTGAACAAAGGATCCGCCGAAACTTGCCAACGATGATTTGCACGGCAGGTGATTTTTCAACTGCTTTACGGCAACGGGTGATTACACCAAGTAATCGTTGGCAGTTAGCTCAGATTCTTCCTCCTTCGCCGGTCGAGAGACAATGCATTGCGCATCAAATTGCTCAGGGTGAAAAGTTAAAGCTGCATCGTTCGATTGAGGCACTGATTGCCACCCACCTGAACGGCAACGGCCGTTCGATGCGGGGTGCCATGCTCCGGTTGAAATTGATCCGGTCGGATTGGCGAAGCGATCAGGATTTCGCCGAAGCATGTGGGATTTTGATGCCTTACCTAATCGGTGAAGATGGCTGGGATCCCCGAGATGTTGCGGCAGACGCGATTAACCATGTCTTTTTGGCTTGGCCAGATACCCCTCCTATTGGACGAAGGGCCTCTCAGGCATATGTTCTGAACCAAGTTATTCGTCTTTCTGAAGAGGATGTGGCTAGTTTCTTGCGAATCTCTACTGGGCAGGTTTATCGACACTGCCGTAATGTTCGTGACCGACTTGCGTGCCCCTTATCATCAGAATTCATTGAAATCATTCAGACCCATGTTTATTCAGCATTAGCCCACTCGGCAAAGTGGATTGATTAGAGCATTTAGGCATGAAAGTTGCAGCTGAAATTACTGAGAAGTTCGACGTTATGCGCAGACTCACTGATCTCAATCTCAATCGCCTTGTAATTGCTGACTCATTAGATATGGGTTCGGCTTTGATTGCCATGCAAAAAGCAGGCGTTGCGGCCTCAGGTGTGATGCATGAGAGAGATTTTTTAGGATTTATTACTATTGAGTCGGCGATTCTTAGTGAGCCGGATGTTTCAGTACACGATTTCCTTCGGAGCGCATCTATCCGTTTGCAGGCAAGCGAGCAGGTTCGCACCGCTTCTAAACGATTTGTCCAACAGCAGGCCGATTTTCTCGCCGTATTTGATGGCGAAGAGTATGTTGGTTTAGTTAGTGCCTTGATGCTGATCACGGAATTGGGACGCAGTTATGATCCTTTGACTGGATTAAGCTGGAGCGATGCCTTGAGAGATTGGGGGGTTGACCGTCTTGAAATGGGCCAAGAAGTATGCATTGTCTTCTTTGACCTTGACGACTTTGGTATTTACAATAAGCGTTACGGCCACGTTGTTGGAGACAGCGTTCTGAAAGAGTTTGGTGGACTTCTGGTTGGGTTGATTGATCCCGCCAAAGATATTCTTGTTCGTTATGGTGGCGATGAGTTTGCGATGGCCAGTGTGCGCACGGCAAAAGAAGTTAAGGCAGCGTTGAGGAAATTGGATAGCCGCCAGTTCAACATGGAGGCTTTTCCGGCACCGGTTAGATTTAGTTACGGTATTTCTGGCGGAATGAGAACCAACGAACCAAGCCGAGACCATGTTGCGGCAACGCTTGACAACTTGATTTCTCTGGCAAGCAAAGATTGTTTAGCGAATAAGCCAATTCGAGACACGTTTAAGGCCGCTATTCAACTGCCCGAGCAACCGATTGCAAAGAGTGACTGGTTACAGATCGCTCGATTAGCAGCGGAACGGGCAGGCGAGGCGAGTGAAACAGAAATTCGTGTGCTTGACGCCTTGTTTGTGCTTTCCGAGGGTGATCAACAAAGTATCGTCATTACGGGCGTAAGTACTATAAACGGTCACGAACAATCATTCCAGTCCATTAAGCCACTTGGGGCGAATCTAGAGAAAGCTATTTCCGAAGCAGTTTGGGAAGGCGCGATTCTTTCATAAGGCCCTGTCGCAATATCCGACCGATAAAACGTAGTATGGGTTATGGCTGAGTCCTTGACCCCTCCACTCCAGCAAAGAATGCTCGAAATTGTTGAGCGTATTGAGAAATCTCTTCCTGAGGCGGATGCAAAAACTTCTAGCTATTTGGCCGCATTACGAAGCGAAATTCAACGATCTATTAAAGATGGCTCCGCACAAGCTGAGCTTCTTGCTCAGTACGAAGAAGCGTACAATAAACTCACACAGCCGGCTAATCGTATTGGTATTTTTGTTCGATTTTTAGAGGATGGACTCGTTCAAGTTTTGCATGGCGACACGGAATACGTTTCCACGGTTGACCCCAATATTGACCCCGAAAAACTTAATCCTGGTATTCGTGTGCGTTTAAGTGATGCTTACGCCATTATTGGATTCGCGCCAGAGGGCATTGGCGGGCAAGTAATTTCTGTAGCTCAGGTGTTGGAGAATGGTCGACTTCGAGTAAGTACGGATGCGCAAGGAACGCAGGGACGACTCATTGAGCGCTCTCACCAACTCGCTGATGTAACAATCAAGCAAGGTGATGAGGTTTTGCTGGATTCAAGCGGCAGAATTGCGATCGAACATTTACCACGGCAAGGGGCGCAGAACTACTTTGTTGAAGAAATTCCAGAAACGCCATGGAGTTCGGTTGGGGGGCAACACGAAGCAATTGAGATGATTAAAGAATCAATTGAACAGCCCTTGCTGTACCCCGAGCTTTACGCATCGTTTGATAAAAAGCCGCCCAAGGGGATTTTGCTTTACGGCCCTCCTGGTTGCGGGAAGACTCTGCTGGGCTCGGCGAGTGCGTAGAATTTGGCGGCGGAGTATCGAGCGCGGACAGGCAAAGAGGACGCCAAAGAGTGCTTTTTGCACATTAGTGGTCCAAAGATTTTAAACATGTGGCTGGGTGAGACCGAGCGGATGGTTCGGGAGATTTTTGCGACAGCACGTGAGAAAGCGAATGAGGGTCAAATTGTCGTAGTGTTTATTGATGAAGCGGAATCTGTACTCCGCACTCGGTCTAGTGGGCGGTATTTGAATATCTCAAACACCGTGGTTCCTCAATTCTGTGCCGAGATGGATGGACTTGAAAGCTTGGAGAATGTCGTTATTGTTTTGACTTCTAACCGACCCGATTACATTGATCCTGCGATTTTGCGACCGGAACGAATTGATCGCAAGATTAGAATTAGGCGACCCGATCACGACGCGGCGAAGGACATTTTGCGGATTTACCTGCGAGAAGGGTTGCCGGTTGATCCGGCCTTGGTGAAGGAGCAAGACGGTGAAGCTTGTGCACGCGTTGCGCTGGTCGAAGCGACCTTAGCGCATTTGTGGCGAGCGAGCAAGGAAACCGAATTTTTGGTTATTAGTAAGCGAGATGGAACATCGGAAACGCTTTACTGGCGCGACATGGTGAGCGGCGCGTTGCTGAAATCGGTGGTTGATAGGGCCAAAGATTTGGCGATTAAGCGCGCTATTGCCGAACCAGACGGTAACCACGGATTGCGGATTGATGACCTTAACCAAGCGGTTGAAGATGAGTATCGGGAGAATGAGATTTTCCCAAAAACAGATGCGGCTGAAGATTGGCTGAAGCTTTTGGACTTTGAGCCAGAAGCAGTAGTTGACGTTCGACCGGTTGGCCAGAAACGCATCGGTGAAAAGTACAGCAAATCTGTCATCTAATTGAAAGCCTTTACTCCGTGATAGAATTACGGAGTAAAGGCCATGAACAAATTTCGGGATTACTCTCGCTTTCTCGCAATCGCATATTCTATTTCGGCCTTAAATACGCCGATATTCCTTCGCCTTGGCTGGGTTGCCTGCTTGGTTATGTTCCTGGTTTCTGGCTTTGTTTTTGGCACTACCTTTTTCTTTTTGGAGCGGATTTCGAAGCGCATTCGGATGCGGATGTTTCTCGTTCAGATCATTGTTCGAACAATCTTGGTTGCGCTGAATATCACGATTTCCATTTCGATTGTCGGCATTGTGGGAGCAGCATTTTTTTCCGGTAGTTCGATTTTTAATCCTGATCTTTACCGGCACTTACTGCAAATGATTGAGGTCGGGCCAGCGGTGGGGATAATCAGCGTTGGGCTGGCGCTGGCCTTTGTGATTAACAGTTTGGTCGCTATTTCTCAGAAACTTGGGCCGGGAGTTATGTGGAGTTGGATGACAGGGAAATATTATTCACCCCGAGAAGAGGAGCTGGTGGTGATGTTTTTGGATATGAAAGATTCGACGACTTTGGCGGAATCGCTGGGGACACTCAGGTTTAGTGCGCTGGTAC
>JAPUDU010000034.1 GCA_027492935.1 Fimbriimonadaceae bacterium
AACAAATTCGCGGCATCCTCATAAACCGCGTCATGGTTCGATTCGATATCTTCGAAAAACACCACCGTAGCCTCGACGAAGCTCTTTGCACCCTACGATCCCAAGTCGAAGAAAAGAAACGAATCTTCCATGAACTCGAAGCATCCGTTATCGCAAGAATTATCAACGAAGGAATCGCAAATCAGACACTGCAGTCAGCCGATCCCCTTCAAGACGCCAGATCAATGGTTTTGGCAACCAACTCCCTCATGCCCTACAAAGCACGAACAGAACAACTAGGCAAAAGAAAAGAAGTGATGGCTCAAGTCGAAACTCTTGCTGACCTCCTTGTTCGAGGACTCGAAAAACGAAATGTCTGAAAATCCCACAAACAGTCAACCCCCAACCGAGGAAGCAACTCCCGAAATCCAACCTAAAAAGAAACCGTACGGCCGGATCATCGGCGCACTCGTTCTTGTCGCTCTCATCATATTTGGCGCTAAAAACTATATTCATTCGCTCAACCATCAATCCACCGACAATGCCCAAGTAACAGGTGATGTTGTCCTTGTTTCCCCTCTCGTACCGGGAACAGTAACCGAAATCCTCGTCAATGACAATGAAGTTGTAAAAAAGGGTCAAGTTCTGGCTCACATTGACGAAGAGAAGCTACGCGCCGCATACAATCAAGCCGAAGCAAACTTCCAGGCCGCTGTTGCTGATGCAAAATCGGCTGGCGTTTCCATCGAATTTGCACAAGCCACTGCCCGCGCCGCCCAACTCAGTGCCGCCGGAACAATGAGCCAAGCGCAGGCAGAAATCAACACTGCTCGCAGTAATACTGAAGCTTCAATCGCCGCCCAAAAAGGTCAAAGCGCACAAGAGGATATGGCTAAGTCTGGCCTTGAACTCGCAATCCTGGGTAAAGATTTAGCTGAGAAAGCTGTACAAACCGCACAGTCTCAACTAGAGTCTAAAAAGACAATTCTCGCTTCCGCCCAAGCTGGAGTCGATGGTGCCGAAGCGGACTACTCTTCCGCCAAAAGCGCCCACGATCTCACCAAACAAAACCTCGACCGCATGCAAATGCTGTTCGAACAGGGCGCAGAAAGCAAGTCAACTCTTGAATCCGCCCAAACTGCCGAAGCAACCGCGCAACAATCTGTTGTCGCTGCACGAAGCCGTGTTCAAGCCGCTCAAGCAAGAGTTCAACAAGCTCAAGTCGATATCCGCCTCGCTGGTGTCGATCTAGAAAAAAGCAAGTTAAGTCTAAAGGAAGCTGATGCCAAAGTGTCATCTGCTGAAGCCGCACTTCAAAACTCCCACCAGTCGACTAACGTTTCCAAGATTCAAATCGGAACTTCAAAAGCCATGCAAGGTGCCGCGGCCGCCCAAGCTCTCAAGTCAAGAGGCGATCAAGCCAGCTCCGATGCTCAAGTCATCAATGTCGAAAAACTCAAGTCTTCCGAAAAACAAGCTTTAGCCAAAATCGAGCAAGCCAAAGCCGCGCTTGAAGCCGCCCAAATCGACCTGAATCACGCAACCATCATCGCCCCATGCGACGGACGTTTAACCAAACGCACCGTCGAAGTCGGTAGTTTCGTTCAAGTTGGTTCAGCAATGATGTATGTAGTTCCTCAAGAATCACTCAGCATCACCGCCAACTTCAAAGAAACTCAAATCTCCGATATGAATGAAGGCGATAAAGTCGAAATAGAAGTTGACAGCATCAAAGGCCACAAGTTCCATGGCACCGTAGAAAGCCTTTCTGCTGCCACCGGAGCGACCTTTGCGCTTCTTCCTCCCGATAACTCAACCGGTAACTTCGTTAAGGTTGTCCAGCGCATACCCGTCAAAATCCGAATCGAAACCGATAGTTCAAGTTCTCGCCTCCGCGTCGGATTGTCTGCCGATGTAACCGTCGAAACAAAATGAGTGCTCCCGTTAAGATTGCCGAGGCACTCAACCCTTACCGCTGGTTGATCCTCTTCGGGCTCATCACTGCCGCTGTCATGGAGGTGCTAGATACCACCATTGTCAACGTATCCCTCCCTCAAATCGCTGGAAACCTCGGCGCAACATCCGAAGAAATCGGATGGATCTCAACCGGATACATTCTCAGTAACGTCATCGTCCTTCCGATGACTGCCTGGCTCGCATCGCGGTTCGGGCGAAAAAACTACCTCTCTGCCTCCATCTTTATCTTCGTCGTCGCCTCCGTCATGTGCGGATTAGCCCACTCCCTTGGCGCCCTTGTCTTTTGGAGAATTGTCCAAGGTGCTGGCGGTGCCGCTCTCCTCTCAACTGCCCAAGCTACAATCCGCGAAATCTTCCCCAAAGAACAGCAAGGATTAGTTCAATCAATCTACATGCTGGGGATCATTGTTGCCCCCACACTTGGCCCAACTCTCGGGGGTTGGATCACAGACACCTACAGTTGGCATTGGGTGTTCTTCATCAACCTTCCCATCGGATTGTTATCCCTTTTCATCGTCTACACCTTCCTCCAAGATTCAGCTTTCGGAATGGTCGTTACCAAAGTGGATTGGCTTGGCGTCGCGCTCCTAGCCGTAGGTCTAGGTTGTTTACAGTACGGTCTCGAAGAAGGCAATGCCAAAGCCTGGTTCGAGAGTCCACTCATTTGCGGACTCCTTGCTACCGCCGCAGTCATCCTCCCCCTCTTCGTTTGGTGGCAACAATCTCCCCGCAACAAAGTTCCAATTGTCAACCTGTCCGTTCTAAAGAACCGCGACCTCACGGTAGCTTTGATCCTCTTTGTCGTCCTCGGGTTTGGACTTTACGGCGGAGTCTTCATCTATCCGATGTTCGCCCAAAACGTCATGCACCTCACTCCCACCGAAACCGGACTAACCCTCCTTCCTGGTGGGATCATGACGGGATTCGCCGCTATGATGTCTGGCAAATTATTCGGCGGTCCAAACGCCAAATTCGACCCCAAACTCTCAATCATCGCTGGTTCAGGGGTCTATATTGTAGCCATGTCTTACATGGCATTCCTGCCATCAAGTGCCGGATCAGACAACGTAGTCTTCCCTCTCCTTCTGCGTGGGCTTGGTCTGGGAATGCTCTTCGTCCCAATCAACCTCGCCGCATTTTCCAGCCTCGAAGGCGTACAAATCGCCCAAGGTGCCGGCCTTCTCAATCTATCCCGCCAACTCGGCGGGTCGTTCGGAATCGCCGCCATCGGCAGCTTTGTTACTCAACAACTCCACATGGCTAGAACCGGATTGGTTGAACACGTCAACCTCGCTAACCCCGCAGTCACTCAACGGCTCAACATGACCGAAGGCTTTCTTCAAACCCGTGGCTTCTCCCCCGAGCATGCTCATCAAGCCGCCTACGCTCTCATCGACCGCCCACTCATGATTGAAGCCGCCACAAAAGCCTACAACTCCGGATTCATGTTAATCCTTCTCGTCTCGCTCGCCGCAACTCCGTCCATCTTCCTCCTCCGGTCGAGCAAGAAAGCTTCCAACAACAACTCCGCTGCTGCCGCAGAAATGCATTAACTCATCGTCAATCTGCCCCTCAACTCATGTAGACTGCCCACCAATCTGTAAGGCGATAACATGCTCACATCAACCATTTTGCTTGCTTCAATTGTAATGAGCCCGCCAAAGACAATTCCAATCAATCGCAAAGCACTCGTCCAACGCCACAACGTCCAGATCACAAAATATAACGGCGAACGCCCCCTCCAAGTCGGCAACGGTGAGTTCGCCTTTGGCATGGATA
>JAPUDU010000035.1 GCA_027492935.1 Fimbriimonadaceae bacterium
ATAAATCAAGCCCCGGACCACTGCCCTAGTTCGGTATCCTTTGGGCAGAACGGAAGAAGATATGTCGGTTTTGGTCAATAAAAACACGAAAGTTGTCGTTGCTGGGATGACGGGTAAGGAAGGAAGCTTCCACTCCGATCAAATGATCAAGTACGGCACTCAAGTCGTTGCTGGCGTAACTCCAGGAAAGGGCGGCACAACTCACCTCGATCGACCTGTCTTTAACACAATGCACGAAGCCGTCGCCGCTACTGGTGCCGACGCTGCTCTCGTTTTTGTTCCCGCCCCGTTCGCCGCTGATTCTATTCTCGAAGCTGAAGATGCTGGCATTCCGTTCATTACTCTTATCACCGAAGGCGTTCCCGTCAACGATATGATGCGCGCAGTCAACAAAATCAAAGCCAACGGAAAATCAATTCTCCTTGGCGGAAACTGCGCCGGAATCATCACCCCCGAAGAATGCAAGATGGGGATCATGCCCGGTCACATTTTCAAGAAAGGCCCGATCGGGATGGTGAGCCGCTCTGGCACCCTCACTTACGAAGTCGCTTGGGAACTCACCCAAAACGACCTCGGTCAAACCACTTGCGTTGGTATTGGCGGAGACCCAATCATCGGCACACGATTTATTGATGCCCTGCGAATGTTTGAAGAAGACCCTGAAACCAAAGCGGTTGTCATGATCGGCGAAATCGGCGGAACAGATGAAGAAGTCGGTGCGGCATTCATTCGAGATCACATGACCAAACCGGTCGTAAGCTTTATCTCTGGCCGAACCGCTCCTCCGGGCAAACGAATGGGGCACGCTGGTGCAATCATCAGTGGCAATCTGGGCACCCCGCAATCAAAGGTCAGCGCCTTGCTTGAAGCTGGCGCTAAAGTTGCCGACACCACTTCCCAAATTGCGGATATGGTTAAAGAGTCTTTACTCGCGGCTAAAGTCTAATTGCGTTGGCAAATCGTTTGCAAGTCCGCTTTTGATGGGCTTGCAAACGGTTATTCCTAAAAAATCATATTTCGATCGTGATTTACCTCTTTCAATCCTCTTGAGGGCCCCGTTACTCTACGCCAAAGAAAGTAAGTAACAATAACTCACATAGTTACGATGCCTCAATCTTCCAATTCTCCAAATCCCATAGAGAAACCAAGCTTTTACGCATGGCGGGTCGCTCTGAGTCTCTCCGTAGGCTTTCTCATTGCATGGATTGTCGGATCAGCAACTTGGAACGCATGGCACACACCCGGTGTCCCGATCCTCAAAGGCATTATTCTTTTAGTAATTGGGATGATTGGTTACGCAGCCATGGATCGCAGAATCATGGGCGAGTACAGAAAGCACAAGTAAACTAAAGTTGGTGAATCCCGCCAACTACTTCGATAACGCCGCCACAACTTACCTCCACCCTGATGTGCGCGAGGTGATGCTCCCCTGGCTGGGCATGCATGCGGGTAACCCTCGCTCCATCCACTCATGGGGACAACAAGCTCACCATGCCGTCGAAGACGCACGAGCAAGAATCGCCGAACTCCTAAACCTCGAAGATCCTTCTCAGATCACGTTTACCAGCGGAGCGACCGAAGCCTGCAATACAATCATCCACCTTCTTGATCCTGAAACGGCACAAGTCTCACCTTTTGAACACTCAGCCATGCGGGTGCCTGCCAAGCTCAAGAACATCCCATTTTCAACCGAACGAAACCAAAAAAATCAAATCCTAATTGCTTGCTCTAATGAAACCGGCATCCTTTACTCCACTCAAAACCCTTGGTTTTGCGACGCCACCCAAGCCATCGGGAAAATCCCATTTGATCTCAACCTAACTAATGCCGCCTCACTCTCGGCCCACAAATTACACGGGCCGATGGGAGTGGGCATTCTCTATCTGAAAGATCCCACTCTCCTTCAAGAATCAAACTCTCACCAAGCTGGTGGTGGCCAAGAGCAAGGTCGGCGCGCGGGAACCCTCAACGTTCCCGGAATCATCGGCATGGCAAAAGCCCTTGAAATCGCCGTACTAAACCAAGAACAAAACCACATCCATGCATCGTCTCTCCGAGAACTTCTCAAAAGCGAACTCCAACAATACAAGTTCAATGAATCCGAAAATCAATCTCCGTTCATCCTAAGCATCACAATTCCCGGATTCACCGCCCAAACACTAGTTCAAGAAGTAGATCGCCACAGATTCGCAATCTCAAGTGGAGCGGCATGCTCGTCCCAGTCCACCGAGCCGAGCCCAGTTCTCAAAGCACTTGGCCTATCTGATACTGAAGCCATGAGCACCATACGAATCAGCTTTTCGGAGCAAAACACGCCAGAATCTTGTGCCAATCTCGCTAAAATCATCAAAACTGCTATAAAAGACATCCGTCCATAGTCGCTTTGTCCAGGGGGACCCCTGCAACCTCACCAATTCTTTTAGCGTCAGACCACTTGGCATGAGTTGTGAAGGTCTCCTTTATCAACTCAAATCGGAAATTCCGCTCACTAACGCTTGACGCAAGGCGCGTCCTCTGATACATTAAATCGACTGCGTAAACCAGAGCAAACAGATCCGAATGCGAATTCAGCGCCCTACCGTGCATCATCTCAGATGTTTTAAGGCGTCATTAACAAGGAACCAACAGATTGAGCGTGAAATTAGTGGAAGATAAAATGCCAACCCAGGTCAAACGAGGCAAGGCCATCACTGTGCGAACACACAGCCGCCATGCCTACATCGATGCAAGCAAGCACATGCTTGATGACGCCGAACCCCTGGAAGAGGATCTCTTAGAAGAAGAGGAGGAAGAGGAAGAAGAGGAGACGGCCGAGGCCCCTCGCCGTGATGAAGGCGAAGAACTCGAAATGTGGATGCGACAAACTCGTCGCGCTCACCTTCTCACTCCCGGCCAAGAAGAAGACCTCGCCAAAAAAGTTCAAGCTAAGGATCTTGCCGAGCAAGGCAAATGGGATCGCGTAGCGGAACTCTTCAATTTGCCCAAAGAGCACGAATTTGACGATTTTGAGCGAAAGGATGTCATGAAAATTGGCACCCAAGCCAAACAACAACTCATCGAGTCAAACCTCCGACTTGTTGTTTCCATTGCAAAGAAGTACAACGCTCGCGGTATCCCCTTGGCTGACCTTATTCAAGAAGGCAACCTCGGTCTGATCCGTGCCGTTGAAAAATTTGACTGGCGAAAAGGTTTCCGCTTCTCCACTTATGCAACATGGTGGATTCGCCGTGCCATCGCTCGTGCAATCATCAACCAAGGTCGAACTGTCCGAATTCCGGTCTATGTCGCTGAACTCATCAACAAGGTGATGAAAACCGCCAACCAACTCCAACAAGAGTTGCACCGCGAACCAACACCGGAAGAAGTTGCTGAGAAAGTTGGCATGGCTGCCGACCGCGTTCAAGAAATGATGCGCGTTGCAGTTGAACCGCTTTCGCTCGAAACCCCAGTTGGTGAAAAGGATAACTCGTCGATCGGCGACTTCATCCCCAGCCAAGGAATGCCCACCCCAACCGATGTCACCACCAACCTCATCCGACGCGAAGAGATTGATGGCATTCTGGGTCGGCTTACAAGCCGCGAACGAGACGTTGTTCGCCTCCGCTGTGGTCTCGATGATGGGCGTGCCCGAACTCTTGACGAAGTTGGTTGTGCGCTCACCGTAACCCGCGAACGAGGGCGGCGAATGGGGGGGCGCGCGCGGGTGAGGCGCGGGCCG
>JAPUDU010000036.1 GCA_027492935.1 Fimbriimonadaceae bacterium
GGCAAAATGGTTTTGAGATGTGGGTTTCGGTTTGGCTGTTGGGGGGCGATCAAAGCGACCGGATAAAAAAGCGGATTGAAATCACTTGCGAATTGATCGGCGGGGCGACAGAGTTTCATTTTGTCTGCGCTTCGGGGCAAAGCCGCCTTGCGAAGATGCTTAGCTTGGCGCACTTTGGAGATTGGCTCTCGCTCTATTTGGCGGCCCTTGCTGGTCGCGATCCGGGGCAAATGAAAGCGATCGACGACTTGAAAGATGCCCTTAGTCGTTTAGATTAAGTTCGTTTAACTTGGCTTCGATCTCGTTTTGTTTATTCGTGATCGTTTTGAGATACAGCCACAGGCCGAACCACACCAGAATTGGTGGGATTGCTGCTACGAGTTTGATTGTTTCCATAGTTTTCTAGTTTTCTGGCTTGAAGTTCGGTCTTGACGCGAAGTTTGAAGATGTATGCGACGACGAAGCTGAGGATCAATACTGAGCTGTAAAGACCGATTTTGTAATAAATGTCCAGTTGGTCTTTCATGATCGTGTCGTTGGGGTGAAGCGTTTGTTGTTTGACAAAGTTTAGCCGCGGGTAAACAAAGGTCAGGAACATCCCCGGTAACAATAATGCCAGTGAATAAGCGGCAGAGTTGCGGTCGCGGCGGATTTGATCGGCGTATGCGCTTCGGAGAGCAATGAGGCTTCCGTAAAGGAACAAGACAATGAGGAAACTGACTTGACGCGGATCCCCGTGCCACCACTCACCCCACTGAATCTTGCTGAAGATGATCCCCGTGATCATTGTGAATCCAGCAAAGAGGAGTCCGAGCTCGGATGCAGCGTGGAGTTTTACGGCGACTTCGGGGTTATAAGATTTGAGGGTTTTGAACCCATACCAGCCAGACATTACGAATAAGAATGAACAAATTAGCGCACTCGGAAGGTGAGTGAACATGATCCGGGCAAGAAAGGGATCTTGGAAACCGGCCCCATTGGGCACCCACATGTTGTAAAGCAACATGGCGACTACGGCGGTGCCGAGAGCGAGTTGGGAGGAGGCTTTCACTTGCCACCCTTATTCTGGTTTGATTTGAAGGAGTGGCTTGGGTCTCGGCGTTCAGTCCATAGGCTTTCAGCGATGGCTGGGCCGACACCGAGAGGAACGACGGCGTAAGCGATGATTGCGGCTATAGATTGCCATGCTCCACTTATTTCCCCTTGGCCAAATGCGACTCTTAAAGAGCCAATGCCAAGAAAAAGTAGCGGAAAAAGCAAAGGTAGTGCAACAACAGTAGCGAGAACCCACCTGTTGTTGGCGGTCACAACAAGAGCGGAAGTCAGGGAAAGAACGTTGGCAGCAGCAATACCGAGCAAAGTTGTTGCGATTATATAAACTATCCAGTTTTCAACCTTTAGGTTGATTACGCCAGTAAATAGAATGCCCAGAATAAGCGCGGTAAGCCCTTGGTGTAGGACAGCAAATGTCGCTTTTCCGAGCCAGGTTGATCCGCAGTTACCCCATTGACGAACAAGGTCGAATGTGCCTTGCTCTTCTTCGGCAAGATAAATGCGAGGGACGGATGTCATGGAAGTGAAAAGGATAATCAGTGTAAAAAGTCCACCGGCCAACATCGGAGACGGCGTTTGATTGGCGATAGAAAATGACACGGCGGCCATCGCCATGAGCCCAAAAAGACTGCTGAGGATGATTCCTTGCTTGCTTCTAAATTCGCAAATCCACTCTTTGCGGAAACTAGCACTGAATGCGCGATTAGAGTTCGACGGCATGAGTTGCCCACCTCGCATCTTGACCATCGTTGGAAGCGTAAATGATCGCTCCGGGGAAAGAGTTCATGATTTGGTCGATAATCGTGCGGCCATCAGAATCGAGAGCGGCGGTCGGTTCATCGAGCAAGAGAAGATCGGGATTGTGTTGAAGTGCGAGGGCAAGTTTTAGCCTTGCTCTCATACCAGTGCTGTAAGTGCGGCATGGTTTTTTATTCTTTTGGTCGAGGCCAACTAGGCTTAACAACTCGTTCGTTTGAGGTTGGCACCCGCGAAGCTGGGCGGCAAATTCTAAATGCTCAACGGCGTTAAGGTTTGGGTAAAGATTGAGATCAAGCGCGGCATATCCTATTTGATTTGGTACTTGAATAGTGCCTTCCATGGGAATAAGAAGTCCGGCGAGACACTTAAGAAAAGTGGATTTTCCAGAACCGTTTCGGCCTTTGATAAGAAGACGATGACTGTTTTCGAGATCGACTTCAACATGACGGAATAGCCAGCCTTGATCGAATCTGTGTCCGAGGTCACGGGTTTGAAGGATCATGCTTCCTCCCAGGGGATGAGTTGCGCGCTTGTTAATTGACCATCCCATTCGTAAACCCCCAGATATCGCCCGTGCGATCCGGTTTGGCAGATACTTGTTTGGTTGACTACGGTTGGGCTTTCGAGAACGGTGTGGGAGTGCCCGCCGAGAATAAGGTCGATTTCGGGACAAACTTCGGCGAGTTTTTGATCTTGGGTGTATCCGATGTGGGTTAGGGCAATGAGGAAGTCAACCTGAGGGCGGAGAGATTTTGCAATTTCTTGGGCAGTGGTGATTGGATTGCTCCAGACAAACTGACTTGCTTTGCGGGTTGTCATTTTATCAGTCACCATTGCGACCATGACTCCGAAGATTCCGATTTTTAGTCCGTTGTGGGTGATGATGGTTTGATCTTGAAATTGCAGAGCACCATCGTTGCGGAACCAGTTTGCGCAAAGAATTGGGTGAGTGGCACCAGAAGTTTTTATTTTTACAACTGATTCGAGAATATGTGATTCTCGGTTGCCGGGAACCGACGCAGTGATTTGAGCCTGCTCAAGCATTGGCCAGACAGTATCTGGCTTAACTGGAATTGCGAGGTTGCCCGCTTTGATGCAGTCACCACAATCGAAATAGATGTCGACAGTGTCGCGAGTTTTTAGCAAAAATGGCATGCGACTTGGAGTCAGCATGCCATGAAGATCGTTTGTTTGGAGGATGCGGAGTTTGCCCACAACCTTATCACTTCACTCGACTTATTGAGTTTTACTCGAAAGAATGTCGAGGACAATCATGAGAACCATGAATCCAGCACCAAGCCCGAGGGTGATTCGGTACATTTGGTCGTCGAAGCTGGCTTTTCCCTTGAATGTGGTGCGAACGCCGCCGCCGCCACCACTCATCGCGTCACCTTTACCGGTGAAAAAGATGAGTACGGACATCGCAACAGCTACGAGAGCTGCGACGCCAAGCAGGACGTTGTAAGTCATTTCCACAGTGATAAACCTCTTTTAAGGATCATAAGATTACCTTCCAGTACGCAGGTATCGGGAGGACTTGAAGGATTACCATGACAATAAGGGCTGTTCCCATGCTTCCGGCGATGGCATGTAGGATGCCACTTTGCCAAATTCGAGTTGGTATTGATGGAGTGACATTGCCGGCGGTTTGGTAGTTAGCGAGGAGTTCCTTGCCCGCAGCTATGCCAGCAGCAAGTTGCTTTTCGGTCGGGGGTTTGGTTGTAAATTTATCCTGAACAAATGATCCCAGTGGTCGGAAAAGGAACATCGTTGCGAGCAAAGCCAGGAGGGTTCGAATATCTTGCGACGGAATGAGAGTGGTTTGGGAAATTCCGAGGAAGAGT
>JAPUDU010000037.1 GCA_027492935.1 Fimbriimonadaceae bacterium
GCAGTGAGTGGTCAGGTTGAGTGGGTGGAGGCGGAGGCATTGATTGGTTTATCGCGGATTATCGAGTTAGAAGAACCGCCTTTGCGAATGAAACGGGCTCTCGAAGCCCTTAATTTGTTGCGTAAGGTGATGGAATTTCATACGGATCGGCGAATGGTGGCTTTAGGAAGTCTTGTTTCGGGCTTACGAGCGATAGGATAGGCGACTTCCTTGATCCTGAGGCGAGTAGAATGGCACTTATGAAGATTAAGTTTTCTTCGTGGCCAGTAGCTTTGATCGGCATTGCGGCGATTAGCGTGTTTGCTGGTTGCAATAAGGGCGGCGGTGGCGGCTTTAGTTCTCGCAGTGCGGCGGTTGAAAGTAACGTTTTGCGTTATGCGATTCCGACGAACCCGACGACGCTTGATCCTGCTATTGTTCAGGACGGCGACACAATTGACTTGTTGCAACAAATGTACGAGTCGCTTGTTGGTTGGAACGAAAAGAACGAAGTTATCGGTTTGCTCGCTGAAAGCTGGGAAGTTACTCCGGATGCTAAGGTGTTTACGTTTAAGATGCGACCGGGTGTGAAGTTCCAGAACGGTCGCGAGATTGAAGCAGAAGATGTTAAGTGGAGTATCGAGCGGGCATGTAGTCCAGCGATGAAATCCACCACCTGCACGGCTTACTTGGGCGACGTTGTGGGCGTTCAAGAAGTAGCGGACGGGAAAGCGAAGGAAGTGAGTGGAATTGAGGTTTTGGATAAAGGATCGATTCGATTCACATTGAAACAACCTGCGCCTTACTTCTTAGGAAAGCTGACTTATTTGGTTTCGGCTCCTTTGCCGAAAGAAGTTGTGCCGAGTGATCGACAGATTAATAAGGCAGAAGAAGCGGTCGGAACTGGCCCTTACAAACTGACTAAATACGAAGATAAGCAACTTGCGATTTTGGAACCCAATGCAGATTATTGGGGAGGAAAACCGATCTTGACCCGTATTGAACGACCGGTCATGATTGACGCTGATTTGCGTTTGACGAAGTTCCGTAACGGGGAACTGGACATTCTTTTGATGCAACGCCAGGATTTGGCGGGGGTTGAAAGCGATGCGAAGTTGAAGCCGATGATTGAATATCAGAATCGCGCGGCGATTTATTACATTGGTATGAATCAGGGCAAATATGCGCCGTTTAAGGATAAGCGCGTTCGACAAGCGTTTACGATGGCGGTTGACCGAGAAAAGATTACGAAGGAACTGCTTGGCGGCGTTTATCCGGCTGCAGAGACGATTGTTCCTCCGGGGATTCCGGGGCACCGGGATAAGGGTAAAGGCTTTACGTTTAATGTAGCGGAAGCGAAGAAGTTGTTGGCGGAAGCTGGATATCCGGACGGTAAGGGTATGCCGACTTTGGATATTGCGTTCCAGCAAGGCAAACCGGATATCAAGACAGTTGCGGAAGCAGTTGCGGGAATGATTAAGGCGAATCTTGGTGTGGAAGTTCGGGCTCAACCGATGGAGTGGGGCAAGTATCTTGAAGAGTACAACAACAAAAACCAAGTGTTCTATCACATGCGATGGTCAGCCGACTTTTATGACATGCAGAACTTCTTGAGTCATATGTTGACGACAAATGGGCCAGAAAACAAGTTTGGTTACAGCAACCCTGAATATGACCGACTATGCCACTTGGCCGATACAACGGTTGATATGAATGAGCGGATTCCGCTTTATCAACAAGCTGAGGACATTGTTCTTCAGGATGCGGCTTGGATTCCGGTCTATTACCAACGTGACGTTGTTATGGTGTCACCGCAGGTGAAAGGACTCCGGTTGGGATTAGGCGGTTATTTGCCGCACACAACAACTACCGTCACACGGTAAAGCAGAACACATTTTGTCTACACTGGTATCAGGTCATTTTAGCCCCTCGATCGGGGGGATGAACTGGAAACTTGAATCGGGCGTTGTTCATGATGCCTGGCATAGCAATGGTGGCGCGGGGCGGTTACATCCGGCCCGCGCTTTTCCTATGCGGTTGGCGGTTTCGGCACCAGGAGAACTTGGGCGGGTTTCGGCGATTGTATTACGCGGAGTTTTTGCGCTTTATGCAGCGGCCCGGCATGAACCGATCGGGGCGATTGGTGCATCGGTAACCGTTAATGGGAGTGGGGATTCGGTTGTTTTTAATCTTGTAAATGGTCGGCATTATGGGGATGCGATGGATGGAGTTCATGTTGATCGCATCAATGGGGATGGCACTCGCCTTATTACTTTGGGGCATGCGGTGTGCGATGAAGGAACTGCGCGATTAGATCAGTTACGACTTGAGTTGCCGAGATTGATGGCGGTGCGTTCGGTGGAGTTTCGGGATATGGGCACCCCGGCTTGCTTCGTAATTTTTGAAACACTTTTTGAGGAAGAGGCAGGGGCAACTTGTCCGTTTAGAGGACATGGAGGACAAGTTTCTCTGAGTGAATTGGGAAGTATTGTTCGGCTGAGAGATTGGGGCAAGTTTGATGTCGCGGTGGATCAGTTGCGGCGGGGGATTTTGATTGAAGGGGATTTGGACGAAGCGAAGGGGTCAGTACTCACCTTTTTGGCGGTGGTTAGCGCGGCGATTTTGGAATTTGGTGGTTCACGAAAACTCCATCGTTTTCAATTGGATTCAGCGCGTCGTTTGGATGGGTTGGAGTCGGTTGAGGCGGTTGGTGAAGTCGCGGCGGAACATTGTTTGAACTTAGTTGGGGATTATCTGCCAAGTGGAAAATCTGAATCAAGTCGGGCGATTGATCAAGCGGTTCGGTTGTTGGAACGTCGCTTTGCGCAGGATGTTTCGGATGAAGAGGTTGCTTCGGAAGTGGGATTGAGCACGAGTCACTTTCGGCACTTGTTTAAAGAGCGGACGGGATCGCCGTTCCATAAGTACGTTTTGAATCTGCGGTTGGAGAAGGCGCGCCAGGAGATTTTGGCAACGGGGAATTCAATTCGAGAAATTGCGAGTGGAGCGGGTTTTGTTAGCTCAGCCCATTTTAGTCGAGTGTTTAGTGATCGATTTGGATTGTCTCCGAAGCAGTTACGGGAAGGATCGGCGCGGTCGGCGAGAAATACGGGCTAAGGATTGAGATTTTGATGCCGAGTATGAGAGTAATGATTTGGGTCATTCTCGGTGTGGCATACGTTGCGGCGGCGGTTTCGTTCTATTCGGTTTCGATGAGAACAGCGCAAGCCGAGGTTCAACTTCGAGTAGTTGAATCGACAAGCGTTGAATCAAAAGCGGCTTAGAATTTAACTTGGACGGGCTCTCGTTGAGTTTCGTCGGTGAGTTCAAATAGTTCGCGTGATTTGAATGCGCCCATTCCGGCGATAATGCTGGACGGAAATGTTTCTAGTAATGTGTTGTATTCGGTAACGACGTCGTTGTAGTACTGGCGTGAGAAACTAATTTTGCTTTCAGTATCACGAAGCTCTTCTTGGAGCTGGATCATATTTGTGTTGGCTTTGAGCTCGGGATAGGCTTCGGCAAGTCCGAAGAATCCGGTGAGGGCACCAGTTAGGGCACCTTCGGCTTTTGCTTTGTCGGAAACGCCGGTTGAGCTGATCGCCTGGTTGCGGGCTTGAATGACTCTTTCAAGAGTGTCTTTTTCATGAGTCATGTATCCCTT
>JAPUDU010000038.1 GCA_027492935.1 Fimbriimonadaceae bacterium
TCAAAATCGTGAGAAGGAAATTGTAAACCCAGAACATTAATCCGTAAACTTCTGACCAGTAATCCGCTCAAAAGCCTCCACATATTTTGCCCGTGTATTCATCACAACGTCGTTAGGCAATTCCGGCCCCGGTGGCTGTTTGTTCCAATCCAAAGTCTCTAAATAATCACGCACGTACTGCTTATCAAAGCTTGGTTGCGCTCCGCCCGGCTTGTAGAGCGATGCTTCCCAATAGCGGCTCGAATCTGGGCTTAATGCTTCATCAATCCAGATCAGCCCATCATCTGTCATCCCAAATTCAAATTTTGTATCCGCTAAAATTAGACCTGCTTTCTCCGCATGCTCCGAAGCTAAACCGAACAACTTAAGTGTCCATTCTTTTGCCAAGGTTGCAACTTCAAGCCCAACAAGATTTGCCGCTTGGTCAAAAGAAATATTCTCATCGTGCCCTTCTTCTGCTTTCGTCGCAGGTGTAAAAATAGGTTCCGGCAAACTTGAACCGTCATGCAAACCGTCTGGCAGTTCTAATCCATGAACCTTTCCGCCGTGAGTTCGATACTCCTTAAAAAGTGATCCTGCAATATAGCCACGCGCTACACACTCAATCGTCAACGGCTTCGCCTTCCGGCTAATCATGCACCGACCACGCAAATCACTCTGAAACCCGCCAACAATATCCGCGACTTCTTTGTCGTCAACCGAAATCATATGGTGCGGGACAACATCGGCAAACTTATCAAACCAAAATGCGCTTATCTGGTTGAGAATCCGGCCTTTATCCGGAATCCCGTTTGCCATGATCACGTCGAAAGCACTAATCCGATCGGTAGTGACCATCAAAATACGATCGCCTAAATCGTACGCTTCCCGAACTTTCCCCTTGCGTGGAACCCCAATTCCCGCTAATTCCGTTGTTAACAAGGCCGCCATCATTTAGGATAGCCGCTACGAACAACCATATCTGGGCCTAAGAGTCAGTCTTCACAAATCGCTCTTCGTAAGCTCGAATCTTCCGTTCAATCTCTTCCGAATGCCGCTCCGAATAACGCAAAGCTGCGCGCAATTCCGCTTCCGTCAATGAAGCATAAGAATTCTTCAAAGCCTCAAGCGACCCTTGCTTGCGATGCTCGCGCGCGATCTCCCAAACAAAAATTCCGCTATCAACCAGAGAAGCCATTCCGTTCTCATCTGTCTCGATCAAAATCGCGTTTTCATCGTTCCCCGTATCCGCCCGATAAATCTCAAGCCGAACCGCTAACTTCGATACATCGGTCGCCAAACAAACAGCGCACTCGCCTTGTTCTAAATCACCATGCTCAACCCCCATCAAGCATAGTTCTTCATAAATCGTGGGGTGAAACTCACGGATATGTGTTACCAATTCATCAAACGCTGCGGGCTTAATGCGCGCAAGCCGTCGTAGCTGAGGCAACATCCAATGTTCAGGTGTTGAATTCGTCATCTAACCGTAACCATCCATGGCCGTTTTTGATCAACGTTGACCGGCAAACATCATTGTTCGCCACCTAAGGCCCTTTCCGAAACTAAGACGCAAGTTTACTCGCTAGAGTTGCAGATGATAACATTCTCACAACAATTTGTGTCGAACCAGAAAATTTTCTAGCTCTTCCCGAAATATCGCTGGATAATGAATACACCCTGCACCATGTGTAGATCCCTCAAAAGTAACTGCTTTCACCGGCCCTTTCACCGATTCTTCTAACAACTTCGCGGATGCCAAAGGAACAATTGGGTCTGCACCACCAAAGAAGAATAGAACCGGCACCGACTCGCCAACTTCTGCCAAAGCATTGTCGACCCGAATCTCTTCTGGCCTAAATCCCAAAAACCATGGACCGATCCAAGCAGTCGGGCGCATCCACTTTGCCACTCCTGCCCCCGCCAAAAATAGCCACCAAGCATCACTGGCTTCTTTCATTGACCGATACGGCCCATCTAAAATTAAAGCATCCACTTCACCACCTGGCTCTTTTGTTGCCAAGCAACTGGCAACTGCCCCCATCGAACTCGCCAGCATCGCGACCTTCTTTCCTGGGAACTCAGATCGAACCCATTTCAACACCGCTAAAACATCTTGGCTTTCATCCCGCCCAAGCGTCACCTTTGCCTTGCCGCTATTCCCATGCCCTCGATGGTCAAAAAACACCATAGAAGCTCCTTTGGGCACCAACTGTTGCGCCACTGGCACCCATTGGCTCCGATTCACCAAATAACCATGAGCGCAGACCACAACTAAATCCCCTTCGCCTTTTGTCGCCCAACCACGAATCACAACCTCGTCTGCTGTAGTCACTTCAAAGTTTGACTGCTTAAAACCCATCATTCCGGGACTCAAAAAATGATGAATCCGAATCGGATACAAGCTTGCCCAAACCGCTCCCACCTGAACCCCAACATAGATTAAGCCCAGCAAAACCGCCAGAGTTACAAGCGCAGTGATGACTATTTCCATTCGCTTACCTGCATACAATGGCACGACACCATCAAAACTTTGCTAAACTTGAACCTCGCTGACATGTTTGCACTCAACTTCTACGCCGAACTTTACGACGAACAACTCCGAACTGGTCGGAAAACGGTCTCCATTCGACTCGGTGACAAAACCGACAAATACCAAGACGGCATGGTCGTTTGGGTCACGATCGGCCCACGTTTCGGGCGCCGCCAAAAACTATACAGTGCAATCCTCGATAAGGTTGAGACAAAGTTAATCAGCGAACTCAGTCCTCGGGACATTGAGCGTGAAAACCATGAAATCCGTAGCCAAGATGAAATGATCACTTTCCTTAGCCGCGTCTACGGCGAATTCATCACCCCGGCACACAGTTGTACTGTCATTCATTTTAGCCGCATCGACGAATAATCAGCCAAACTAATCCTGTGTGGATCACTAACCGCGAACAATCCCGCGAAATAGACCGACGCGCATCCGAAGATTTCGGCATCCCCAGCGATCAGCTAATGGAGGCTGCTGGTCAAGCCATTGCTGATTTCGCTCAAACTATACTTCCCGAGCAAGCTAAGGTCGCAATTCTCTGCGGCTCTGGTAATAACGGCGGAGATGGCCTTGTTGTCGCGCGACTCCTCCATAAGCTCGGCCACAAAATCACACTTCTCCTCACCAGCCCAGAAGAAAAACTGAAGCCAACTATCAAAGAGCAACTCAAAAAAGCACGCTATCTCAAGTTAGAACCTTTATTCCCCCAAAACCCGCAGTCTCAAATCGTCCTTCAGAATCTAAGCTCTCACGATCTAATCATCGACGCACTTCTCGGTACTGGATCAGAAGGCGCACCTAAGAGCCCCCTCGACAACGTCATCAACGCCGCAAACCAAGCTAAAACCCCCATAATTAGCATCGACATCCCGAGCGGTATCGATTGCGATTCAGGAGTTGCGCCCGGTCAGTTTATTCAGGCAACCCATACAATCACGATAGGCAATCCGAAGCCCTTCCTTTTCCAAAACGCAGGATTAGATGCCTCCGGGGACTGGTCAGTCGCCCCCATCAACTTCCCTACAGAACTCCTTAACCAACCAACTGACCACGAATATGTCACCGAGTTCCCAATCCTTACCCTCCGAAACAAGAATTCCCACA
>JAPUDU010000039.1 GCA_027492935.1 Fimbriimonadaceae bacterium
TATAGCAACAAAAAAAGAACCGCCATGCACATAGCAGTCCTTCAGGACAATAAGGACATCATTAATCTTCTTGCAGAAAAAGGATCAAGATTTGATGTGCATGACAAAGACGGTTACACGCCTTTGCATTATGCCATTGCTTTGAAGGATTTCGACTTAATCCGTTTATTGCTGAGCAAGGGCGCGAATCCTTATACCGGCAATACCTGCATTGACCCTCACCACAGCACCTATTATGGTCACGATGAAGGTCTGATAATTGATAACGGTGAATTTGCATATTTACGACGTGAAAGAATGAAAAAATCAGGGGATACAGAAACAGTTGAAAACAACGTTTCCCCGCCCGATAATCTCCGCCTGATTCGTATGTTCGAAGAATTCGGTACCGATATCAAAAACTTCCGTAATTGTAAGGGTGCAACCTTGCTTCATCTTGAAGCCACAAACGCAGAAAAAATTGAGTATCTTGTCTCACGTGGTTTAAGGATAAACGACAAGGATTTGGATGGAAGAACAATGCTTCATTACGTTTCTTTTTCAAAACATAATCAGAAGGAAGTAACACGTAAAGCGGTCTCTTTAGGCGCCGATATCAACATTATGGATAACGATGGACGTACAGCACTTGCATTTTCTGCAATTAATTCCAAAGCTATTGCGGGCGCCAGTGAAGCTGCCAAAAGACTTCTTGATTGTGGAGCGAATCCGGATATCGCAGGCAAGGATGGTCGGACGGCCATCTTTACCAGCGATCCAAGACTGGTGAAACGAATGATTCAGGTTGGCGCTAACCCGAATGCCATTGATAAACAAGGCGGAACTGCCTTGACTTATTTCTTATCAAAGGAAGACATAGCGCGCGACATAACGACAAATCATTACAGCAAATACCTAATCTACGAATTAATAGAGGGAGGTATCAATCCTGATCTTGGCAAGTACGGAGATGAGACGACTCGCATGATTGCCGGTAAAAAAAACATGAAATCGACAAGATGATTGCCGATGTTCAAAGCGGCCAGTGGAAAATTCATTACATTAGGGATTAATGTCCGAAGTATATTATGTGAGATAAAACTTCTCAGATGAATCTATGTATTAATGTGTTTTGCGCAGACTGGCTAGCTATGCATTAATCCAACGTCTGCTTCGAAGATGCTCCTGCAAGCAGTAGGTTATGGTCGGTGTGATTACCTGAAGTCATATCACGCTCGCGGACCAAGGTCGGCTTTGGCCGAATTTCGGAAGCAAAAAAAGGAGGGCCGGCAATCGCCGCCCCCTAACGAATCTATTACTCGACAAACTTTATTGTTTTCAAACACCCAAACAGCCGAACAATGCATGTTCACTGTTTTGGGGTCCTAACCTCCATCACGATCCTCGGCAATTGCCAAGCTCCGCCAGCAGCGATCAAACGGCACATACCCGTCGTTGAGGATGCGGTATGGACGAACTCGCCGCCATCCCAGGTCCATGTATCCAAGGACCAACAGTCACCGATCCCCCGACCTTTGTGTTGGGCTCCAATGCTGCCATCGCTGAAATCCGATCCGGATGTGGTGACCAAAACCGGAGAGTAAGGAGACTTGTCGTTGATGACCCAATAGCCATCGCCAGCATTGTAGGCGGCGCGCCAGCAACTGGTTGAAACCAAAACCTTGCTGTCGTTAAGTCGAGTAAAGGATAGTTCGATTTCCGCCTCCTTCTTTTCCTCAAGATCAGGGCAGTAGTCCTTGTCTTTCTTGAGAGTTGCACGAAGCGCTTCGCGTAGGGCAGCCACTTGCTTCGGTGGCAGAGTGACATTTGAAGCTTTAGGGAGTGGCGCTGCCTTCACGACGGGAACAGGCAACGGTGGCAGTACGTTTTCTTCGCTTTGCGAGCCTTTCTTAACCAATGCTCCCGGTGTGCCGACACGCCCTTGGAATTCATCCATTTTCAGCAAAACCGCGGCCACCCCTTCATCGGACAAACTCCACACTTGCTCCCCAACCCGCCACTCAATTTCGGCTTTGCGCGTAAGAGCAGCCAGTAGGGCGTCGATTTGTTTGGGTGAGAGATTGGCGATCAATGAGCCCTTGTCAAATTGGACGGAGCCAACGCTTCGTCCATTGATTCGCATCGTGAGCCTTCCATTCTTAGGTAACAGGCTCGAGGACTTGTCATCATAAGAGCCGAGCATGACTTCGCCGGAGACAGGCTCGCGTGGTCCGGCCCGACGAGTCAGTAGCAGCGAAATGGTCGTCTCATCGCCATCCTTCTGGTAACCGGCGGCACGGCAGGTCCTGGTGTTGTCACACGTAACTTGCCAGTCCTTATGATAGAAATCGAGGCCAGTTGCGGCGGCCTGGACGGAAATCGCAGCCATCCATAACGGAACAACGAGTAGTGCTTTGGGTGTGGACATGAAGTTCATTCCTTTCAATGAATCGATGTGAATCTTCATGAGCAGTTTCGCGGATCGGCCGCAGAGTAGCAATGTCATCGTCGTGAAATAAAGACGAGGATGCAAGTAACCATCGCATCTAATCATGGAGGTCGAGTTCGGCCAAGAGCAGCCAGTCGCATTGCATTCACACAGCAGACGTCCATAATGCTTCGTTAGTCAGCGCGGTACCGGTTAGCCACACCGCATATTTGTATGGTGTATAACAATGTCACTATTAATTTTTTATCTATGACTCCACAAGTATTGCTGGATGGTCTTCGTCGTCTGGTTCGCGAAGAGCCGCCACTGCAAGGCAAGGGAACCTATGAAGCCATGCAACATGAATGGCTTGGGCGTGCGTCGCACCTGATTCGCCAGTGGGATCGGACCCAAGCGATTGAATTTCAGATTGCAGCTCGCGCTATGGCAGGAAATTTTAGTCGCCAAATGAACTACGGCACGGTTCTCACAATGATCTACGAGGCGATCGCGTCCCTTGAAAACAATCTACCTGCGGACATAGGTCAGGTATTTGGCCCAGGTGCTGTCTATGATTTCTTTAAGGCGCTTAACGAACTTGTTGGCGACGCTACGAAGTCGATTTTCATTGTTGATCCGTACATGGACAACAGCATCTTCGATGGCTATTTGTCGAACATTGGCTCATCCGTGGCCGCTAGGCTGCTTGTATCCCATTATGCCGACAGCGTGACGTTTGCCGCCGCGGCTTTCTCAAAACAGCGCGGAAATAAAGTCAGTGTGCGACGAAGTTCAGCACTCCACGACAGAGTTATCTTCATTGATTCCGCCCAATGTTGGGTACTTGGTACCTCTATAAAGGATGCTGCGGCGAAGAAACCAACATATCTCGCTCCAATTTCTTCAGATGTGGTCTCGGAGAAACTACGGATATACGAAGAACTATGGGCGGCTGGAACAGAGGGCTAATTATCTGAACGAGCGCATGTTGTCTCTCCATATGCGTCCGCTTTTTTTCTTGCTGGCCATTACTGCTTTGGGTCCGGAGTTCGCCTTCGACGAAGTGAAAAGCTGCCGTCCGCGGCCTCAGCAAGGCTGAGCGGCAGGTAAGCGACGGACTGCTGCCTTACTCGGCGCATTAAACCAACCGCCGCAAAGGCCGAAACGCAGACACGGCGAGCGAGCTTTCTCCTTCTACAACCAACCATCCGA
>JAPUDU010000040.1 GCA_027492935.1 Fimbriimonadaceae bacterium
TCAACCTTAATCACCGAAAGATCAAGTTGCTGATCCTGGCTCTTCGTCACTTTGCCCTTTAATGTACGACCGTCAGGCAAAGTCACCTCAACAACATCTGCATTGCCAACAACGTGGTCATTTGTAACAATCCAGCCGTCCGACCGGTATACAAAGCCGGATCCACTTCCACCTGCTCCGTTAGAAACTGTTACGACCGATGCAGCCGCTTCCTCCGAAATCCCAGCAAACGTTTCGTCTAGCTGTTCCAGAGCCGCTAAGCCAACTGCTGGCGGGCCACCTACACCTGAGTCATTCCGAACAACGCGAGCGGATTGGCTCACTGCCGGCATCTTAAACCATGACTTGCCTTCACCTGCTGGTGATTGGGAAAGACCAAATCCCAACCCGCCAATGCCGACAACGGCAGCTAAGGCAATCATCAAAAAAGGTTGTTTTGTCATGTTCATTTATTTTTCCTTGGTTCCTAACTTCGTATCACTACTAACCGACAAATCGGCGACGCCGTTCCGTAGTCCTACTCCTGAGGCACGGTAAATGCTTTCAAAAGCCTCATCGCGGCTTGTGGCGGAAGGTCACCGAGAATCGAATAAGCAATATCTTTTTTCTTATCAACCAGCATCGCCTTGATGTCAAGCTTCGTATGCGCTTCGCCCCCCTTGTACTTCCATTCGTAAACATGTCCCATCAACAGTCCATCTGAAACACGGGCGACAAAAAATGGATCATTCTCCATCCCAACCAGCTGCTTGGCAAAAATTTCAAAGCCGTAAGGCAATTTCGTCGGAATCTGAGGTGTAAAACCACAAGCCCCCGCCGCATACTTAATATCCGTAACTTTCTCTGGCCCCCACGCCTTGGTCGTCGTCACATCGCTCGGAACGTCAATCTTAAGCGAAACCTGCGAATCTTTGAGCTCCTGAAGGTTGTATGTGCGCAACCGATAAATTGATTTCTCACCAACTTTATGAACATCTTGTAAAACCAGCGGAACCTTACGATCAATCGTCAGTGTCCGAACACCCAAGTCTGAATTCTTCGCCGTAGCCGTCAAAACCACTACTGCTCGGCCCAACAGCGAAGTTTTTTCAATCTCCTTCACAACATAATTCTTTTTAACTAAGTTCAATTGCGTGGCATAAGATGGCCAAAATGTGTGGAACGAAGGGCGAACCCGAATATATTTTTGATCAGGCATGTACTGCTTAACAAACTTGCCATCATCTACAAAAGTCTGCCCTTGAACGATACTTGGGTGGATCCAGGTGACTTTTGTGCCTTTGTCCTTCAACATAAGCATCTGAATCATAAACGGATCTTCGTCCCAATTCTCCATTTGGACAACCATCGAGCCCGTAAAGTCAAACTGCTCGTCCAATGCTGGTCGCAAAAGTGTATAAGGGTCTTCTACGGGCACAAAAAGATTAGTTGAAAATGCAACTATTAATCCCAAACTCCTTAGCGCAAAACTCGTTGTCACAGTTCGTAATTACTCGGGAGAGTTCACTAATGTCACAGGGATGTAAGTCTGCCCTTGGTCAACCCCATTAGCTACTGTGTCACTCATGCGATAAGTTGAACCCAATTGGGCTGAATCGGTTTCGCGCTGAACTTCAACCCACCGCATCACCGCAAAAACCAAGAACAACACCGCTGCCGCCATCCCGGCGGAAGCCGCAACCTTACTCTTAGAAACCGGAGCCGGTGCAGATGATGCAAAGACCTGCACCTTCATGCGCTCTAAAAATTCTGAACTCACTTCAACTTCCGGCATCTGAATGAGCGCACTCTTAATGCGACGCAATTCATCAAATTCAACCGAACACTCATTACAACTAGATAAATGCTCACGCAAAAGGATCATCTCCTCACCGGAAAGCTCTCTATCCAAGTATGCGGATAGGAGTCCTTTTACTCGAAAACAATTGTTCATCCTGTCACCTCTTGACCACCAGTGGAGCCCATATATTCCAAGTGCTCACGAATTTGCTTACGCCCTCGGTGAATACGTGATCGCACGGTCCCGACAGATGTATTCATGACTGCGGCGATCTCTTCGTAGCTCATCCCTTCAATATCGGCAAGAACTACCGCCATCCTAAACTCACCCGTCATCGCTTGTAAAGCTCTCTGAAGCGGTTCATTCAATATCTCATCCACATGAGCATTTCCGCTTTCTGCGGTGTTATCCGCCAAATCCCAGCCACTGGCAGATTCGCCAACCGGTTGATCAATACTCACGGTTTTCAAGCGAGAAATTTTGCGAACATTGTCAATGTGAAGGTTCGTCATGATGCGATAAAGCCAAGCATTAAATGGCATCGTCTCATCAAAGCGATGGAAATACCGGAATGCGCGGATGTATGTCTCTTGCAACAAGTCCTCCGCTTCCGCTCGATTTGATGTAAATCGATACGCCATCTGAAAAGCTTGCTGATAGCTATTAGCCATTAGCTTCTCAAATAGCGGTCTGCGGTCATCCGCCGACCTTGCTGAGGATTTCACAAAGGACACGATCACTCCAACTACACCTTCTCCCATCGTTTACCTACCTGAAATCTCCATTGGTTCCCTGATCTGTTCCAACATACTGCCGAAAAGTACGTCATACCCAAGCTGGCCGTTGGAATAACCCAGGATCTCCTTTGCGATTGAACTACAAAGTCCTCCAACAGCCGGTCTTTCAGGATACCGAACTAACCACCAACGAGCAATCAACTCCAGCAAAATCACTTGCGACTCACGAACTCCAGTTCCTGCTGCTTTAGCATAGTCTCCGGCCAAACCATTCGCTCGTTCCGCAAACATCACTGCTGCCACCATCGGCGCATTCTTCGTCTGCTCAAGCATCTCCCAAAGTGCCGAAAACACCTCCGAATACTCCCGCAACCGCGCTAATTCGCCTGAATTCTTCCCCCAAACCTCTTCCATTTCTCCCATCGGAGCCCCATTAACCCAAGCCTCATTTCCGCACGCCACACACAGACACCGAGAACGTATCGTCGGTAACACACGCGAGAATTGCGTAGTTGTCAAAACCACTCGTGCATGTGGGGCAAGCTCCTCAAGAGTCTTCAAAAACGAATTCGCCGCATCTGAACCAAACCGATCGGCTTCTGAAAACCACATTGCCTTATTTTTCGCCATCAACGGACGAGTTCTAAAAAACTCAACGGCTGGAATCCCTTTAAAATCATCGTCATCATCCTCGCCTGGCTTCACCGGCATAACTGTTCGCTTTTTGATGATCTTCCCTTTCCCCATCGGAACAATTTTTTGGTAGTCAACGTGTCGGGGCAAATTTTCTTCCGCCACCCCAATCCAAAAGCTCGCGAGTTGCATGGCCAAATCGTCCATCTGAGCTTGGTCGGCTCCATAAAAAAGCACCGCCCGAGGATCAGCTGACCCAGTCAAAATTTTATCTAGCAACTCTCGATGGCTCATGCGTTAAAACCGATGAAACTCATCCACATTCATCACAAACATAACCGCTCCCCCGACAGGAACCTTTACCGGAGTAGGCAAAAATCCACCCGGAGCACCCGAATCAAACGGTGCGACGTTGACCATCTGCTCACGCTGCTCACAGTTTTGATGAACA
>JAPUDU010000041.1 GCA_027492935.1 Fimbriimonadaceae bacterium
AATCAGCCGTGGTAGGGCGTGAGTGATTCGAACACTCGACCTACGGATTAAGAGTTGCTAAATCTCGTTGTTAAATCAAGTAGTTGGCCCGCCATCACTCGCTAGCGCCCGCCGAGCTACTCAAGACTTTGTCACGTCATTTTCGTTAGCGATAATCTGCAAGGGAAAAACTCTGACACCTTGGTTCGTCGTTGATTCGCAAATATGACGTAGCGATTCTCAGCTTGCTTCAAAGCCCCTCGTTTCCCTTTTTTGTACGGTCTTGTCAGGTTGTTCAGGGTCATCTCCCCAAAAAGTCACTATCGCCAGTTCACATAGACAACAGTCAAAGCTCTGCTGTGATGACAAGGAACAACCGGCTATAACCACACCTGACCGCCGATTCTTGAGTCTCTCGCCCCTTGGTTTGCTTTCTTCGGTCGATTGAACGTGAAAAGTATCCAGATGGACTTGTTCTCATCCATCAGTAAAGGCGGAGATTTCCGCTGTTATAGCCGATGTGGCTTTAATAGCCCATTCATCGTATCTATTCGAATCAGTGTGAATGGACTCGATTTTGGATAGAGCGCGGCGATGGTTGTGTAAGTATTCAAGTTCTATTGATGCGGAGCCTACGCCAAGCGATTGAGCCGACTGGAGATACTTTTCAGCAGCGTCAAGATTCGGAGCAAATTGAATGCTTATCCCGTATTTCAATACAAATCCTTTGAGAAATAGTCCAACAGGATCTTGACGTTCAGTTATCAAATAGTTGATGCCACGAATTACAAACGGCGGGTTTGCAATATTCTCCCCTCCCGTAGTTCGAGTTTCCTCTCCCGTATAGGCTGCCAGTATTAGGCCAGGAAGGACGGCCGGGTCGATGTGCTTACACTCCTTCTGATCAATCATCCGAAGACAATCAGCGTAAGTATGCATGTACTTGTAAAAGGGACTCTTTGCCTCTGCATTCAAAATGAAGTGTCTGTGCCTTCTGGATGCCGTTCGGAGAAAGACATCGCAACGTTCGTAGAGTGACTTGTACGCGTTTTCACTCGTGTAAGGACAGGTTCTTAACAATCTACCTTTTACATCCGCCCATTCGTCTTCCAAAGAATCATCACTCAGACTCGTTGGATTTCGCAAGAATT
The DNA here is from genome assembly GCA_027492935.1 of Fimbriimonadaceae bacterium. Classification (GTDB taxonomy): domain Bacteria; phylum Armatimonadota; class Fimbriimonadia; order Fimbriimonadales; family Fimbriimonadaceae; genus UphvI-Ar2. Next base: position 1,131 of record JAPUDU010000041.1, read on the forward strand.
GATTTATCAAGCGTGACAGCATTTCGGCAAGTCCTGTGCAATTGGTACCTCCCATGCCTGAAAAACGGGGCGATGGATACTAAGATTATCGAGCCTACACTTCTCAGACCCTAATTGCTATATTGAGCCGGCTTCTACTCCTGGTCAGGAAGGGTAGTTTATGCGCAATCCATTTATTTGCATATAAGTACTTTCCCCTGTGCGAATACTGTGGCAACAAGGTGGTTCCGGGACCAATGTTTGCGCGTATGGCTTGCATAATACTGTGTTCGGGGTCTTGGTCAGAGCGTACGAGTGATGACAAGGTTCTTTCGATGGATTCGCGCAAATTGAATCTGGATTCCAGATGGGTGATGGCTCTGGGCCCCCGTTAGGTTCGCTTATAATCTATTGGGCATTTGAAAGAGGTTCATGGACGTAGGTTATTTTTTGAGGCAGCGAACAGCCTTTATCCGGCAGTTGTACGTCACGACAACGCGCGAGTATGTCGAACGCCAGCACAAGATCAAAGCCGAAGTAGAACCATTTGTTCCGCCGTATAGCGAAGATGGCGAGCCGCCGTTTCTTGAAGAATGGGTTGAGGCCGACGAATCGCTTCAAGTTCTTGGTAGCGCGTGCCTTTCAATGCTTGCGGCAACTGTGAAGCTCTATTTTCAAACGTGGGTACGTGAACTTGGCGTTCCCGTTGATGGCTCTCTAAGAAAGGCAGAATTCGGCCGTAGTTTCGTTAACGGCTATCGCGCATATTTCTTACTTAACTTCGGAATTCGATTTGAAGACGGCCCAACTGACGTAGCCTTGCTTGAAGAAATCGTCCTTGCTCGAAACAACATTCAGCATCCCGAGACGATTACGAGTAACTATTCGAACTACGGCAACCCTGACCTAGAAAAGCTCTCACACCCGTTCTTCGTCGAAGATCGAGAGAGACTACTTCTCACAGAACTTGGAGAGTCCCAGGATTCGTGGCCAGTGCCGCCAGCTATCCATGTATCCTCTGCCAAACTACTTGAAGCACTCTCCGCAGTAGAGCGTTTTTCCGAATGGCTGGAGCAAGCTGAGATTGTGCCACGTGACGAGTAGCAGATACTCGACCCATCATTGGAGCGCGACAGCCCGGAAGGCGGCACCTCAATTCGGACGTTGAGCAGTCACTTCTTGAACGACTGATGGTCGGGCCAGGGTCGTAGCCGCAAGTTTATAAGTGGTTAGTATATGATTGGTGCATGTCAAGCAGCCTAATCACCTTCAATAGTGCAGGCAATCCAAGCGAGCCTGTACTTCCGCTCGATTCCGTTATTGCCTCCCTGAGATCGAGCATTGAAGATGTCGAATGGATGTTAAAAGAGATCGAGTCTCAGGAAGGCTGGTTCCGCTTCCCACCTTTCATTGCCAGGAGCATAGAGAGCCTCAAAATCCAGTCTTACCCGCTCCTTTACACAAATGAACGGGCGTTCGTACCGATGCTTCTCAGGGGCTTTCTTAACGAAGACGAAATCCGTGAATTCTGCGCCGAGTTGGAAGAAGCATCGCTCGAAGAACGGGGTGGGTTATTGCGAGACGTTCTTTCGTCTGCAAGCGGTTTTATTGATAACGTCAGTATTCCAAAGACTCCCGCAGAGCAAGAAGCCGCAACAAAAGCGTTCCTGGCACTGTCTTCTGACGACCAGAAGACAGCAGTTAGAGTCAATCAACATTTCTTCTGCTTTTTCCTGAGTGCGTTTTTTCAATCGCTGTCCATGATGGTTCACGGCGAAAAGCTCACCTCCCTTGTTTCTCAAGCCATGGCCGGTTGTGATAAAGCTTTTGTGAAGGCCATCCAGATTGATCGCCGCATCCTGACTGAAATTCCCTATTTCAGAAAGCGATTCGCTCGGTCACAAGGGGATGTTGACCTGAACTTTTCAGACCAGATTGCATACCGGTTGAAGAACGCGCCCTATCGTGGCCGAATTCGCTACAAGTCACTTTGGTACGCCTTCGCCATTCTCGATCAATCAGGCTGGTTGAATAGATTGGCATATCGAGAAGTACGCGAAATCTGTGATGAAGTGGCCTTGGATGGATTTGAAAGCCAAACCGATAAGCATCTCGGTAGGCGAATTCGTGAATATCGGGAGTTTCAGAAAAGAGGCATCGTAACAACCCCCTGAAAATCTTTTTTAGGTGGCCGACAGCAGAACCGTCGATCTACAAAATTCGTATCCATTCCGGACGCCCATTCGCGGCACGCCGGCACCTGAAGAAGGAAATGGATATGAAGATCAATCGCAAGCTCTCTGGTAGCACGTCTCAACCCGCCCCCCAAACGACCGCTCCTTCCCTGGCCTCCGACCGATGCGGCGCCAGCCGCGCGGACGGGGGGCAAGAAGGGGCGGAACCTGGGCGCAAGGATGCGACGCCTAGTAACACAGCATCCTATAACTGCAATATTCCCTACTTCAA
>JAPUDU010000042.1 GCA_027492935.1 Fimbriimonadaceae bacterium
ATTCACTTCGGATTTGCACTTTGACAATATTAGTCAGTTGGCGACAGAAATGCAAGTTCAGGCAAGTAGCCAGAACGGGTTTGCGCCTGGTTCGTTGAGCTCGTTCAGTGTTAACACCGACGGGGTTATCATTGGCCTTTACACGAACGGTTTGACGCGGAACTTGGGTCAAGTTGCGATGGCGATTTTCCCTAACGCGAACGGTTTGGAACGACAAGGGAGCAACCTTTGGCGCGCTACGGACAACTCCGGTATTCCGGTTGTTGGTACACCGCGATCAGGTGGTCGTGGTCAGCTGAACGCTGGCTTCTTGGAGCAATCAAACATTGACATTGGAAACGAATTTACGGAGTTGATTATTACTCAACGTGGTTTCCAAGCCAACACTCGGGTTGTTACGACAGTTGATGAGATGCTTCAAGAACTCATTAATATGAAGCGATAAACTGAATAGCCTTACTTGACCGAAAAGCCCCTGGCAGTGGAGTAGCCGGGGGCATTTACTTTTTAGCGGGCAAGCATTTTTACTGTAATATTTTTTGTTTGATATTGGGCTGGCTTTGTAAACGATTTGTAAACACATGTGTGTTTTATGATTAGGTGTCGACAAATTTGGTCGGCGATATGAGAGAAGACAAAAATGAGATTTACGACAATGGGGGCAGTAGCTGCTTTCATGCTTGTAGTGACGCTAGGCGACGGCTTCTACAATTCGGATACGACTCCGCTTTCGGGGACGATTGAGACGATCCCGGAACCAGCATTTTAGGCGTGGCGTCTTTGTTGAAACGTCGGGCAAAGAATAGACAACAGAAACATTTGATGAATGCCCCCGATGCGTGAGCTAATCATTCCTAATGGGGATGAAATGAGGAGCGGCCTTGTTAATACCAGGCCGCTTTTATTTGGTAGATCGGTGTATTGACCCACACCCCCCAACCCCCCTCTCGCTAAAGAAGTTTAGGGAAATGGGGGCTATTTTAATCTTCGTCGATATCGGGGTTATCGTGGTGGATTTCCGGCCTCATCATAGGGAAGAGAAGGATTTCGCGGAGGTGTTCGGCTCCAGTGAGGAGCATGACGAGGCGGTCGATGCCGATTCCGCATCCGCCGGTGGGGGGCATTCCGCCTTCGAGGGCGTACAGGAATTGCTCGTCCATCGGATGGGCTTCGTCGTCGCCTTTGTCGCGTTCGCCAAGTTGCTGCTCGAACCTTTCACGTTGATCGATGGGATCGTTGATTTCGCTGAAGGCGTTGCAGATTTCGCGTCCGAGGACATAGCCTTCAAACCTTCGCGTGAATCCGGGGCGGTTGGGATCTTTTTTGGCGAGGGGGGAAGTTTCGATCGGGTAGCCGACGATGAAGGTGGGTTCTTGGAGGTGGGGTTCCACGAAGTGCTCGAGGAGCTTTTCGATGATGCCGCCGAGGTTGTTTTCTTTTTCGGTGGGGAGGCCAACGCGCTTCATGGCGGCTTTGGCGTCGTCCATATTTGTGAGTTCGCTCGGAGCGATGCCAGAGCGTTCTTGGATCGCGCTCATGAGATCTACTCGGTGCCAGGGACGACCGAAATCAAGCCCATGAAGGTGAGTGTTACCGAAGATTTTTTCTGCTACATGGCGGAAGAGGTCTTCGACGCAGGTCATCATGTCTTCGAGGTTGGCGTACGCTTCGTACCATTCGAGGAGGGTGAATTCGGGGTTGTGGCGGTTGGAGACGCCTTCGTTACGGAAGACGCGGCCGATTTCGTAGACTTTGGGGACGTCGCCGCAGATGATGCGCTTGAGGTAGAGCTCAAGACTGATGCGGAGTTTGACTTCGAGATCGTAGGCGTTGTAGTGGGTTTTGAATGGCCGGGCAGCGGCGCCACCAGCTTCTAGTTGAAGGAGGGGCGTTTCGACTTCGAGATACCCCTTGGCGTCGAAGAATCGGCGGACTTCGCTGACGATGCGGGAGCGGTTGAGGAGTTGCTCGCGGGCTTCTTTGTTCGTGATGAGGTCGAGGTGGCGGTGGCGGTACCGTTGATCAACATCGGTGAGGCCGTACCATTGCTCGCCATCTTTTTCTTTTCCTAATGGAAGGGTGTGGAGGGCTTTGCTGAGGGGGCAGATTTCGGTGACGTGGATGCTGGGTTCGCCCGTGCGTGTGCGGAAAAGGAAGCCTTTGACACCGAGGTGGTCGCCGATATCGAGAAGTTGGAATGCTTTCCAGGCGTTTTCGCTCAGTTCTTCGAGGTCGTTTTTGCGAACGTAGATTTGGATTTTGTCGTCGCCGTCGGAAAGGTGGGCGAAGGATGCTTTGCCCATTTCGCGCATGGCGACGATACGCCCGGCGAATGAGACAATGGGTTTTTCGCTGTTGGGGGTGTTTTCGTCGAGTACGGCGAGGTTGTCGAAGTTTTCGAGGAAGTGTTTAGCGGAGTGATCGATTTGGAATTTTTCGGTGGCGTACGGGTCGTAGCCGAGCTCGCGCAGTTGGGCGAGCTTTTCGAGACGTATTTCGCGGATTGATCGATCTTCGCTCATTTGAGGGGTGGAGTTTACTTTTTGGGGGGATTGGGGTTCGGGATTGGGAGGTGGGTTGAAGAATATTGAAATCTCTTGATGCCCGGGCTGTGCTTTGCTTACCCCTGGCCACCATTGAATAAAGCTTGAAAAGCAACCCTGCCTGGTGCGAGTGAAACAGGCGGCAGGGACACGAGCTCTTTCCACTAGGAAAAACGAAGGACGCCCGTAACTAACCGCACATAAGTGACTGAGAGGGTCGTCCATTGATACGTGCATATTTTAAAAAAACTGAACATCATGTTAATTTGCTTGTATAGTATGATCAATGAAGTACTTTATTCAGATTATAGCTTCGTTCAGTGCCCTTGTGCTCGTAGCAACAAGTGGAGCAGCTCACTTACTTGGGAATCCTGCCACGATTGAGGAAATGCCTGCCGGAATGTTATTTGGTCAATCAAGTGCTATGTTTGATGATCCCTTGCCAGTGTGTACTGGGTGCTCATTCAGCATTTTAGTTGACAAAGAGGATCAACGGTTTCAGAACGCATGTTGGGTAGCGAATAACCATAATCCATTTCGTGAGTACGAATATACTTGCAAACGGTATGCATGTGCGAATGGTAAGTTCTACTATGCCCGGCAAGCTGAAAGCGAAGATGCTTGTGCGGGTATTGAGATACTTGAAAGTTGCCCGAAAAATTCTTGCGCTCCAGCAGAGTGATGGTGGGCCAGAGTAAAATGGGAAACGAGGCATTTACTCTATTCGAACTATTAGTGGTGATCGCTATTATTGTGATTATCGCGGCAATTGTACTTCCCGCGCTGGCACGGGGAGTCGATGCGGCGAAGCTAAACGACGATATGAGCAGGATGAAACAGTTAGGAGTAGCTAGAGAACTTTATATGGATCAATCAGACAACTTGCAACTTGTCGACACAGTTCCATTGGTCACTTCTGAATTGATTGATGAGAGACTTTTAGTTGCTCGAAGAGATCACTCATTGAAAGGTTTATCAAATCATTTGAACGAATCTGGATTACAGCAGAATTCAAGTCATCCTGGA
>JAPUDU010000043.1 GCA_027492935.1 Fimbriimonadaceae bacterium
ACCCGAATCGTCTCACCAACAAGAGCCTTGTTAATCCCCAACGAAACGGGCGACTGCGCACGCATTAATCGGTCATACCGATCCTTTTTCATTTTGCTGGGAACCTGACCCGGCATATCGTGGCTCGGAGTTCCAGGCTCACGGCTAAATTGGAAAGCGCCAACTCGGTCAAGTTTCGCCTCACGAACAAAGTCAAGCAGGTAGTCAAATTCTGCTTTCGTCTCTCCCGGGAACCCAACGATGAAAGTCGTTCGAATGGCGACATTAGGAATTCTTGATCGCACTTTCTCAAATACCTTCAAATACCGCTCGCCATCCCAAGGCCGTTTCATGCGGCGCAAAGTATCCGGGTGAGCGTGTTGAAGCGGAATATCAATGTAGTTGCACACCTTATCCAACCCCGCCATTGCATCAATCACTTCATCTGTCAATCGGTTCGGATAGAAATACAAAATCCTAATCCATTCAATTCCGTCAACCGCCGCAAGCTCATGCAAAAGCTTCGGCAAGGTGAACTCTTTATACAAGTCATAACCATATTGAGTCACGTCCTGTGCGATCAAATTGATCTCTTTACAGCCCGTTCGCGCTAAGTGCCGAGCTTCTTCAATCACACGCTCGATAGGCTTGCTCGCATGGTTCCCTCTAAAAGAAGGAATCGTGCAGAAAGTACAACGGTGATCGCACCCCTCACTAACCTTCAAATACGCACTCCATGGCCGACCGGTACGCGCGCGCGTGGCAACGTCTGCCCAACGGTGGTGCGGAGGTTCTACATCAACCCAAGGTTCGTGATGAGTAAAAACCTTACCAACGACCTCGTCAAACTTGCCCATCTGCCCAACCCCGACATAAGCATCCGCCCCCGGAGCCAACCGCGCCAACTCTGCTCCCATCCGCTGAGCTAAGCAGCCAGCAACAATAACTTTCCCGCCACCCTTTTCTGCGACTGCCTTTCTAATCGCCGCAATTGATTCGTGTTTCGCTGATTCCAAAAATCCACAAGTATTGATAATCGTGACGTCAGCCAATTGCGAACCATCAACCGTATGCCCCGAGCCGCGCAAAACCCCTGCGATCTCCTCGCTGTCCACCTCGTTTTTCGCACACCCCAGGGTTACGATCCGTACATTGCCTTTGCTTTCCGCCACTAATTGTTATTGTGACACCTAGGAATTAACGGCCTCTGATAGAACTATAGATGTCAAGAACAGATGCAATAGGATGAGGCGATAGCTCAAAAATCAACAATGGCGGCAAATTACCTTTACGGCGGTAAGGTGGACACGGCAGACGCTTGGGCGGGTAGAGATGTATCTATTTGACCACTATATGTCCCACCCCTTGTTGATTTAGGTTCAAAATCTGGAGCCCTCGACGAGAATTGAACTCGTGACCTCTCCCTTACCAAGGGAACGCTCTGCCGCTGAGCTACGAGGGCCCGGCAAAAAACAATTAAGACTCTGGTGGGCAGTACAGGATTCGAACCTGTGTAGGCTTTCGCCGACAGATTTACAGTCTGTTCCCATTGGCCACTCGGGCAACTGCCCAGAGACAGTGGGGAATAGTACCAGATGGTTCCTCTCCCACAACAGTTGTGCCAGGTTCGAACTACCGTAAGCGGGTCCTCTGTCCCCCAATCCCCGTACGGTTCCTGTGAAAACGAGCATCAGAACAGCGTAGAATAGATATTGCGCATGGCAAAAACGCTATTCGAAAAAGTGTGGGACAACCACAAAGTCTGTGACCTCCCTGGTGGAGGCACTCTCCTCTACATAGATCGGCATCTCGTTCATGAAGTCACTTCACCTCAAGCGTTCGATTCTTTGCGCGTAGCTGGTCGCCCCGTTCGCCGCCCAGATCTCACTTTTGCCACCGCCGACCACAATGTGCCAACCGATGGGCGCGAAATCGATGAATCATCACTCAGCGGCAAACAATTGGCTGCATTAGACCGAAACGCGAAAGAGTTCGGCATTCCTCTTTACGGCTACAATAACCCCCGCCAAGGCATAGTCCATATCATCGGCCCCGAACTCGGGCTAACACTTCCAGGTGTCACGTTAGTTTGTGGAGATAGCCATACCTCGACTCACGGCGCTTTCGGTGCATTAGCTTTCGGAATCGGAACAAGCGAAGTCGAGCATGTCCTTGCAACCCAAACATTACGATCCGCAAAAAAGCCAAAAACTCTTCACATAAATGCTAGCGGACAACTTCAAGAAGGCGTAACCGCTAAAGACATCATCCTTGCAATCATTCGCAAGCTTGGAGCCAACGGTGGAACTGGTTACGTTGTGGAATACGCTGGCGAAGCAATCCGCGCCTTGCCAATGAGCGGTCGTATGACCATCTGCAACATGAGCATTGAAATGGGTGCCCGCGCTGGAATGGTTGCGCCAGATGACACCACCTTTAGCTACATCAACGAAGTTGATCGTCCCTTTGCTCCGAAAGGCGCAGAATTTAACCGAATGGTCGAACATGCAAGATCTCTTGCTACAGATGAAGGTGCAATATTCGACCGAGAAGAGTTTCTCGATGTTAATGTTCTCAAACCACAAGTTAGCTGGGGAACAACCCCGGCCATGACCGTCGATATCGATCAGCCAATCCCCGAACCGGCTGACGCGGTCGAAAAAAGAGCCCAAATGTATATGGGCTTAACTCCCGGAACACCAGTAAACGAACTTGATGTCAATACTGTTTTTATTGGTAGTTGCACAAATGCTCGAATCGAGGATTTGCGTCAAGCCGCCGCTATTGTGAAAGGCCATAAAGCCGCCAACGGCGTTCGTGCAATGGTCGTTCCTGGCTCTGCTTCAGTGCGTGCCCTCGCCGAACAGGAAGGTTTGGATCAGGTTTTCAAAGAAGCTGGGTTCGAATGGCATTTCGCGGGTTGCAGTATGTGTCTTGGTATGAACGGAGATATTCTCCGCCCTGAGCAGCGGTCAGCTAGTACCAGCAATCGTCCGTACGAAGGTCGGCAAGGACCTGGCTCGCGCACTCACCTCGTCAGTCCCGCCACTGCGGCTGCAACCGCAATCAAAGGCAAAATCACCGACCCACGCGAACTTCTCAACTAAAGAGGTCGAACCGCAAACAGTTCGATCTCTTTTGCCCGCCCTTTAACCAAACGGTTACCTAAAAAGGTCAACGCATACCCAGTGCCGGCGAGCTTTTCCGCCAACTCTCCGGATATCAAAAACCCGTGGCCCTCCTCGCCGCACAACCCTTGAATCCGCGCCGCTGTATTCAGCGTATCACCATGAAAAACTACCTCGCTCTTCACCTCTCCAACCTCCGTTGCCACCACTGGCCCAATGTGCGCCCCCGCCTTAAACTCAGGCACAAATCCGTACTGGTCAATGTAATGCTTGCTCCGCAAAGTCAGCACTCCCTGAAAAAGCGGTACCAATTCCAAGCAAGCGCCTTTGTTTAAAGCCGCCTTCGGATACCAGTAAATCACGGCTTCATCGCCAATATAATGGCTCACCCGTGCCCCGGTCGATTGCAAAGGCACGGTCAAATCGGCAAAGAAGTCTCGTACCAGCGCACTAAAC
>JAPUDU010000044.1 GCA_027492935.1 Fimbriimonadaceae bacterium
GCGCATTCTGCGCCTTTGCTACATCAGCCCAAGCTCAAACGTTCTCCGACGCCACTTTTGCGGATACTGACTGGGGCACAACCGTGTTCCAAGCCGGAACCGTAAGTCAATTCTCACAACAGACCACATCTGTTGGAAACCCTGTACCCGCGCGGTTTGTTGCCCACAGCCTAGCCGCCGATACCGCCATTGGTGTTGCTCACCTCTTTCACCCATCCGGAATGCAAATCGCTCCCGGCGGAATTCAAAGCATCAGCTATTCAATAGATTGTGCTGCCCCAGACCTACAAATTGGCGTCGGAGTAGCTGTCTTTCAAAATGGCAATGTATTCATTGCCGACTATTCAGCTGTCGGTTCTTCTGTATGGCTAAACAAAGGTGCGACCAACTTAACTGAATCAATGTTCGGACTTGTCAATGTAACAACAACGACAGTTGTAGATATGGGTGTAAACCCAGACTTTGATCTTGTCGGTTCAACCATTGAATTCGGTTTCTTCACCGCGAACAGCGGTGGTCCGGCAACAATCAACGCGTACTTCGATAACTATAATCTGCAAGTAAACGCCGTGCCCGAACCAGCAACCATGAGCCTTCTCGCAATCCCCGCATTGGCCGCATTGCGCAAACGACGACAATCCAAATAATCAAACCGAAAGGGTCAGCGAGAGGATAGCTGGCCCTTATTCTTTCAAAACTCAATAAAACTTCCGACAACGACTGTGACAACAATCACAATCCTTCCTTTCATTTAAACCTTCATAAGAATGGAATGAAACTCATCCCAACATTCGCAATCATCGCCGTAATGGCCACCACATTTGCCCAGGCTAGCAACTTAGCAAACAGCCTCGACGAAAAAAGTGACCTTAACCGCGCCAAGCAGTACGTCACACGATCAGAAGCCGCAATCACCAAAGGCAACGGAATTCTCGATAAATCGGAACAAACAAACGGTCAGATCATAGACTCAGCCCGCGAATCAGCAACAAAGCAACTCGATCAAGCGAAAGAACTCCTCGCCTCCGCCAAGGAATGGTTCGATAAAGTCCCCGACTCCTATGGCGAAAAATCCGCCGGACTGACACTTTACACGGCGGCTGAAGAAAAACTGCAAAGCCTTGAAAAACGAATCTCAGGTGCATCCGAAAAGATTGACAAAGATAATGAACTTCTCAATCAAGGTTCAAAAAACGATGCTGTAACCCTAGATGCTCTTGTCGATCAACTCGCCAAGCTCAAAGCCTTGATTGGTTCAGATAGCATTACGCGTAAAAATGTAGATCAATGGCCACAACTTGAAACCGATTCGAAAGCGATGATTGCCAAATATGGCAATGCAAAAGGGAGCCGTGGTGGCAACGGAGACATTGATCAAAGAACATTTGCCATCAAAATTGTTGGAATCAAAAAAGATTACGAAAGCCTTCTCTCCGAGATCAACGGTGCATACGCAAAGCAAGAACCAAACAATATTAAATCTCAACTCAAAATACTGAACGACACCGTTCAAAAAGCTGTGGAGTTAAAAAGCTACGGCCACTTTCTCGGCACCATTCCCCTTTTGACAACTATGCTGGATGCCAAGGGTTACGCCTACGAAAGCTTCCTCAAAAGCAATGCCAGTTACGATCCATCAATCGTAACTGATATCCAAGACGCAATCAAAAACGTTGAGGAAACAGCCAAAAAGCTTGAAGCCGAAATCATTCAAAGCAACGTGCCCTTCAAAGACATTTACACAGGTGCCGACAAAGCTTCCTTGAAAGCAAGTATCCAAGCCAATACACTCAAAAAAATCAAGAACGCAAAGATTCTGCGGATAGATATCATCACCTCCCAATGGTCACGCAACATTAGTTGGGATTACAACAGCTATCAGACATCCTGGTCAAAGACAGATCAATCAACCATGCAAGCGATTGTTTACGTTCAAGGCAAAGATCCAAACCACATCTACATGCTAGGATGCCCTCTCTACAAAGATAATCTTTCGGGTGGCGAAGTCACCATGATTGTGCCTGGGAGCGATGAAAAACCCGCAAACCCGGCATTCATTCTCCTCAAAGCAAAGTTTACGAACTAAGCGTTGTTTGTGACCTCCCTCCAAAGCTGGAGTGAGGTCACAAAACAATTAAGCGACCCGCTTAATGAGGTTGAGCTGGCCAATATGATATGTAGCGTGGATTCCGATTCTCAGAAGAAGATTTGCTCGATCAGCATCTAACTCGCCTTTGCACATAAGGCGCGCTTCCTCTAATCCCTGCAGAAATTTCTCACGGAGCTCTCCAAATTGATATTCATCGGTGCCTTGCCAGTCACCTGCCCAGATCTGCATCGTCGGAATCATTTTCTCTCCTCGCAGTTCCTGTAACCAAATCTCCTGCCAATAAACAACATGCCACAAATTATCTGTCATCGTATACGGCATACCGCTTTTGCATTCTCCTGCTCGCTTGGCCGTCATTCTCAAAACGGAACCAACACCCGGAATATCTCGACCTTCAAGAATCTGGTCAAACATGATTTTAAGCAAAGCTGATTCCATAGTCGTACGATAACTTAAGTCGTGAAAAATACAAAATTCCATATTCAAAAAATTACCTGTTTCAAAAAAAGAGAGGGCAATCAATGCCCTCCCAGATTCAACGCAATCAAAAAAAGTTAGCGCGCGCGTCTGCGACGAACGAGTGCCGCACCTGCCAAACCTAGAGCAACCATTGTTGCTGGTTCAGGCACGGTTTCAATTGTTGCCGTCAAAGGCGTTGAATCAAAGCTGTATCCGCTAAATCCATTGCCGACGACAAAATCAATTGTTGAGCCAACTAAAAGAGAGGCACTTAATGAAAAGAGTTCTTCTGAGGTTGTACTTTCCACCCCAAATTCTTGAACCCCATTTACGAAGATATAGACTCCAACGTTACCAATATCTCCAGCACCAAAAAAACCGTCGATTGTGACATCGGTGTTTTCTGAACTTGTGTATCGAGCGACTGAAAGCTGACCTCCAGGGCCACTATGAAGTGCTGTGCTTCCTCCTGGAACACCATTGATTCCGCTACCAGAAATGTTCTTGAAAACCGATGGAGTATTGTCGCCGGAAAGACCTGGCATATACCAAACTTGATGAGTTGATGTAGCAGCAGTGTCAGTATAAGCTGTGAAAGAACCCCCGAGGCTCGTAGTGTAACCGTATGTCCATGCCCCATTAGGGTTGGAATTTGTGATGCTGAAATCATCACTGAAATTGGCACTCAAAGCAAAACTTTGGGTCGCCATCAAGGTCAACGCGGCAACGGCCGCAATCAAATGGAATCGCATATTTCTTCTCCAATAATCCCGTCAATCTGGGATTAACGAAGTGATAATACTAACCACCATCGTTTACAAACCGTTTACAATCGAAGCGCAAACCAAAACTCCAAAACAATTTTTACAACTTAGCAAATATGCTGGGGAAAGATAACTCATCCCATACTTTTCATCAAAGCCTTGATCCTTTCTGGCTCAAAGATAGGGTCTTCAGCCTTCGCTGACCGCCCAGCACGATGCTCCTTTTCGATAATCGGCAAAGCATGACGTAGGTGTTCAATACCATCCTGCTTCCTACTGCATGCAAAAGAAACCTCTGCTAGAACAACCTCGTTCATGGCAATTTCAAGGTCTCGTTTCCCTTCTCGCGAGAGCGCCAGTGCCGCACGAGCATATTTGTCTGCCGAAGCGGTCTCACCCAGGGCCAAATAACCCCTAGCAATACAACGGTTCGAGGTCGATTGGGAAATGGAATCCGATGATCGCCGCCGAGCAAGTGCCCCTTTCTTCAACCAATCAATCCCCTCCCGCGCTCGATCAGTTTTCACCAGCAAATCTCCCAAATAGGTAACCAGAACGCTGAAGATGTGAACCGAATCGGTCTCCGCAATCAAGGCAATCCCCTGACGATAATTACCCTCCGCATTCTTAAAATCCCCCGTCGCCTCTTGTGAACGACCTTTCAAGCCGAGATAATGTGCCTCCCTAGCCCGTATCCCGAACCGATCACAAATACCAGAAGCCTTCCCTGCATAATCCGCTGCCGCCTCAAAATCACCCGCTAAAAAGAATGAACCCGCCAGCATCCCCATCGCGGACGTAACTTTAAACTGCGAATCAATACTCTCTGCCGCCGCTAAAGAGAGAGCCGCCAACCGAATCGCTTCTTTAGGTTTATTCAAATAGTAATAAGCCGCCGACCCAATCAAACAAATATCCGCCTTCAATTCGGGCTGGATCTGCTCTTCAAGCAAATTTTCAACCTTCATTGCCACATCATCTTGCCTGGAAAGCATGAGATTCGCCCGTAATGTCTCAGTTTCCACCCCAATGCGTTCTAATTGATGGGAAGCCAACTTCCCTGCCTCTGTAGCTGAAGCCATCGCCCGATCAAATTCACCCGCCTCCGACTCAAATCGCGCTCGCCATGTCAAAAGCGAGCATCGAACCGATTTACTTTGTTTAATCGCCAACACTTGCTCAATGCGCGACCGTGCATGGAGAACTTTGCCCCCCGCAAGCCATGTAGGACATTGACCCAAAACCGCTGCCGCCTGCTCCTTAGGTGTCAATGCTTCAAAGAGAGCCGCCGGTACTTTTTGAGCATCGGGGAGAGGCAACCCTGCTTTCCCAAAAACATCCACCGAAACATCAATCCCCACATGCCGTCGAACCAAGCTCACGTAATCTCTTAACTCTGCAGCCGCCTTAGCCGCCTCACCTTGAGAAATCCATATCTTCGCAATTAAAATCCGTGGAGCTTGCAAAAAAATATCCTGCTCTCTCGCCAATATCGCAATATCTAAATCCTGAAGTTCTTCTGCTCGCTTCAAAAAAGTATCTGTAGCCAGTCGCCCATGTTTCGCCCGCGCTTCAACCGCCCACGGAGAATCTATGCCGTCAAGAATCAAATTATCAGCCGAGAACACTACTTCCGCTTCAACTTTCATGGAATTACCATCAATAATAAGCAATCCTGGTGCAGCTTTGCGGACGTAAAGAAGCGCGAGTCGGAGGTTCGCCGAACGCCGATCATTATCTAAATCGGGCCAAATCTGCCGCGCAGCTTCCGCTCGACTCACTGAACCATGTAAAGCCACATAGCAGATCAATTCCAGCGACTTTCGCGTACGAAACTTAACCCGCTCTCCCCCTTGTTCAAGAGTTACTTCGCCATCTAAAACAACTCTATAACTCATCTGTCAAATCCCCCTCGCACATTTTAATCCATTCAAACAATAACTGCCACAAATAAGAATAATTCCAGCGGATAAAAGTTGCCTGCCATCTAGCAAGTCAACTTAATGAATTTCGTCAATTCCACCGACAATTTAATATCTTGATACAACCCGGTCTGCCATGGATTCTTCCCCTAACTTAAATGAACTAGACCGATTAGCTTTTGTTCGACGCCTCGAAATGATTGACGCCGAATGCACCCCCATTTATGATGATTTTGCTGAACTTGCCGCCACCATCTGTGGCACACCTGTTTCACTCGTAACCCTTCTCGATCTAGAAAGACAGTGGTTTATCTCAAAAGTTGGCATTGATTTCAACGAAGCCCCCCGAGCACCATCCTTCTGCACCCACACCATCAAAGAGCCACATCCCTTAATCATCCCCGATGCCACCAAGGATGCACGTTTCCAAGACAACTATCTTATTGCCGATCCCTTTCACGTTCGATTCTATGCCGGTGTTCCGCTCATCGTCGATGGATATGCCGTGGGAACAATCTGTGTTTTCGACCGAACTCCTCGTGAACTGGATCAATCGCAAATTGATGCCTTGTCAATCCTCGCACGACAACTCCAACGCAGCCTCGAAGAACGCTTAGCAATAGTTCGTCAACAAGACGAGCAAGATAATCTAGCCGGACTCAACCGAATCTACGAATTTGCCCGCAATCGCTTCGAAGGACTCTTCCAAAATCTCGCCGTCGCTTGTTACACCACGGATATAAACGGTTGTATTGTCGAAGTCAATCAACACGCCGAAAATCTTTTCGGCATCAAAAGCTACGAACTTATCGGTTTCTCCGACATCCACACTTTGAAGATCGAATCGGATATTAAATCCTTCAAATTGCGTCGTCAACTCGCTCTCAGCGGAACCAAACAAACAAGCATTGAAGTCAAGTTCCGGAAGCCTGACGGCTCCGAGCTTTGGACGTTGTGCAACATACAGCCCATCTTCAATCCAAGTGGAGAACCTCTCGGTTTAGTATTTGTCTACAACGATATAGGCGACCGCAAAGCACTTGAAGTTGAGCTCATGTCCATCAACGAAACATTGGAAGGCCTCTCCCGCACCGACTCCCTAACTGGAATTTCAAACCGACGTGGTCTTACTGACAAATTAGAAAGTCTCTTTGCCACCCAATCCGACGATCAAGTTGGCATCCTCATACTTGATGTCGACAAATTCAAACTCTACAACGATGAATTTGGACACCCTGCTGGCGATACAGTTCTTCAAGCTATCGCCAAGATAATTAAGAAGTCAGTTCCTAAAGATTGTTTTGCTGGCCGCTATGGTGGCGAAGAGTTCATGGTAATCCTGCCCGGCAAACGCGCCGACGAAGCAAATCAAATCGCCGAAAACATCCGAAAGAATGTCGAATCCCACAAGTGGCCGGCATCGGGCGTTACGATCAGCATAGGCGCCGCATCATCTAGTACAAACGATTTAAACCGCGAGCGACTCATATCCCTCGCCGATGTCCGTCTCTATCAAGCTAAACATGATGGACGAAACCGAGTCGTAGGTTCAACAAACAGTTCTGAACAAGCACCTAAAGTTGCTTAACAAAAAAGAGCCCGTGCATCAATTGATAATGCACGGGCAACGCAAAGCAACAATGCAACTACAGTAGCGTCAAGTTGTAACTGACGTTGTGGTTTGTTGATCCAAGTGTCTGAACCAACGTTCCGGTTAAAGTGGTGCCGTTTGTCGTGCCCAATGTACCGCTGAGAGCCGATGCTGACTGCCCGGAGTACTGCACGGTGCCCGTAACAAAACCATCATTATCAATCGATCCTGTGATCGTTCCACCCGAGGGGCCACCGGTGATATTAGACGTACCGGTGAAAGTACCGTCCTCTGCAACAATGATCGAAGCCGTTCCCGACGCCGGGATCGTTCCCGAAGTCCAAGACCCAGCCCAGATACCCTCGAATGTGGATACGGAATCCACATCTCCACCCCCGCCGCCTCCACAGCCGGTAAGTAAAACAACGCTCATGACCAACAGGGGAATAACGAATTTCCTCATAAATCAAGTATGCAAATCACGCCGTTACATGACCATTAGATGATCCTGCAAATTTAATCCTAGTACGAAAAACGACCAAAGCAATGGCTTTGGTCGTTTAAATCACCGAAGGAATTTTCGGCGCATCAACATCCCACCGAGATTCACACACGGGAAACATCAAAGTACTCTGAAGTGAAATTTTCGTGAAGGTTGACTACGATAACGAATCAATCGTATGGATCAAGATGAAACGGAGGTGAGATAGAGAGACATGGTCGTGAACAACTTCATCTTGCACGTAAGCTCTCTTTTGATACAAGAAACCCTTTTGGGGCTCCGCTGAGATCAGAGAATAAAAAACCAGTTCCTTAATTCAAAATATTGGCGCGCCCGAAGGGATTCGAACCCCCGACCCCTAGCTCCGCAAGCTAGTGCTCTATCCACTGAGCTACGAGCGCACTCAGGCCAAAATAGTACCCAACCGTGAGCGCGGGCCTATTTCACCCGTGTCCAGGTCATGTTTCCGCCCTGTGGTGCGGATAACTCCACTGTATCGTTATCCTTAAACTTCAATGTAGAAGTACTTTTCTTCCCTTTCTCTTTCGCAACCGCCGCATCAAGCATGCTTTGAACTTGTGGGGGTACATTTGCTCCCGACATTTTCACATCTTCAACTGTCGTTATTATCTTGTCGCCCTCAATTTTATAAGAGCTTGTTCCCGTAATCGTCATGCCTTGAACGGTAAAAACACTCACCATCTTGTCCGCCGATACATCAATATCCGCATCCATGACCTGTCCTTGGCTCTCAATTTGGCCTTTCCACTTACCTACTAAACTCGGCTTGGCATTACAACCCACCAATGCCAGACTTATCGCAACAACACCAATTAACAGCAACTTTCTCATAACGCTATTATCCCCTATCAAGAGTCACGAGGACTCGCCCCCCCGTTAGTTATCATTAAGACACACCCCACTGTCATGCCATACGTTCCTCATACCGAACAAGATGTCGCCGACATGCTCAAAACAATCGGCGTCAAATCAATCGATGATCTCTTCATCGACATCCCTGATAATCTGAAGCTCAAAGAGCAGCCTAATATCCCGAATCGGCTTGACGAACACGCCCTTCTTGGCAAGCTTCAATCCCTCAGCGAACAAAACACCGATCTCACCCGCGTGACCTGTTTCCTAGGTGCCGGAATCTACGATAAGTTCATCCCGTCAACCGTCGGTGCAGTGATCAGCCGTGGCGAATTTCTCACCGCATACACGCCATACCAACCCGAAGCCTCCCAGGGCTATCTCCAAACTATTTACGAATTCCAAAGCATGGTCGCCGAGCTATACGGAATGGATCTCGCCAACGCCAGCATGTACGATGGTTCAACCTCTATGGCGGAAGCGGCTATCATGGCCACCTATATTAAAAAGCGGTCTCGCATCGCATGCGCTTCCGCGATCCACCCCCACTACAAAAAAGTTCTCGGAACCTACACCTGGTCTCTTGACCTTGATGTCGATACCATCCCGGATTCAAACGGTGCAACGACTGACTACAGTGCTTTAACCGAAGAACACGCTTGTATCGTCGTTCAGTATCCTAACTTCTATGGCGTAATCGAAGACCTCGCAGAAGCCCGCAAAGCCGCTGATCGAATAGGAGCCCTGCTCGTTGTCGTTGCTGATCCCACCGCTTGTGCAATCCTCCCCCCACCGGGCGATTTCGGAGCTGATATCGTAGTCGGCGAAGGCCAGCCACTTGGCATCCCCATGGGATACGGCGGTCCACTACTCGGCCTCTTTGCTTGTAAAGAAGAATATGTCCGACTCATTCCTGGTCGCATTGTTGGACGGACCTCCGATGCCCAAGGCCGATCCGGTTTTACAATGACCCTTCGAACCCGAGAGCAAGATATTCGCCGCGAAAAAGCGACCTCCAATATCTGCACCAACGAAGCTCTCATGGCTCTCGCCAGTACGGTCTACATGTCCGCTCTAGGCAAAAACGGTATGACCAGCGTCGCCGAATCAACCGTTCAGAACACGCAATACGCCATCAAGCAACTCACCGCCGCCGGAGCAAAACTCCGGTTCGACGGCAAAGTCTTTGGTGAATTCGTTCTCGAACTGCCTAAATCAGCTGATGCCGTGCGCGATGCTCTCTTAGCTCAAGGCATTCTCGCCGGACTCCCACTCGGAGCATACGACCCAACTCTCGAAAACTGCCTTCTCGTCGCCGTCACCGAAATCCGCACAAAAGCCCAAATCGATGACTTCGCCACCAAACTCGCAAAGGAGCTTGCTAACTAAGATGCCAAACCTACGCACTAAAGCTGTCCGCGTCCCTGAACTCATCTTCGAAAAGTCTGTTGAAGGACGAGTCGGAGCAAACATTCCCGTCGCAGATACTCCTGCCGTCAACTTCAAAGACGTTATCGGTGAAACACGAAAAGAATTCCATTTCCCTGAAGTCAGCGAGCTTGAACTCATGCGCCACTTCGTCAACTTGAGCCAACTCAATTACGGAATCGAAACCGGTTTCTACCCCCTCGGCTCCTGTACGATGAAGTACAACCCGCGCATCAATGAATCCACTGCAAGTCTCACCGGATTCCGTAACATCCACCCGATGCAACCGGATTCAACTGTTCCCGGTGCTCTTGAAGTCCTCGGATCGGTTTATGACATTCTCCGAGAACTAACTGGATTCAGCGACATAACTATGCAACCAGTTGCTGGTGCCCACGGCGAAATGACTTGCCTTATGCTCATCAAGGCATACCATGAGTCACGCGGCGAAGGCGACAAACGCAAAGTCGTACTCGTCCCCGATAGCGCACACGGCACCAACCCCGCAAGCGCCGCCAGATGTGGATACACGGTTAAGACCATCCATACCGGCGATGACGGTGACTGCGACATGGAAGCCCTTGCTGCCGCCCTAGATGACACCGTTGCGGCATTTATGGTTACCAATCCAAGCACCCTCGCTTTGTTCGAGCGCAACATCACCAAAATCTGCGAAATGGTTCACGCTGTCGGCGGACAAGTTTTCTGCGACGGAGCCAACATGAACGCCATGGTCGGTACAACTCGCCCCGGCGATCACGGTTTCGACTGTATGCACCTTAATCTTCACAAGACCTTCTCCACCCCCCACGGTGGCGGCGGCCCTGGATGCGGAGCTATTGGTCTTCAAAGCCATCTGGAACCATTCCTTCCCGGCCCGGTTCTCAAGCGAGTCGATGGCAAACCTATCCTCGAGAGCGATCGTCCACAATCAATTGGACGAGTGAGTAGCTTCCAAGGTCAATTCCTTATGGCCGTGCGCGCCCTCACTTACCTTCTTGCTTACGGAAAGGAACACATCGCCGACATCAGCCGCTATAGCGTTCTCAATGCCAACTATGTCCGCGCTCGGCTCAAGGATGTCCTTCCTCCTGCGCATGATCGTCCGTGTATGCACGAGTGCGTTCTCACCGCCAAAAAATACAAACAAAATGGTGTTCGGGCCTTGGATATCAGTAAGCGTCTGATTGATTACGGATTCCATCCGCCAACAAACTACTTCCCGCTCATCGTTCCTGAGTGTTTGATGATCGAACCAACAGAAACCGAATCCAAGCAAACTCTCGACGACTTCTGCGATACGATGATTCAAATCTGCCAAGAAGCCGAAACCAATCCAGAACTCCTTCACGATGCCCCATCAACCCAAATCGTTGGTCGCCTCGATGAAGCAAAAGCAGTAAAAATGCTCGACGTTCGCTGGCGTCCTAATCGAACGCTTGAAACCGTTTAGGAACAAACAAAAAATCCCTCTGACTTTAGCCAGGGGGATTTTTTTATTCGTGGACTTAAATCGCTCGTGGTGTTGGAGTAGTTTCTTCCTCCGCTTCCAATTCAACCAAAGCCATGCGACCACGTTGTTTATTCTTGTACATCTTCTCGTCTGCAATCTGCATCAGCATATCAAGCGACCGAGCATCGTAACCATAGTACGAGATTCCCGCCGAAACCGTCATCTCGAACGGCAACACCGAGGATCCGCGTCGCAAAGTACCGTTCAAGCGATTTAAGAACAGATTTGCTCCTACCGAGTCTGTTTCGGAAAGCAGAACAATAAATTCATCTCCGCCAAGTCGCGCCAAGATGTCGGCACCTTGTGAACTGTCTCGTAATGCTCTTGAAAGCACCTTCAGAGCGGCATCGCCTGCTGCGTGACCATGCTCGTCATTAATTTCCTTAAACTTGTTACAGTCAATCAAAACAACCGCACAGTTTGTTCTCATGCGTTCTGCCAAAGCTAAGGCTTCCTTAGCTTGAGAAATAAACGCTGCCCGATTCAACAAGCCAGTCAAAGAGTCTGTCGACGCTTGCTTATTCACAACCTTAATCCGGTGCTCAAAACCTTCAAAGAACAGCATAACAACGCCAAGAACCAGCAGGTTCATAAACCAAGCTGCAAACGTCGCATTCCCCGCGGCAAAAATGTGCCACTTAGTAGCCGTTACAAACGAAGTAATACCGCCGGCTAATCGACCACCTTGTCGAGCCGAATACCAAATCGGCAAGAAGTACAGATAGCTCAAACCAATATCACTGAAGAGCCAGACATTAAACCATTTCTCCATCAATGAAATTCCGATTAGCATCGCGATCGAAATCCCCATGGTTTTTGCCAACTCCCAGTTATAAAGATTCCCTCGAATCGACTCATTCCAGACGTGTCGAGCTTGCTTCATAATTTTACGTGTGTCGGAAGTAAACATATCCTTAATTGGATTCTCGGCTCAATGCCCTTATTCCGCAGATTTACAGGGATAAAGATTTCATAAATTTCCTCTTATGAGGCTTCATAGGACATTCGACTATTTCAGGGAGCAAATCAGACTTTTATACGTTTATACAATTGGACGCGAATCCTCCTCAAACAACAAAAAGGCAGACATTCCCAGATCTGTCTTGTTCCAGTCCAAACCAAGGCCCCGTTCCCAGCGGGGCCCTTTTTATTTGATCCTATTTACCGAGATAAAGATGGCGTCGCCGAACACCTGCAAGGCCACTCAAAGGTTCTTCAAACCGAACTCTCACTTCTCGGGTTATGGAAGTACCCGCCGCACTCGGCACGCTTTCCAGAGCCCAGCCATAAACTGTTTCCGTTTGCTCGGGTAACTCCACCGAAACCGATGCTCCTGCTTCAACCACCGCATTGGAGAGTACTTTTGCTCCACCGGCACTGAGATCAAGCAAGCTCGCTGGTTCCCCATTCAACCGCACGATTGATCCAACAACCGATCGGTCGCGATTCTCAGATCGCCGATCAACCTGTCGAATCCGCAATGGCCAAGCTAAAACAAACTCATGAGTATCTGAATCACGAGATTCAACTGCACTCCTAAATGTAACCAAACTATCGCCTACCGGAGCCTGAACCATCATCGATTCACCCACTCGCACTGGCACATATTGATCGCGTTGAAGCGGTGCGCTAAAAACCAATCCTTTCTTAGATCGCCGAACAAAATAGCAACGATAACTTCCCCCCGGACCAACCATCCGCACTCGGGTGTTCTCCGCAATCGGAACAAATGTAACCTGTCGGCGTGAACGCGCCGTTACTAAATGACTCACCACCATACTAACGGTAAAAACCACCGCCAGTAAACCAACCATTTGCAAAAATTCAATCATCATTGTCTCCTCAACAGGAGTTCTTCTTAGCCGCGCAGACTAGAATGATCAGCCGAGAAAAGGCGTCTCATCTGCGGAAGAAGTTTCATCGCTTCCCGCAAACTCATCGTTCCTTCTGTCGCCAAATCTTCCTTTCGCGTCGTTGCGAATTCAAAGATTTCCGTTGTCGATTGAAATAACAACTTGTGTGCCAATTGACGCGTTTCGTGTGAAATTTTGTATTGCGGTGGAACCGGGGTCAGCTCCATCAAAGTTGCAAGCCCTTTCGCCATTTGATTATCCTTTGCCGCATAGGCGACAAGTTCCGCATCATTGTCATGAATCCGAATCAATGGAATCCGGTCACGCAACCTCACACCAATGCCCTCAAACTGTTCTTCACAGGTCGCGACCATCATCTCGTAACTCAACGTCAAACGCTCTGCTGGCAAGTCAACCAAGCTTGCTAAGTCATTCATGCAAGCTTCCGGCTGACCTGAAAAGGCATAAGCAACCGCCCTTTCATAAACAATCTCGGGAGTCGGGCCTTGTCGAATTGCTTTCGAATACCATTCAATCGACTGCGTATAATCGCCAGTACGTAAATAATACTGCCCCATCATGTATTCAACTTCACGATTTTGCCCCCCTCTCGCTAAAACATTATTCAGCGCGTCCTGAACCTGACTCATCACCCCAGCCCGAAGCCAATTCTTTGCTCCAATCTGATAAAACGGCAACGGCTTATTGCTGACTTGCGCCCCCCGGATCGCCTCTCTCGCAGCTTCAATAAAAAGCTCTTCTTTCGCCAAAATCTGAGTCAACTTCATGCGATAAGAATCCTCAAAAGGTTCCTTATCAATCAAATCACGTAACTTGACAATTGCAAGTTCAGTCTGATCCTGTTCAATCAGAGCATCAATTCCCGCAATGCCACCCAGATCATCTGGAAAAGTCACACCAATCGGCAACGGAACCGACGCCCCCGGATCAGCCTCGGGCAACAAACGTTTTGGGCTGAGTGGCAACTTCTCAAATGGCCCTTGCCGCATCATAAACGCCCAGGTGCGAGCAATTGTCCGCGAAGTCGAATCCCAGTCTGGTGTTACCCCGTTAAAATTCGCCGAAAACTCCTGCAATTCTTCCCCATAAGTATTCTTAAAATTCCGCAAATCTTCTTCATTCAAAGGTTTGCTTTCTCCCGTAAAGAACGGAGCTAAACGGCGATCCCAGCTCCCATATCGCCAGACCATCTTGAATCCGGGATTCCGATAAAGCGTAGCAACTGGTCGAACCATCGTCCCCTGCCTCATCGCCCAGACCACCAATGTGTACTCAGCCCCAACCGCCTTCGACACATTAACAATCTCCGATTGCACCGGCGATTCTAAAGAAAGCGGGAAACTATGATCCTCAACGATCTTTCTAAACCGCGGATCAGCCATAGACCAAACAATGGGATCCACCTGACCAACTTCATCCAAGGCCGCGGCCATATAACTGTCTAAAAGCAGACTTTCATAGCCCGGAGTAGTCTCCGCATTCTCTGTGAGTTGAACGACAAAAATCCTTGGCACATCTGCAAGTGCCAAGGATCCCACCCATGCAAGCAATAGCCCGCTGAATGCCAAGCGGCAAAGTTTCATCCCACTATCGGTTTAACCTCCCAAAGCCGAAATCGCCTTTTCGCAACTTTCTTTAGCTGCTCGAACCGAATCCGAACCATTCCCTCTCGAAATCTGTGAATCAAACGCCCTTACCGCATTGCGATAACTTCGAATTGCTTCACTTTTCCGTCCCATCTTTTCGTAGCATTGTGCCAACCGTTGGTATGTCGCACCAGTTCCTGCACCTGCTCGAATAGCGGCTTCATAAGCTTCTGCCGCACCGGCATAGTTTTCCTGAATATAAAGGTTACGGGCTTTCTGAATCAGCTGCTCAGCTGACATCGCGCCGCCACTTTCCGCTCCCGGATTACTATTTTCATTACCCGGCTTAACTCGAATCTCGACCACGCCTTCATCTTCCTTTTCGTCCGGTGGGCCAGCTACAGAACTGCTATTGCCTTGATCTGTATTGTTTGATTGACCAGAATTAGTTGCACCATTCTCTGGTCTCGCAGTTCCAACCCCGCCCTGATTTTCCCAAGGTTTTAAGCTCACTTTCGGTTCGTACGGAGCATTACCATCCTCACCTGGATTACGCTGAAATTGCGGCTGGTATCCGGACGTAGGATTCGATGTCGAATAAGTTGCTGTACCACCACCAGTATTTGTTGATCCCACTCCAGGATTCAAATCCTGTAGATTCCCACTTCCGGTTCCTTGACCAGTTGTGTCCGCACCTTTCGGAGGCATTGGAACAATAGTAGGATCAAGCGTAAAACCCGTTACATTGTCATTTTTCGCGATCAGATTTTCCGGCAAGCCAGACTGAGAATTGTTCCCGGCAAAGAATAGAGCCGCTCCAACTGATGCCAGCAGAACCCCTGCCGCTGCCACCAACAAAATTCCACGTCGATTACTGACTGGCTCTTCAACCGCAATATCTTCTGCGGCAATAAGCTTAGAAAGATGAGCAACCCGAATACGATCCATAGCATTATCCGGCCGAATCTCCATCACTCGCTCGTAAGTTTCTAAAGCTTCTTGGAACTGACCATCCCGCTCAAAAATATCTCCTCTCAAAGCCAAAGCGTTCGCATTCGTAGGATCAACTTCCAGTACAGAATCCGCTACCAGACTCGCTTCTTGTGTCCGGCCGTCGTTCAACAACTGACGACCATCAATCAATAATTTTTCTGCCTCTGCTTTCATTTCATCACGCATTTCTTCTGGTAATGCAACGCCGCACTGCTTGCAAAAAGCACCATCTAATGTGTTCTTCGCCGCGCATTCAGCGCATGTCAACAGCTCAATCTTTCCCATTACCACTTCTCTCCGGCGCAATCCTCATGCCTAATCAGAATTTAGCAATCAAAAATGCCCCAGTGCAATCTTGCGATCAATACGTATTGTACCAGTCGCACACCAAAATGACGAAATAAACCTTGAACTTAGTTCACCTACAAACTACACCAGGACCGAAAACACAAATAACCCAGCAACCGAACTATACTCAAAACCGTGACGAAGCCGTCTGTAACCCCGCTCCACAAAGACCACGTCGACCTTGGAGGTCGCATGGTTGAATTCGCTGGATTTGAACTCCCCGTTCAATACAAATCCATCATCGCAGAGTCCCTTGCTGTCCGCAACGGAGCCGGAATGTTCGATGTTTCTCACATGGCTCGACTGACATTCAAAGGCCAAGGGGTTCTCGAATATCTCGAAGAAATTACCGTCAACGATGTTGCCTCCCTAATCGACGACCACGGTCAATACTCTATGCTCCCAAATCCCGAGGGCGGAGTCGTCGATGACATCATCGTTTACAAAATCACCGACGACACCTACAAGATGGTTGTTAACGCCGCCAACCACGCCAAAGATGTTGCCCACATGCAATCTCTCCTCCCCAACGGCATCGAAATGACCGATCAAACCGGCGAAACCGCAATGATCGCCGTTCAAGGGCCGAAAGCAGCTGAAATCGTTTACACCCTTACCCAACAGCGAGAAGACCTCGAAAACCTTCCCTTCTTTGGCACCGCCACGGTCGAAATAGCAGGCGTATCAACCTTCGCTGCCCGATCCGGCTACACCGGAGAAGATGGCTTCGAACTTATCTGCAGCGCAAGCGAAGCCAGCAGTCTTTGGAACGCTCTCCGCGAAGCTGGTGTCGAACCCTGCGGTCTAGGCTCTCGCGATACCCTCCGAGTCGAAGCCGGTCTCCCCCTTTACGGTCACGAGCTCAACGACGAACTCTCCCCAATCTCTGCCGGCCTCGGCTGGGTCATCAGTAAAACTAAGCCATTCATCGGTTCCGAGCACATCAATTCAGCCCGCGAAAACGGCACTGAACAAAAGCTACAAGGTGTTCGTATGACTGGACGACGATTCCCCACCCCCGGCATGAAAGTGAGTGTGGATGGTCAAGAAGTCGGCGAAGTCACCTCCGGTGTATACAGCCCCTTACTCGAATGCGGCATTGCCTTCGCCTTTATCAACTCCGATATCAAGCTCAACACTGCCTGCACTGTTGATATCCGCGGCTCCCAAGAACCCGCTACCATCGTTAGCAAGCGATTCTTTAAGCGGAGCTAACTGACCGTACAATGCACATGCTCCGTAAGAGTAAAATCTTATGGAGCAAATGCCCGATAAGTTTCCCGGCGACAACGATTTAAAGTCAGTTAGTGACTTATCGGATAACTATTTAAATCTCAATCGAATGACCCTTTATAAGATTTGGCTTGAGCTCAATGGATATCCCAAGAAACCCGGTTACGAGTCAAGGCACAATCTTTGGCGCACAGCTCGACACAAATTTGCAGTTGCCGCCGATATCAGCATCTATCTTGTATTGCTACCGCTAATCCTTACTTTGTCGACATCAGCCAACACAACTCCATTATTTCTCATCCTTGTTGCCTTGCTGACATACATAATCAGCCGCCGCCTGCCAAATGAGTATCCATTTGGCGTCGTGGGAGTTCTATCGTTCATCTCGAATCATCTGGGTAACCACGAAGTAGAAACAGGTCTCGCGCCTCCACCAATACACGAAGTAAATCTCTATTCAATTGATGTCATTGAGCGTGCTGCCACCAAAATGATCGAACCATCAATCAAAAAAATTCAGCAATCAATTGTAAGCCTTGATGTCCAAATGGTTTCCATCAACAAAGAACGAGGACCGCTGATCTCCCTCAAGCAGAAAATCGCTATCGAAATGTCTAAATCCGATGCAAACTGGCAGCATATTCTCGCTCCAAAGCTATCAAAAGTGAATGCATTAATCGAAGAAGATGATGCCCAATTAGAAAACATTGCGAGGCTCAAACAACACCTTAACGATAAGTTACTCTTCCTCGAAAAAGAACTTAACCAACTTAGAAATAGAAAAGAAATCATGAGTCAACTCGCTAAAATCGAAGATGAGACAACCCAAACCTCGAGTTTCGACCACGCTTTCCAAAATACGCTTAACAGCCTTTTTGACACGGTCAACGAAACAGAAGAAGGATTAAGTGAAGCACAAAATCTCGCCACCGCTCACGAACAAGCCAAAGCCGAAATCGCTCAGCTCCTAGAGCACTAATTTAACTAGGCTCCCTCTCCAACTTCCGTAAAACTGCCGATAGATATATCAAGAAGCCATGAATCAAATTCTTGACTGTCCAATTCTCGGGCTTACAAGCGAATTCCCGCAACAGCTCTACATCGTAAAGCACACACCAACCAGTAAATACGGTTGTTACTGCTACGATGGAACCCACGGCCTTGCTTGCTTTAGCAACGAAGCCGGAGCTATCTCATTCGCCGCATGGATCAACATGCCGGGAATGCTTGCCGAAGAAGTCAGCTTTGATGAAGCTCGCGAAGTCGCCAAAGATCGTCCAATGCCAATCGTCAGCCTCATGCTTCTCGATAACATGGAAGATCCGCAAATTCACTTCGTTCGATAATCAAATCAGCAATCATTTAAGTGATTCCGCCTCACCAATTATTGGTGAGGCGGAATTCTTTATGTCTCTATTCAGATTTTGCGGAACATTTTCCCAATTCGCACGTTGTAGAATAAAAGTATGAAGCGGTTCACTCTTCCCCTTCTTCTCGCTTTTGCCGCCGGAGCATTTGCGCAAGAAGAAGCTAAGCCCCTCACCATTGGCGATCCCGCCCCTGCATTTAAGATCGATGGGCACATTAAAGGCGAAAATGTCACCGAGCTTAAAAAGGGCAAAGCTTACGTCATCGAATTTTGGGCAACATGGTGTGGACCGTGTATTGCCGTTTTCCCTCACCTCAGTGAGCTAACCAAAAAGTACGAAGGCAAAGTAACAACTGTCAGCGTCAACACCTGGGATTATCCACGCGGTCAAAGCGAAACCAAAGAAGATCACACGAAGCGTGTTGCTGAATTTGTCGAAAAACAAGGCGATAAAATGGCGTACAACATCGTCCTCGATGACGACAAAGACACCATTGCCACCACGTGGATGCGTGCGGCTGGACAAAACGGTATCCCATGCGCCTTCATCGTTAACGAAGAAGGAATCATCGCTTGGATCGGTCACCCCGCCACAATGGATCAACCGCTTGAAGCTGTCGTAAACAAAACATGGGACTTGCAAGCTTTCAAAACCAAGTTTGATGCCCAAGCTGCTAAAGCTAAAGAAGCTGCTGCGCTTGCGGCAGAAGTCGTCAAAGTCAGCAAAGCTGGCGATATGGAAGCATTCGATGGTTTGGTAGCCAAACTTGGCGTTGAAGCGATTTATGCTGTCATGAATGGCGACCATAACTTTGCCGTCAAAGCCCTCGAAAAGTACTCAGGCAAAATCGAAGACCTTGATGGAACCACTGTCTGCAGCATGCTTGCTTACCTCGTTGGTCAAAAAGATACGAACGAAGAAAGCAAAGCCGCTGGTCTAAAACTCTCCGAAAAAACCGCTAACGCAGTAAAGGAAGAAGAAGCTGCTCTTGCGCACGCTTACCATGCCCGCGCACTCTTTGCTGCTGGCAAAAAAGATGAAGCAAAAGTAAGCATCAAAAAGGCGTCAGACCTCGTGGCAAAGTTCATGCCCGAACAACAACGACCGGGAATCCAAAAGTTCATCGATGACACCGCAAAGTCATTCGATGTCGCTAACTAAATAGCGAAACAAACTAAATAAATAACCCTGCGAGTTTTCTCGCAGGGTTATTTATTTTAAAGAACGAGTTCTAAATCATTCCCAAACGGCAAGACTGAGTTCGCTCGGGACATTCACATCTTCATTAAACGGAACGACCCGCACAACATATCCCTTCGCCCCTGCATGTTCCGTCTTAGCTTTACCTTTATAGACACTCACCAACCCGTGAGCTTCCACAAAGTCAAGATCAACCACATCCAAGTCCGTTAGCTCCCGGTTAGAAGTCACTCGACCAACCAAAACCTGTACCCGAACGTCATT
Source organism: Fimbriimonadaceae bacterium (assembly GCA_027492935.1). Classification (GTDB taxonomy): domain Bacteria; phylum Armatimonadota; class Fimbriimonadia; order Fimbriimonadales; family Fimbriimonadaceae; genus UphvI-Ar2. The sequence continues at coordinate 20,031 of JAPUDU010000044.1, forward strand.
CGGTTGCAAGTCACCCAATTCAATCTCTGCGTGAACTTCAAAAGTCGATCCCAAAGCCAGGCTTGGCCCCGCATCATCGCCAACATGAGCAACGCGAACTCGATCCCACGCGCCAGCAACACGATCACGCCAAACCAATGCACTTTGAGCTCTCTGTAAATCGTCACTAACCAAGTTGTTAAAGCTACGCGAAGCAGGCATGTAGCACCGGCTCGTGTACTCTCGCACCATCCGCAATGTCGAGAATGTTGGCCCAAGCTCTGCCATCGACTTCTTCATCATCTCAAGCCAACGAGTCGGCAATCCATTATCCGTGCGGTAATAGAAAGTCGGCGCAATCTCATGCTCAATCAAATCATAAAGCGCCATCGAATCAAGCCAATCTTGATGATTCTCATTTTCATCCTGAGTGCCATCGCCAATCGCCCAACCAGTTCCTGGCTGATACCCTTCAGCCCACCAACCATCCAGAATCGAACAGTTTAAGCCGCCATTCGGAACAACTTTCATACCACTTGTTCCGCTCGCCTCCATCGGCCGTCGAGGATTATTCAACCAAAGGTCAACCCCTTGAACCAACTGTCGCGCAATGTTCATGTCGTAGTCTTCCAAGAAAACCATTCGACCACCGCTATCCGATGATTTGCAGAAATTCACAATGTCTTGGATTAGCTTCTTTCCACCATCATCGCGAGGGTGAGATTTCCCTGCAAAAACAAACTGAACTGGTTGCTCTGCATGATGCAGCAGTCGCTTGAGCCGTTCAACATCCTTAAACAGCAATGTTGCCCGCTTGTAAGTCGCAAATCGCCGCGCAAATCCAATTGTCAAAACGCGGGGATCAAGCACATTATTCGCGCTTTTCACATCCATCGGACTTGCCGTATTAAGTTCCATACGCTTGCGTAAATGCCGCCGAACAAACCGCACAAAATCGCCACGCTGGTTATCCCGCAGTTCCCACAAATCCAAGTCAGGAATTTCCCATACTCGATTCCAAACATTGCGATCACTCATATCATCGCGCCATTTCGAGCCAAAGTGACGATCAAAAAGCTCGACCATCCGCTGCCCCATAAAGGTTCCGGTGTGAATTCCGTTGGTCACCGCCATAATCGGCACTTCAACCAAAGGATAATGTGGCCAGCGATCAGCAAACATCTCTCGGGTGACTTCAGCGTGCAACTTACTGACCCCGTTCACATAGTTGCTGTTCTCCATCGCCAAAATCGCCATATTGAACTGCTCAGCCTTGTTCTCCTTATGAATGCGACCAAACCGCAAAAACTGCTCAAAAGGCAAACCTAAATCAGCCACTGCCTTGCTCATGTATTTCTCAAGCAAAGGTCGTTGGAAAATATCAAATCCTGCCGGAACTGGAGTATGGGTAGTAAACACGTTCCCGCTGACAACGCACTGTCGCGCCGTCCTCAAATCACAACCATGATCTGCCATAAACTGGCGTAACCGCTCCAAGCTCAAAAACGCCGCATGACCTTCATTCATATGGCACACGCTAGGTTGAATACCGACTTCCTGCAATGCCCGAAATCCACCAATTCCCAAGATGCTCTCCTGACGAATCCGCATCTCTTCATCGCCACCATAAAGCGTATCGGTAATGCTCTGATCGGAAACTTCATTTTCAAGAACATTGCTGTCAAGCAGATAAAGTGGAATTCTTCCAACTTGTGCCTTCCAAATCTGGCAAGTCACAACCCGATCGGGAAATTCAACCTTAACCCGCTTCGGCGAACCTTCTTCGTCCCGCACCAAAACCAACGGCAAACGATGAAAATCGTATTGGGGATACTTCTCGGTCTGCCAACTATCGCTATTTAAATACTGCCGAAAGTAACCACGCGAATAAAGCAACCCTATCCCAACTAAAGGAACCCCAAGATCACTCGCCGCCTTCAAATGGTCGCCTGCAAGGATCCCTAAACCACCCGAATAAATCGGCAAGCACTCATGCAGTCCAAACTCAGCGCAAAAGTAAGCAATCTTTGTCGAGTCGCGCTCCGCCCCAAACTTCTCGTCAAACCAATTCGCCCCTACCATGTACTCGTCCAAGTCCTTCTTCAGAACTTGCAACTTCGCCATATAAACCTCATCCGACTCTAACTGCGCCAGTCGTTCATCACTTACCCGATTCAATAACTCAATCGGATTGTGCTCAAGCTGTTCCCAAAGCTCACGATCCGCTTCCTCAAAAAGCTCCTTTGTTTCGTGATGCCAACTCCAGCGTAAATTCAACGCCAAAGCCCTCAAATCCTGTAAGGCTTCCGGTAACTCTCGGAAAACTTCAAACGAATGGGCGTACTTCAAACTGCGCATGAGATCAACTCTATTATTGACAGATTCCCCCGCTTATTTACCGGGATGCCTCTTTTAATCGCAAATATCCGAACCGGCGCATATTTGTGATGCACATGACGTGTGAAGCGAACGTTTAATCTCTCAACCGAATCCGCCGCACCACTTCGTGCTTCCCACCCTCACTCGAAAAAACTACAAGCTCAAAAATTCGCCACCGAACCGCTTCAATCTTGCCCAGACCCGCAACCGCGCGTTTAACAACCTTAGCATTCGCCGGAACATCCTTCCCCAACCGCGCAAATGTCACATGAGGCACAAACGGACGAACTTCCTTGAACTCCGCCAACCCAAAACAAATATCATGAACCCTTTGCTGAAAAGCCTTCAGTTCCCGACCAGCCGATTCCACCGAAACCCCCAAAACGCGCGGAACATCATCTTGCGGCAACAATTTCAGACCGCCCAATCGAACATCTAAAGCCTCCGCCTCCATACTCTCCAAAGCGTCGCCTATCCGTCCAATTGTTTCTTCCTCGCACTCACCGCAAAAATAAAGTGTCAAATGCAAACTATCCGCCGACGAGAGTTTATAAACCCCATCGCTCAGCTTCCCTAACTCTTTCTGAACGCGCAAAATCTCCTTCCGAGCATCATCGCTCAGTTCAATCGCTACAAAAAATCGCTTCCCCTGCTTCACAAAGTCTGTATACCGCAACAACCTCGGGTACTAAATCCGTAGACTATCAACTAATGGCTCAACCATACACGTTGATAACCGGCGCATCAGGCGGAATAGGGCTTGCTCTCGCCCAAACGTACGCTCAAAACAAACATCAGCTAATTCTCGTTGCCCGCAATCAAGAAAATCTCACCCAAGCCGCAAAACGTATTCAAAACGCTCATAACGTCGATGTCAAAACCATCGCCCTTGACCTCACTACTCCTGGTGCAACTGCTGAGCTCTACTCTCAACTCGCCGAACTCAACCTCCCAATAAACCAGTTCATCAATAACGCCGGGTTCGGTCTCTACGGTCCATTCCACCAAATCCCCCTCAGCGAACACCTCAAACTTCTCGACCTCAATACCCGTGTCCTCACCGACTTGTCGTACCGGTTCATTCCACTCCTCCTCCAATTCCCCGAATCTCGGCTCGTCAATGTCGCAAGCACCGCCAGCTTTTTCCCTGGCCCCATGATGTCCACTTATTACGCCAGCAAAGCCTATGTCCTCAGCCTCTCCGAAGCTCTCGCCGAAGAGTATCGAACAACGCATCTAGCCGTCTGCGCACTCTGCCCCGGCCCCACAAAAAGCGGCTTTCAATCAAGAGCCAGCATGGCTCGTTCACGCGTAATGCACGGCAATTTCATGACCCCCGAACAAGTCGCTCATGTTGCCTACCCCGCAATCCAGCATGGCGACCCCGTCATCGTCACCGGTTTCACAAATAAGCTTGCTTCCTGGTTCCCCCGTTTCCTCCCACGTACCCTCGTCACGCGCATAATTGCTGGCGCCCAAGAGCCAACCTAACCCCAAAACCAACGGCACCGTCATTCCGCTCCTAAGATGGAAAGACGGTGCACAGCTCCAAAATCCTAAACTCCCGCCGAAAGCCGATCCCGTACTCGCACAAACGCCGCCAAAGCATTCGCCAAGTCTTCGTCCGTATGCGTCGCATTCGGCATTGTCCGAATCCGTGCACTCCCCTTCCCAACTGTCGGGAACACAATCGCCAGCGCATAGACCCCCTCTTCCCAAAGCATCTTCTCAGCATCCTGAGCCGCCTTTTCCTCACCAAACAGAATCGGGGTGATTGGAGTTTCGCTACCCATCGTATCAAAACCGGCATCATGCAACATCGACTTCCATTTCCGAGTGTTGCTCCAAAGCCGTTCCATTGGCTCCGGATCATTCTCCATCACATCAAGCGCCGCAATCAAAGCCGCCGCGACCATCGGAGGGTGCGCCGTCGAAAAGAGATAAGGCCGCCCTCGGTTAATCAACCATTCCTTCAATGACCCGCTTCCAGCGATATATCCCCCAACAACCCCCAAAGCCTTCGAAAGCGTCCCTAACTGAATATCCACCCGTCCATAAAGATCAAAGTGGCTCGCCGTGCCCGCTCCGTTCTTACCCAGAACCCCGCTCGCATGAGCATCATCCACCATCACAAACGCATCGTACTTTTCGGCCAAAGCAACAATTTCTGGCAACGGAGCAATGTCACCATCCATAGAAAACACCCCATCCGTAATAATCATCCGCTTCGCAAAGCCGCTTGCCCGCTTCAAACAATCTTCCAACATATCCATATTTTTGTGGTCATAAACCCAGCCATCGCTCTTGCGATAAGCCGCCGCACTGAGCCGAACCCCATCAATAATCGAAGCATGGTTCAGCGCATCGCTGATAATCACGTCATCCTTTGTCACAACTGCCGGAATACAACCAGAATTCGCCGTAAACCCACTTGTAAACACCAAAACCGATTCAACTCGCTTGAACTTGGCAATGCGCTCTTCAAGTTCATCGTGGATCGCCATCGTTCCGCCAATCCATCGAACCGCCCCCGCCCCAACTCCCCACTTCTCAACCGCATCCAACGCCGCTTGCTTCACCTTCGGGTGATTCGCCAACCCCAAATAGTTGTTGCTGCTTAAGTTAATGACCGACTTTCCATCCATCGTCACCCGACCGCCAGCCGGACTTTCCAAAATCCGCGGTTTCTTGTAAAGGTGAGCATCCTTTAACCCTTGAATCTCACCTTGTAGCCAGCCTTGCAACGTATCGTTCATGGTGTGTAGTTTATCCAGTTCAACCAGAGGACCAACCTACCTTGTTCACCCTCATGTCGCAGTTACTTCGCTGTAAAATGATGCAATGCCTCTCGCCACCATTCTTGCCGCTACGCTTTTTAGCCAAAAACCAACTGTCGAGTTTCACACTCAATTTGAAACCGAAAAAGATAAATTCTCACTCAAATTCACATACCCTTACTTTCTCGGCAAATCAAAGCTTGAAGAGTTTGCAAACAAAGCCGTGCGCAAACCACTCGACACCGCTGAAAAAGAGTTCATCGATGCAACCAAGGAGTTAACCGAAACCCCAACCAGCCCATGGGAACTTGAAATCAAAGGCACCGTTTCCCTCCAAACATCAAAGCTCATCAGCGTTCTTTACGAACGCTACGAATACGCCGGTGGAGCCCACCCCAATACTTTCACCCACTGTGTCAACGTTGGCCTTATCAATGGCAAGCCTCAAATGATCAGCCTCAAAGATATTCTGGCTCCGGGCGTCAATTCCTCGATGGTTATTGATGGCCTCGTTAAGCCCAACTTAGCGAAGCAAAAGCTTGCTCGGGTCAACGAGCCCCTCACTGATTTCCCCGACAACTCCGAAGTCCACTTCATCATTTCTAAAAATGGGCTCACATTCCCATTTGACAAATACACTGTCGGCCCCTACGTCGAGGGCGAATACATCGTCAAACTCACCTGGAAGGATCTTAAAGGCAAAATCAATACAAATTTGATCCAACAAGCGATAAAGTAACACGTTGACTCAAACCCAAATCCGCCAACTTCTCACCGAACTACCAGTGGAAAAATCCGCCCCGTACATCCTCGGGGCGATCCTAAAAACCCCTCTCGGCTCCTGTCAAATCGTTGAAGTCGAAGCCTACTCCGGCAACAAAGATCCAGGCTCCCACGCTTACCGGGGCGAAACGCCCCGCACACAAGTCATGTTCGGCCCCGCTGGCCACATCTACACCTACTTCACTTACGGCAACCACTGGATGATCAACCTAACTGCCCATCCTAAAGGGGAGGCCGGCGCAATCCTCATTCGGGCCGCAATCCCCCTCGATAACATTGAAAACATCTCCCAAAATCGTCCCAAAGCCAAAACCATTAATGAACTTCTCAACGGGCCCGGGAAAATATGTGCCGCTTATCAGCTCAATCAAGCCCATTACGGAATCAACGCTCTTGACCCCAATTCCGACGTCCAAGTCATTGCTCCAAATAAACCTACTCCCTATGTTCAATCAACAAGAATCGGACTCGCTCCCGGCAAAGGCGATGATTTTATCTGGCGATTTATCGACGCAGAAAACATAAGCTGGGCATCAAATCCCAAAAACCATCTTAAGCTGCTTGTCCCTCAAACTCCCCCACCGTTTCCGTCGACTCCAAATCCTCCGTAGTTCGACGGCTCAAGATATACCAAACCCCAAATGCTCCCAAAGCAATAACAACAAGCTTAACCCAAATCGGCGGAATCACAAACGCCGAGAACCCGCAGGAAAGAATTATACAAATGCACGAAATCCACTTAATCCGGCGACTAATGCTCCGATGTTCTTCCCAGTGCCGCAAAGTCGACCCAACAACCTTGTGGTTCAAAAGCCGCTGACGCCACTTCTCATTTGCGCCTTTAGTGAACGAATACAGAGCAAGAATAAAAAATACGGTTGCAGGCAATCCCGGAATAAAAATTCCGGCGGTTCCGATGCCAACTAAGAGCAACCCTACCAGATTCCACACCATCCGCATTTCTAGATTATTTGATGAAAGTCAAGATTACTCATTGACTCTGCTAACTATTTCTTGTCCAGATTGGCTAAATCTAGTTCTCTCAGAGTTTAATGAGCAACAAACACTTCCGGTGGAGGCAACTTAGCCAACTCTTCTCGTGCGTCTGTCGGCGATTCAACCATATCATCACGCTCAATTGAACCATCCCGGAATCGAATAACCCGCTTACAGTGATTGGCAATATCTTCTTCGTGCGTAACAATCACAACCGTCTTCCCCGCCCGGTTTAATTCCTGGAACAACGCCAT
>JAPUDU010000045.1 GCA_027492935.1 Fimbriimonadaceae bacterium
GGCTTCTACTGGAGAAGAAGATCGACTCTGATTTTCGGTCGCCTTTGATTGTGGCGGGGGCATTGCTGACTTTAGGTTTGTTGATGGGGGTAGCTGATTCTTTAGGGAAGAAAACACGCAAGATCGAAGACCTTCAGATTAAGGATTGTTTGATTATGGGTTTGTGGCAGGCGTTGGCTTTGGTGCCAGGTTCGAGCCGAAGCGGATCGACGATTACGGGTGGCTTATTTGGCGGATTCGATCGGGAGACAGCGGCAAGGGTGTCGTTTTTGCTTTCCATTCCGAGCATTGCTTTGAGTGGCTTTTACAAGCTTTATAAGGAACGGGCGATGCTGATGCATGAAGGGGCGATGCCAACGATTGTGGCAACAGTGGTTGCATTTGTGGTTGGTTGGTTGGCAATTTCTTGGTTGATGAAGATGTTGAAATCTCAATCGTTGTGGCCGTTTGCGATTTATCGCTGTGCGCTTGCAGGGGTTGTGGTCTTGATGTTTATGCAGGGCGTTTTTAAGGGGTAAACGGTTTGGGGTTTCTCAAGAAAAAGACGCTGAAGGTTTATCCGAAGAAGATGATTGTTGGGTTGGGAAACCCAGGGCCGCAATATGCGCGGACGCGGCACAATGTTGGGTTTGAAGTGATTGACTTGCTGGCCGACCGGCACAAAGTGAAGGTGAACCTTGGGCGAAAGCAGGCGTTGATCGTAGAGCTTGAGATTTTCGGGGTGGGAGTGGCGTTGGTCAAGCCGTTGACGTTTATGAATTTGAGTGGACGGGCGGTGAAGGATTTGGCGGCAGGTTATGGAATTAAGCCCGAAGATATTTTGGTGATTACCGATGATTTGGATTTATCGACGGGCGTGATAAAAATGAAACCGAAGGGAAGTAGCGGCGGTCATAACGGGCATAAGTCGATCATTGCGAGTTTGGGAAGTGAGGAGTATCCGCGGATTAAGATTGGCATTGGGAAAGCAGGGGAGACTATTGATCATGTATTGGGTCGGTTTGATCCGGAGGATCGGGCGGCGATTGATCGGGTTTTGGTTGTGGCGGCGGATGGGGCGGAGGCTTGGGTTGCGGATGGAACTGAGCGGGCAATGAATCGGGTTAATTCTTAGAATTTGTGATATATTAGGGATTCAAGGTTGCATTTGTAGCCTTAAGAGAGGAGTCAAATATGAAAACAATTATGCTTGCGGGCTTAAGCCTGCTTTCTTGCGCCGGGTTCGCGCAAGGTTTTACTGACACATTCGATTCGATCAATCCGAGTTGGGTTCAAGATCGGTACGACACCCAAGGGTTCGATTCGACGTTCTTTGATGGTGATAACCGATTGGAAATAACTGTAGGTGCGGCGGATGGTATTTCTCAGCGACCTTCACCTTATAACAGCAGCTTTTATAGCTTCCAGGGTCGACAGCGATCAACGGGTGCCAATGGAACGGGTACGCCTTGGCGCGTCAGTGGTGATGTTTATGTTACGTCCGATATGATGTCGGGTACGACTAATTACGATACTGAGATTTGGGTGCGTGATTCGGCGGCTAACGAAAATGATGCTTATTATCCGACGGCTTGGGTTGGACGATATGATGTGAGCAATTACGGTGTTGGAACTAATCTTTCGACGGTGCTTGGTGCATTTGATGCCGACCTTGGCAATCCATTTGTTGAAGTTGGGCTTTCTTCGGTATTGCCGCTGTTTACGGGTAATCAATGGCTGAATTTGGCGATGGAGTACGACGGTAGCAAAGTGGACTACTTTGCGAATGGCGTGCTTTATTACTCGGACATGACCGCTAGCCCGCTGGCACAAGGATCGGCGCAGACGGTGTTCTTGAATTCATACAACTTTGATAGCGGCGTTGACCAGACCTATTACTGGGACAATGTGAATGCAGTTCCGGAGCCGGCGACTATGACGGCTTTGGCTTTGGGTGCGGCAGCATTGTTGCGGCGCAAGAAGAAGTAAGAGTTAAAATTTAAGGCGGCTCGACTGAGTCGCCTAATTTTCTTATACGGGAACAGTTTCGACTTTTTTGGTAGCGAATTTGTGGGTGGGGGTGAGGAGGTGGACGGTTGAGCCTTCATCCCAGAGTTGACTGCCTCGGTTGAGGAAGTAGTGGTAGATGTGGTAGCCGTCGTGTTTGTGGCACCAATTGGATTCGCCAGTGCCGGTACGGATGGCAGCGTGGTGTCCGGGGGGGATAAGAATATCTTGGTTGATAACAAATACGGTTTGAAGGCCGGGAGGATCTTCGAGAGTAGTTTCGGCAAGGATTGCATAGCCGCGCAGATTGATGCGCATATTGCCTTGGTTTTGCAGCAAGACAAACTCTTGCCCCAGGTTTTCGCTTGGTTGCACCCCAACTATCCGTATCATTTGCTGCCCTTGTGAACAATTGGGACGGAGAGATGGACCCAAGAGTTTCGACTAATCTTGTACTTTTACCTGCAATTACTCTTGAGGGTGCAGGCTTTAGAAGAGTTTTTCGATGTTTTCGGCAATTTTGCCTAAGCCTGACTCGATTATGTGCAGTTCTTTGGGGCTGATGCCTTGAGTTAGTTTGGATTCGAGTTCTTGAACGTGTTTGGCGACGGATGACATTTTCTTTTTGCCAGCGGGGGTGAGGCGAAGAACTTTTTTGCGTTTGTCGTTGGGGGAAGTTTCTTGAACGATTAGTCCGCGCTCAACATGAATTTGGACGGATTCGGATAATGTGGCGGGAGAGATAGCGAGTCGGCGCGCGACTTCGGCTTGGGATGCTTCATCACCAGCTCCGAGGATAGTGGCGAGGAGCTGGAATGTTGTCCACCGGATTCCGGCGGCTTTGAGTCTTGGTTCTAGCCAAGCGGATTGGAGCTCGTAGATTGTGGCGATGATTGGCCCGAGCTGAGTGTTTGTCACGGTGCGAGAGTACCGCGTTGCGTGGTGGACTGATTTTGTTTTCAATGACCTTTTCCGGCCGAATGGGGTTGTGGTCGTTAGGCGATCATGTCGATCACGGTTTTGGCGTTTTCATCCAGCATTTGGATGGTTTTAACGGCGATCTTGGTTTGGAGACGGGCCGTTTGAAGAGTAGCGAACGAATCGATGATTTGTTCTGGGGATTCTATCGGCTTCGATGCGACAGCCGTGACCTGCGCCTGGGCGTTGTGCAGAGATTGGGTTACCGCATTGAATGCCGAGATGTTCATATTTAGGTTTCCTAACCTTTTGTTCCACTTTTAGGCGGAAATGTCCAACCCGTTTAGAACTGTCCGAGCACGAGCCGATGTTTTGGCGACTTCGCTTTCGATTCTGTCAGCGACGGCTTTGGGTTGTAGTTCTGGCTTTACGGGGGCTTGACCGCCCGCCTCCAGCATTGCTCGATGGATTTGGGCTTCAAGTCTCTTCAAGCCAGCAAGGGAGTTGACCATTGCATAGTTGGAATTGACCATATTGTTGACCTCCAAGGTCTCTATCTGTTATTTTCCGTGATTAAAGATATGTTCCCCTGTACAACTTGCTAGATAATGGGTTTC
>JAPUDU010000046.1 GCA_027492935.1 Fimbriimonadaceae bacterium
GAGTTTGTTGGCCGGGGCGCTGTCGTTGAGAGTGACGGGGGTCTGGGCGGGATGTCGGTAATGGCGCAGCGCGAGGGAATTTTGCGTGATCCGATTTATTCGGCGAAAGCGTTTGGTGGGTTGCTTGCGTTAGTTGGTCGGGGGGAGATTTCAGGACGAGTGCTTTTTTGGCATACGGGTGGCTTGCCAGGTCTGTTTGCTATTTCTCAGAAGGTTTAATGACCTTTTGGTGCGCAATCACCGATGAGAAGGTCTGGATTTGAAATAGCGAATTTCCGCGCATTAGATGCTCGACTATATGTTTAACGAGCGTTAGCAGAGTTAGTTTTTCGGATAGCATCCCATGCTTTGTGACCCGGGTCGTTGTAGGTGGTGGTCGCAAATCGAACGCCGCCGTAGACAATGAAAACGATGATCAGAGTGGCGAGGCTGATGGTTGCGATTTTTGTTTCGGATCGGAGACGCCATTTTTTTAGCGAACCGTAGCCGCTGAGGAGGGCTGTGATGGTGAAAAGGTAATAAATGATGGGGCCGAGGGCATTGGCTTTGAATCCGAGGGGAAGGTTGCCGTGCATGGTGGCGGTCCAGCTAGTGGTAAGACCGCAACCAGGGCAAGGGCGATCCCAGAGGATGACGCTATAACATTTAGGGAGTCCGAGTTGGGTGTGGGTGCCGTGAAGATTAGGATCGGCCTTGAGGATGAAAACGCCGATAAAGGTGATGATTAACCACAAGAAGACCCACGTCCACTGACCGTTAATGTGTTGCTTTTTTGCTTCGGTATCGTACAGCCAGGAGGGAGGGTTCATAAATTTTCAATGAGCTGGTCAAACAACTCGTAAGGAATGACGCAATAAGGGTGAAGCTCTGTCTCTTTTACCACGTTTGCGATGCTAATCACGTTGCTATCTGGGGTCATGAGTACGGCTTTTGGGTTGTTGATCGGGGTGGGGTTTTCGACAGAGCGACCGTGACGGATGTGGTCGATTTCTTCGCGGTTGAGAATGATTTGGGGGAGGTGTTGGAGGGTTTGGTGGCTGGGGATGATATGATCGGCGGTCGCTTGATCGAGGGGGATTGCTTGGTTCAGGTGGAATTGCCCGGCACCCGTGCGACACAATTCTTTGATATGGGCTCCGCATCCGATCACTTCGCCGAGATCGTGGGCAAGAGAGCGGATGTAAGTGCCGCCATCGCATGTGATTGTGAAGATGGCTTCATCGCCGCTGATTGAATCGAGGGTGTAGGAATGGATGTTCTGGGTTCGAGCTTTGATTTCGACTTCTTCGCCACGGCGGGCGTATTCGTATAGCGGTTTCCCTTGAACTTTGATAGCGGAATAGATGGGTGGTGACTGCGTGATTTTGCCGAGGAATTGGGGCAGTGAGTTGTTAATTTGTTGTTCGAGGTTTTCGGGGATTGGTCGGGTTTGGATTACTTCGCCTTCGGCATCGTAGGTGTTGGTTGATTGACCAAATTTGACGGTGGAGACGTATGTCTTTGGCTCGAGGTTGAGATATTGGAGGAACCGGGTTGCGGGGCCGACGGCAACGACGAGAAGCCCGGTTGCGAGGGGATCAAGCGTTCCGGCATGACCGATGCGGCGGGTATCAAGGGCTTTGCGGAGGCGTGAAATGACTCCGTGTGAGGTGATCCCTTGGGGTTTATTGATTAGGAGGATTCCAAACACTGGATCATTGCGGCGACAAGTTGTTCGGCTGCGACTTCGATGGTTTCGTCGCTGTGCGCTCCGGAGGCGTTGATATGACCGCCGCCACCGAATTGCTTGGCGATTTGGGTTGTATCAATCGCGCCTTGACTGCGGATGGATATTTTGATACGTCCGTATGCACTTTCGCGGAGGATAGCGGCGATACGCACAGTATCAATCGCTAATAGCTCGTTGACGAATCCTTCGGTATCTTCTTCAATTGCGCCTGAGTTTGTGAAGTCGGTTTGTTTGAGGGTGGTGTAAGCGATTTGGTTATTGGCGGCGAGGCGAAGATTTGTGAGAGCTTTTCCGAAGAGTTTGACGGCCGGAAGGGGCCGAGTGAGATAGATCGCTTCGTTGATTTTGCCGAGCTTGGCACCAGCTTCCAGAAGGTCGGCACTCACGTGCATGGAGTGAGGGGTGGTGTTGGGATAGCGGAAATTGCCGGTATCGGTGAGAATTCCGACGAGGAGCAGGGTGGCGATATCGGGAGTGATTTGGATGTCGGATTTTTTGAAGAGATCGCAAAGAATAGCGGCGGTAGCGGGGGATTTGGTAGAGATGATGCGAATGTCACCGGGTTCTTCGTTAGGTTGATGATGGTCGATGACGACGAGCTTTTTCGCGGACTCAATTGCGGGGAGGATAGTGTCGCCGACACGGCTCATGGCTTCGAGATCAAGCAGGATGGCGAGGTCGGCGGTTTTGCCGGATGGCTCGTTGGTGATTCGATCGATGCCGGGGAGGAAATTGAGATACTTGGGTGCTTTGTGGTGGAAGAGGACTTCGTGGGATTTTCCGAGTTGGTCGAGGGCAAAACTGAATGCTAGAGCACTGCCAAGAGCATCGCCATCGGGGTTGACGTGGCTGGCGACCAGGATGTGGTTTGCAGCTTGGATTTCGGCAAGGAGGCCGGGCCACATTGCACTGAGCTGTTCGGGTGAGGCTTCGACCATTCGATGAATAGGATACCTGGGGCGGGGATGAATCCCTTTTTAGGTGTAATTCGTAAATATTTTGGGTTATGGATCAGTTAGGCGAAGTCAGAAAGAAGATTAGTGGTTTGGGGGCAGTTGGAGCGTTGGATAGTGTCTTTATGGGGTTGTTCTTTGGAGGAATATTGTCTTTGGCAGGGTTTGGATCGCTTGCATCTCGCATGTTAGTGCCGGTTGCGGATGATTCTGTGAGACAAGCTGATCCCTCGACGCTGTATGTTCTGAGTGGGTTGGGCGTGGTGATGCTGTTGGGGTTTGGGTTTCTGTTTGTTTTTGGGAAAAGGAAACGTCAGGCACTGTTGCAACTTTCTCAATCCGTTAGCTCTTTTGAGCTGATGGAACTTGCGGTTGATAAACACACGGCAGGTTGGGCGGGGTGGATTTTGCGGAAGAGATTATTTGAGACGGGCGATGGGGGGCGGGAGTTTGTTTCGGTGGTTCACTTTAGCTCGACAGTTCAATCAATTTATTCGGAGCTGGGGGGAGTTGATAGTGATTTGAAAGCAATTGGCTTGAAAAGTTGCGAGATAAAGAAGAAAGTGAGTTTGCCGTGGCAGTTTCGGCTTTTGTATTTGTTGCCGGTTGTGTTTTTCGGGCTAATGGGTTGGATGTCCATGCACCCGGAAACTTTTCCTAAGATTGGGGTTCAGGTGGCGGGGGTCGCGGCGCTAGTTTGTCTTTATGCACCATTTTTTGGGGTGGCGGTTTTGAAGCAAAAAAAACTTAAACCCGCGATGGATGAGATTGGTAAATTGACTTCACGGATGCCTTTGCGTGCTTTGACCTTGCTTGCAGGAGCACGGACTTTAGGGGCTTCGACGGAGTTACTGAAACGGAAAACGGCGAAGGTTTCGGGCGCGGCAGAGGCTTACCGAGAGGCGGAGAAGAAGCGTAATGAGTTTTCCGTTCATTCGTTTTAGTTGGTTTATGGAGTTTTGAGCTTTTGGCGAGTCTGGGGAATGACGAATTAAGCGAGATATGAAAGGATTAATAATTTCTTCTTAGTCAGCCACAATAGAGAATAGATGAGTGGCGAACTTGATTTGACGAAGAGCCGGACGCAGTGGTCGAAGGCGATTTTGGTGAAACGGGTTCTTTGGGGGATTGTTTGGCGGTTGCTTTTTAGGCCATCACCGCGATTGTTTTTTGATGGGTGGCGGATATTTCTACTTAGGGCGTTTGGAGCGAAGATTGGGAACGGAGTGAAAATCAATAATACGGTCAAGATTTTGTACCCGTGGGAATTGGAGATTGGGGATGGTAGCTGGGTTGGCTGGGATGTTGATATCTACAACTATGCGAAGGTCACGATTGGACGAATGAGTGTTGTTTCGCAGTATTCGTATTTATGTACGGGAACTCATGATTATGAAGATCCGAAGTTTCCGTTGGTGTTTTTCCCGATTACAATTGGGGATCAGGCTTGGGTGGCGGCGAAGTGCTTTGTTGCTCCGGGAGTGACGATTGGAGACGGGGCGATTGTGGCGAGCGGGAGTGTGGTGACTAAGGATTTACCTGAGTGGCAGATTTGTGGTGGGAATCCTTGCAAGGTGATTAAGGCGAGACCGCCGATTCGGAAAGATTAATGGTCAACCCACCCCTTGCTATTGAAAGGTAGGGGTGGGTTGAGGCTACCTAATTGAAGACTCTGACTTCGTAGAGGTGCATGCTGGGGTTGGCGGAGTTGTGGGTCATGTTGATGCGGATGTAGCGGGTTTCTTGAGATGGGATCGTGTGGTTGAATCCGCGACGGGGCGATGGCAACGTGTTTTTTGACATGTCGGCGACGGTTTTCCAGGTTTGACCATCGGTTGAGATTTCGACAGTGTATTGGTAGTAGCGGGTGCCATCAACGTAAGGGAAAACCTGGATTTTGGAGACTTGGGTTGAGGCGCCGAGGTCAATTTGAGCATAGTGAGGGCCGGGGCCAGCCGCCCAGTAGCGTCCGCTGGCGCGACCATCAGTGATGAGGTCGGGGGTAGAACTGCCTTCGGTTCCGCCATCACTGGTGACAGTCTTCCCAACGGCGATACCGCGATCCACGGTGGCGGATTCAAATGGTTTGCCGGATGAGAGGAGTTGTTGGGTGGCTTTTAGTGGAGTTGAAGAATGAGGTTTGGGAAGGTCGGTTTGTTTTGTCCACATTTCTTCCCAGGTTGGAAGTCCGACAAAGAACTGTTTTCCTTCAAGGGTATCGAAGAAGTAGTTCCAGCGTTGGCGGTAGAAATCCCAAACGAGCCCTGACCATTCCTTTGCGGCGTAATCGTAGAGGATCGGCCCACCCCAGGTGGTGACTTGAAGGCGGGCGTTATGCTCAAGGAGATTTTGGTCTTGAGGGATGGCGGTTTTTCTGGCTTGTTCGATCCATCGATCCATCCGGTGGTAGGGGATGGTGGCGAGGAGAGTGTCCAGGTCGCGCATTAATCCTTCGAACGATTTGCGAGCAGCGGTGATTTTGACTTGATCTTTGGTTTCGATCGCATCAACCACATTGCTAACTGAGCTACGGATGGCGTAATCGGCGTACCGCTTTGTTATGTCAACAAGGTCGCGTTGGTACAGCTTGGAATTGCCAACGAGAGGGTTGAGGGCGAGCATTTCTTCTACACGGCGGCGAGCATCAACGATTTCATCGCCTGGTTCGCCGACTTGCTCCATTGATGGTCGGCGGGTGTATTGCGCGGTTTCAGATTGGGTTTTGCCGAAGTAAATATCGCCAATTGTTTCGCGCCAAATTTTTCGGATTTGGGGAGTATCCATGCCGTATCGCTGGACGCCATATTGTTCGATCCATGTTTGTGGGTTAGGAGAAGTGGTTCGCCACATCATGTCGGTCATGAGTTCGTATTGAACGGCGTTTTGTTCGGTGCCTTCCATCGTGATTCCCATTCCTGCGAGTTGGCCGTGATCGGGGTCATTGAGGGCAGCTATGGGTTTGGTGGCGATGTTGGGAAGGTTTCCGGAAAGAACAGTGTTTTGTCCGTAGTTATGGAGCATGTTCCAGATGAACGGTTTTTTGCGGAACGAGGGGTGGATTCTCCAGACCTCGTAGGCTTCGGATGCGAGGTCGAGGAGGATCATATCTTTATCGGGAACGCCACCGAGATAAGCATCTACTTCGGGGATTTGCCAAAAATGTTTTTCGTTGAAGAAGAGCCAGCCTTGCATGACCCAAGTGCCGTTAGGGTCGCCTTTTTTGATGGATTGATTCACGGCTTTGGCGATATCTCTGAGTTCGGTTAGCTTGGTCTCTTCTTTGACCTGAGGGGACATTTCGTTATAAATATCAGCGAGGTAGAGCCCGGCGGTTTTTCCGTATTGCTTTTTGTATTCTTTGATATATTTTTCGCCGATTTCGGTGAAAAGTGGGTTACGGGGATCAAGCATGTAGGTGGGTTCAAATCCGCACCATCCGCTGGATCGTTGGTAATCCGTGGGTTTGAGCTTGGCGGCGAAGGCTTTGGGGATAAAGCTTGCAAAGGCGGGAGTTACGGGCTTCATGCCAAGGGCGAACTCTTGGTCGAGGATTTTTTGTTGGAGTTTGGCTTGGCTATCAATCCATGCTTGGGGGAGAGGGCCACCGTGGGAATCGACATTGCCCATCCATTGCCAGGGGCGGAAAGCGGGGCCGACGAAGTGGGCACGGATTTCTTGGTCGGTGAGGCCGTAGGATCGCCAGACGGTTTGCCAGACTTTTTCAAGTCCGTTCATGGCGAGAGGCATATTGATGCCGTGGAGAGCCATCCAATCAATTTCGCGTTGCCAGCGATTCCAATCCCAGAATGCACTGGTGTAGCCGAATGTGCAGACATTGAAATAGTGGCGGTAGATATTGGGGTTGGGGCCAGAAGTGATGGTGGCGTCGGGGAACTTAGTCGGTAGTTTGAGTTGATCGCCATCCCACGTAACAAGAATATTGCATTTGGTTTTGAGGTAGTCGTAAGCTCCACGGCACATTGCGACGCCGGTCGTGCCTTTGATCGTGACTTTGCCGTTTTTCGCGGTGACTTGGTATGAATCTTTGCCGTCAGTTGATTTGGTTTGGACAAATGTGAAATCTTTAGCTCGGGATTTGATGAGGCGGGTGAGGACACCACGGGCGGCTTCTTCTTGGGGAGTGGCGAAGGTGATTGTGGTGGTGAGGGCGGCAATGACTAGGAGGGGGAGCCTCATGGATTTGACGTTACCTGAGGGTGAGTTGAAAAGGACAATCCTGACTGGATTGCGGTTTTACTTTTGTGTTTTTGGTGGGAGACACTGCTTGTGTCTTTGAGCTGGTTTGCCTCTCACTAATTCTTTCCCAGAGCTTTAGATTTTCGTCACTGGTGTTAGAGAGATTCGATCAGGGATTTGAGGCCATCGCGGAACTGGACTTTGGCGGTGAAGCCGAGGACATTGGTGGCTTGGGTAGGGATGCCTTGACTGTGGAGGATGTCTCCTTCGCGAGCAGGGCCGTGAGTTATTTCACTTGTGGAATTCGTGAATTCGACGGCGAGATCGCATAGTGTTTTGACGCTTGTTCGCTGGCCGGTGCAGACATTGAATGCTTCGCCTTTTCCGGTTCGGTGGTTGGCGGCGGCAATGTTGGCGGCAACGACATCTTCTACGGAAACAAAATCACGGGTTTGTTCGCCCGTGCCGTGGATCGAGATTGGGGCGTTGCGCTGGGCGCGGTCGGTGAAGATGCTGATGACGCCGCTGTAGGGCGAGTCGGGGCGCTGGCGGGGGCCGTAGACATTGAAATATCGGAGGCAGGTGGCGCTGAGATCGAAGAGGTGGCAGTAGTTGCGGACGTAGTATTCACCGAGCAGTTTTTGGGAGCCGTACATTGAGATAGGTGCTTGAGGTGAGTCTTCCGGTGTGGGGACAAGGGGAGTATCGCCATAGGTAGCGGCGGATGAGCTGAAGACGACGTGGCATTTGTGGGTGCGTGCGGCTTCCAGGACATTCATGGTGCCGGTTGCATTTACGGCATGGGCTTCGAGCGGGTGATTGAGGGTTTGGGCAACATTGCTGACAGCGGCGAGATGGAAAATGGTGTCGCAATCTTCGGCAGCTTCTTTGAGGGCGTCGAGATCGAGAATGGAAGCCCGGATGATGTTGGTCTGGATGCGATAGAGGTCGAGGTTGGATTCGAGCCCGTTGCTCATATCATCGATTACAGTTACTTCGGTGCCTTGATTGAGGAGGGTAAGGACGAGATGGGAGCCGATGAATCCGGCACCGCCGGTTACGAGAGCTTTTTTAGGGTAGTTCATGCGGATTGGACTTTTTGATAAATTTCGATGAGGGCTTGGAAGTTCGCTTCAGGAGTGTAGTTTTGTTCGAATCGTTGGCGTGCGGCTTGAGAGCGGTTTTGCCATTCTTGGTCAGGGATTTGGGTGGCTTGAGTGATGACTTTTGCGAAATCGTCGGGGTTAGAAGGTTCGGCGGAGAATCCGATATTGGGGGTTTGCATGATTTCGGGCATTGCTCCGTGATTTGGAACAATGGCGGGTGTGCCGTAGCTGAGGGCTTCGGCGAGAGCTAGGGGGAAACCTTCGTAGCAAGTGCTGGTCATGATGACGAATTTGGAGGTTTGGATGAACTCTTCGACTTCTTCTTTGCTGACCCAGCCGTGCCATTGGAGAGAAGGGCAGTCTTTTGACTTTGCCATGAGATCATCTTTCATATCGCCTTCGCCGAGGATGTGGCATGTCCAGCCTTGGGGTTGGGCTTTGAGCCAAGCATCGACAAGTACATGTGGTCCTTTTTCATCGACGATTCGGCCGATGAAGACCATTTTATTTTCGCGAGGTTTTGTGGATGCTCCGTGATCAGTGGCGAAGTTTGGTTTGACGTGGAGTTTTGGGTTGGGGAGGCCGGAGCGGGTGAATATTTCTTTGGCGAAGTCTGAAAGGCAGATATAGCCATTGCATCGCTGGGTAAATGAACCGTTCCAGCGATTGACTTGTTGCATGAGAACGAGGGGGACGGTGGCAGCGAGTGATCCACGGTAGCACTTGTGCTTGAGGGCGGGGGAAGGGAATTTGCCAACGCAATCTTGGCAAGTGTGGTTGTCGCGCATGAGGTTGGCGGCAGCGCAGCAAGTGCGGAAATTGTGAAGGGTTTGTACGACGGGGACTTTTTCTAAGTTACAGGCTTTGTAGACGCTGGGGGAGATATGGATGAAAAAGTTGTGAACGTGGACAATATCGGGTTTCGACTTTTGGATAGCTTGGCGGACACGATTGAGTGAATCGGAAGACCAGACGATGTTTTTGGCGACTTTGATTTTGTTGCCGATTCCCGAGATTTCGGCTTCGTTATCAACAAAGAATTGATCGACTTCAACTCCGTTTGCGCGGAGGAGTTCGGCTTCGGATTCGAGCACACTTATTTCTCCACCTGGGCTCCAAACATAGCGGTTGTGCACTTGGAGAACTTTTTTTATAGGTGCGCCGCTCATTTCCTTATCTAATAGTATGGTTGATTGACGATTTGGCTTTATGCTTGCAGGAGTTTAGTTTGAATCTACGCAGGTATAACGGGCCTGCGGTTCGCTTGGGTTATGAATCAGTATCGGAGGCTTGTGTTTTGGCAAAATATGCCGTCGCACCACCAGTCAGGGGTGTTGCTATCGCTTGCGCGCGACTTTGGTTTTGAGGTTGTTTGGGTTGTTCAGGAGGGTTTGAGTGGTGAGCGGGCGGAAATGGGTTGGCCTGAATTTGAAGGGGAAGGTGTGGAGCTTGTTGTGGCTCCGGATGAGACTCAGATTAAGAAATTGATGGGGGAAAGGGTTAAGGAAAGTTTGCATTTTGTAGGTGGAGTTTTTAGTGTGCCTCTGGCGAGAAAGGTGTTTTTTGGCGGGGTTTGGCGGGGGCTGAGATATGTTTTTATGAACGAAGCTCCGGTGCCGAAGGAAGTTGAGCTGCTGGGGAAATCGGGGATGAGTCGGCGGCTTGGGCAGATGTTGCCGACTTTTCAAAAGATTGTTCGCATGGTTTTTGGTGGCCGGGTCAAGGCGGTGCTCTGTATTGGGAAGATGGCGGAAGCGGCTTATCGCGATTATGGCTGGGGGAAGAAAGTTTTTTCTTATGGTTATTTTCCTGCGGGGCCAGGACAAGAGTTTGAGGTGAGGGTTCCAGAGGGGGATTTTAGGATTTGTTATTTAGGGCAGTTTACGCATCGAAAAGGGACTGATGTTTTGGTGCGGGCTTTGGCTAAAGTTCAGGCGCAGGGTTGGCGGGCAGACTTTTATGGGGAAGGCGATCAGCGTGAGGAGTGTGAGCAGTTAGTTCGGGAGTTAAGCTTTAAAGGTGGAGTGGAGTTACACGGGTACTTGAAATGGGATGAAGCGATGCGCGTTGTGGCAGAAAGCGACGTCGTGGTTGTTCCGAGCAGACATGATGGTTGGGGGGCTTTGGTGGGCGAGGCTTTGATGCGCGGAGTTCCGGTGGTGGCGACGGATCGGACGGGAAGTGCGGCGTTATTAGGGGCGTTTTGGCGCGGCCATGTGGTTCCTGCAGGCGATGTTGATGGGTTACGGCGAGGTTTGGAGGAAGTTTTGGAGATGGGTCGGTTGAGTGTTAGTCAACGGGAGCGACTGGTTAAGTGGGGACGCTTGATTGAGCCGGAATCGGCGGCGAAGTATTTAGCGAAAGTCGTTCGCTGGGTTGAGGGTGGTCAGCGTCCGTCGGCTCCTTGGTCGTAATTGTTTTTCCTGTTATTTTTGCTAAAAGGGGGTGTAATTTAGTTGCGTTTTATCAATATATAGAATTTCCAATTCTTGGCGACATTCCCTCTTATCGTACACGACTCTATGGCTATAACGGTTTGGATACCAGGGTTGGAATGATGGAATTGATAGGCTGGAAGATTTTTGAGCGTGTAGCGGGTGGGGATATAGCTCAGGTTCTGAGTGATGATGGTCGAAATTCTGGGCAGAGGATGGTGGGGCGGTAGACTTTGATTCTATGTGCGGCATTGCAGGATATGTAGGTAAGCGGAATGCGGTTGATGTTGTGATCGACCAGATTGAGCGCTTGGAGTATCGGGGATACGATTCTACAGGGGTGGCTTTCCAATCGGAAGATGTTCTGAAGGTTTTGAAACGAGCCGGAAAGTTATCGCAGTTGCGTGCAGTTATTGATGTTGAGCGACCGGAGGCGTTTGTGGCGATTGCTCACTCGCGATGGGCAACACACGGTGCGCCGAACGATATTAATGCGCATCCGCACTACGACCAGGAAGGCACGGTTGCGGTTATTCACAACGGAATTATTGAGAACTATTTGGAACTGAAGGAAGAGTTGGTTCGCAAAGGACACGTTTTTCAGAGTGAGACGGATAGCGAAGTTGCGGCGCATATTATTGGGGAAGAGTACGCGAAGGGTGTTCCGCTAGAAGAGGCAGTGAGGGTTGCGGTTGGTCGCTTTACCGGGGCGTTTGGTTTTGTGGCGATTTCTGTTCGCGAACCAGGGAAGATTGTTTGTTCGCGGAATGCGAGCCCGTTGGTTTTGGGTTATGGGGAAGGGGAGAACTTTATTGCGAGTGATATTCCGGCTTTGTTGCCTTATACACGCCGGGTTGCGATTCTTGACAACGACATGATCGCGCTGGTTACTTCTGAGGGGATAAGCGTGAAGATGCGGGATGGCAAACCAGTTCAACTCGCGCCGTTTGACGTTGATTGGGATATTTCGAGTGCAGAGAAGGGCGGGTATGAGCACTTTATGCTCAAAGAGATTCATGAGCAGCCGGATGTTGTTCGGCAATGTTTGGCGGGGCGCATGGGTCAGGAGGAGTTGGAGCTTTCGGGGCTTTTTAGTGACCATGTGTGGCACGACATTGATCGGGTGAACATTATTGCTTGCGGTACGGCTTACCATGCAGGTTTGATGGGCAAGCAACTTTTTGAGAAGATGTTGAGGTTGCCAACTGATGTTTATTTTTCGAGTGAGTTTCGCTATAACGATCCGTTGTTGTCGCCGAAATCACTGGCGGTTTTTGTGAGTCAGAGCGGTGAGACGGCGGACAGTTTGGCGGCGTTGCGTCTGTGTAAGGAACGTCGGATCCGGACATTGGGGATTGTGAATGTTGTGGGTTCGAGCATTGCGCGGGAGGTTGACCGCGTGCTTTACACTCAGGCAGGGCCGGAGATTAGTGTTGCTTCAACGAAGGCTTACTTGGCTCAATGTTTGGTGCTTTACATGTTGGGGATTCATATTGCCCAGGTGAAGGAGATGCCAGGGATTAACGTTTTAAGTGGTTTGAAGGCATTGCGGGAGTTTCCTGAATCAGTGCAGGAATCTTTGGAACTTGAAGATGCGATGAAACAGGCGGCGCAGAAGTTTGTTGATGCGCCTTTGGTGTTCTTCTTGGGTCGGGGGGCAGATGCGAGTGTTTCGCTTGAAGCGGCTTTGAAGTTAAAGGAAATTGCTTATGTTCCGACGCAGGAATGTCCGGCGGGAGAGATGAAGCATGGTCCGCTTGCTTTGATTGAACAAGGAACGTTGGCGGTTGTCGGGGGAACTCAGGCAGATACTCGGGACAAACTGGTGAGCAATATTCGCGAGTTACAGGCTCGCGGAGGGCATATTTTAGGGATCACAACCAAGGATGACCATTTGTTGCCGGAGGTTTGCGATAGCTCGATTTCGATTACTCAGACGAATGATTGGTATTTGAATGCGTTGCTATCGGTGATTCCTCTTCAGCTGTTCAGTTACTACATGGCATTGGCGCGGGGATGTGAGATTGATCAGCCCCGTAATTTAGCGAAATCTGTGACGGTCGAGTAGCTTTACCAGTAAGGAGCCCCTAATTAGGAACGAATTGTGCCCCGACAATTCGAATCATGGGTGCATTACGCAAGACGGCGCCGGAAATTGTACAACCGACGCAGATCATCATATTCCCCGTTGATCACACTCAACCTCATTCGATTGAAGGTCCGAGTGCTTGGGATCAATTCAAGGAGTCTGAGGTTGGTAACTTGGTGTTGTTTGAGGCCAAGATGTTTGGCATGGTTGCAGTCGCTGCGGTTGCGATTGCGGTTGCAGGTTGGTTTGGTTATGCGGCTAAATCTGCGGCAGGGGTTGATATGGATCCTGAATTCAGTTATTCGGGGCTTGCTCATCAGATTCAAGATTCGAGTTGGCAACCGGCGCATTACCTGAATTAAGCACGCCATAACAAATTGCCCGTATAATGAAATTGTTGTTCTGTCGATTGCGGCGGAAGCGCAGGTTTTTGTTGTCATTGGAACTAGGTGAAATTGCTTGAACGAGCAGATACCTTTGTTCTGTCCTAAAACTTGCACCAGCTTGGATTTGGGATGATAACGGATCAGACGCGAAAAGGAGTGAATCAACCGATAGGTAAATCTCGGTTGCCCCGGTATGAGCAAGCCAGCTTTAGATTTTTGAAGCGTAGTGCCGATATTGTTTTTTCTTTGATTGGTCTTGTGATCTTCTTCCCGCTCTTTTTGATTTTGGCGGTTGTGGTTGTGTCGGCTGACGGTGGTCCGATTTTCTTTAAACAGAAGCGTCTTGGTCAGAATGGTCAGCTGTTTTGGATGTATAAGTTCCGTTCGATGCGAAAGGATGCCGAGCAGGCATTGAAAGCTCTGCTTGAGAGTGACCCTGAAGCTAAGAAAGAGTTTGATGAGACTTATAAATTGAAGAATGACCCGCGATTGATTCGATTTGGGTCGATTATGCGGAAAACAAGCTTGGATGAATTGCCGCAACTTCTCAATGTCTTGATGGGGACGATGAGCGTGGTTGGGCCACGCCCGATTGTTGAACCGGAAGCTGTAAAGTACGGTGATGATATTGATATCTATTACAAGATGAAGCCGGGTTGCGCGGGGCTCTGGCAGTGCAGTGGTCGAAACGACACCACGTACGAAGAACGGATCCAGTTTGATAAGGATTATTATTGGAATGCGTCTTTCCGGCGCGACTTTTTAGTTCTTTGGAAGACTTTGGTTTCGATGGTTCGGGGCAAAGGGGCTTATTAGTCGGGAGCGTTTTAGCGGTTTCTGGTGTTAGAATATGTGTTATTGGTTGATTTGAATCAATAGACTGGGATTTTTGGTTCAAATTCACCGTAAAAATGGAATGTTGGTTTGAATCTTGCATTAAGCAGTTGGAGCACGGTACGAAATGAAGGTAAATGATTTGGAGTTAAGGAAGGCGGTTCTATGAGTTCTACACCGATGGGAGCAGAAGAACTGATGGCCGAGAATAGCGCGGCTTACCCGATGCACTTTCCTAAATTTAGTGTTGAAGGCATCAAAGACTGGTTGATGCGGCGGGACGTTCAATTCGGCTTTTTGCTGGTTGCATTGATGCTTGCGCTTTTCCAAGAGGCATCGATGATGACATTCAAGCTTTGGATGGATCACGATAGCTACTATCAACACGGGCCACTTGTTCCGCTTGCGATGGGTTACATTCTTTGGGTTAACCGAGAAAAGATTCAGAAGCATGAAATTAAGCCGGTGTGGTGGCTTTTGCCGGTGTTCTTAGCTTTGTGTTTGTTCGACGTGATTGCTTCTTGGGCTCACTTTTATGTGAACCTGCACACAATTATCTTTTTCACGGCATTCATGGTTTTGGCCTGTATGCTTTATGGATTCCGTCGATTTTTTGCAATGTTTCCTGCTCTGGCCTACATTGTTATGGGTTTGCCGCTGTGGAATCGCTTGATTGACGACAACACAAACCAGTTGCAGATTTGGAGTACGACGGGTGCTTACGGCCTTTTGAAGATCACCGGATTTAATCCTTTAAGGATGGCTCCGACAGAGATTCAGCTTGACAACATGCCGTTGAGTATTGCGGCGGCTTGTAGCGGGATGAAGCTCACGTTAGCGATGATTGCTTGTATTGTCTTTATCATGTTGATTGCGCGGCTGAAATGGTGGGGCAATTTGATTATGATCGGGATTGCTTTTCCGCTTGCCTTGGCGATCAACTCGCTGCGAATTGCCTTGATCGGTGTTTTTGGCGAAACGATTGATAAGGACGCAGGCATGTGGTTCCATGACTGGGGAAGCTATGGAACACTGATTCTGGCTTTCTGGATTGTTTACGTATTGGCAAAGAAACTCGGGTGGAAAATATGAAAAAAATGGCATTGATTGTCTGTGGCTTGCTGGCTGTCATGGCGGTAGGCAAGGAAGTTGGTAAGAAGCCGCAACGTGAGATTAAAGAATCTTGGGTTGAAGAGAAGATGCTTACTGAAGTTGATGACTTCCAATTGTTGCCAAAAGAGTTTGGCTCGAAGATCAGCTATAAGATGTCGGAAGACAGCTATAAGGTTCTTAACCCGATTGGCATTGCTTGCCAGGTGATGGAAGATGATGCTGGACGACGGATTGACGTCGTTGTTATTTCTGGCCGATCAATGGAAGCTTTTCACGATCAGCAAATTTGTTTCCGTGCCCAAGGTTGGGATCTTTTGGATCAAGGCGAGCGGAAGATTGACACAAAGAGCTACGGCCAGATTCCGGCGGCGTGGATGAAGATTCAGCAACGTGGACAGTTACCACGGAATGCGATGTATTTGTTCCGTACAGGTGAAGGGTTCTCTAGCTATGGTCAAGCGAAGTGGGACTTCCTATTAGGGAATGTCAAACGTCCGTTCCAAGAACAGATTGGCTTTAGTTACCGCTTTATCGGTTTGACGCCGGATGTAACGGAAGATGAACTGGTTAAGTTTGGAGCGGAGTATCTGGATAAGCTGAACGATTCGACCAAAGGCGTGATGTAGTCGCTTTTACGGTCTACCAAACAAAAGAAGCCGGAGCAAATTGCTCCGGCTTCTTTTGTTTGTAATTGATCTTCGGTAGATCAGATCTTGGTGAGGTGGGCTTCCTTAGCTGTGACTCGGTTGAATACAACACCGAGAAGTGCAGGGGAGGATGCTTCGAGGATTCCAACGGCTTCCTTGAACTCGCCCTTGCTTGCCTTTCCGACTTGCTCAACGAGGATGGCAGCGTCAGTGACAGCGGCCAAGGATGGAGCGTCGGCAAGACCTGCAACGTGGGGAGCATCAATAACCAACATGTCGGCTTGATCGGCAAGCATGTTGATGATTTCTTGCATTCGCGGGCTACCCATGACTTCCGTAGCGTTGGCAGGAATTGTTCCGGCGCTGACCACGTAAAGACCTTCTACCGTGGTGGATTGCAAGACGTCGTTGACGGTTGCAGTTCCGAGAAGAAGATCACCCAGACCAGGCTTGTCGGCGGAGCCGAAGAGCGTATGGAGGCTTGGGTAGCGCATGTTAGCGTCCACGAGGATTGTTCGCTGTCCGTTGAGAACATAGGCGATAGCCAAGTTAGAAGCAACAACCGACTTACCTTCCTTGCGGAGGGTACTTGTGACGGTGATTGACTTCATCTTGTTATCGCGGGCATAGACGGCGATATTAGAGCGGAGAACCCGGTACGACTCGAAAGCCATGTTGCTTTGCGGGTTCGTGATGATCGGGTGCTTGCTGCGGCTTCGTTCTGGAATGTTGGCAAGTGGGCTGAGGCCGGAGAGAAGGAATGCTTCTTCTCGGCTGTTGACTCTGTCTTGCGAAGAATCTCGAACGAGGCTGAATACGATAGCGAAAGCCAGTCCGACAATCGTTGCGATTGTCATGTTGACTAACCAATTCGGTTGTGTTTGCTCAGCATATACAGCTCGGGTCAAGGTGACCGTCGGTGACTTAATTGTGTTGTCGCGCAGGCTGATTCGGTTGAACAAGTCGTTCATGCTGGCGATTGACTGAGTGTGAAGCCCGATTCGTCGTTCGAATTCTCGTTGATCTCGAGTCAAGTTGCCTAAAGAATTGAGGCGGGCTTGTCGCGAGTTAATGAGTCCTTCGAGGATTTGTCGGCGTGAAGATGCAGCATCACGGTTTGCAATTGAATCGGAGTATCGTCGCTTTGCTTCATCGAAAACGGGGTTGCTTTCTTTGATCATCGGCTTCAGTGATTTTTCCAGATCATTGATGAATGCTTGCTTTGTGGAAATTTGACTATCGATTTCCTTGACAACTTTTGAGGTTGGAAGATAAATCTGAGTGAGTTGAGCTCGCTGAAGTTGAAGGTTGTTCAACTGTTGCTTATTATCTAGAAGGATGATGGTGTTTTGGCCTTCATTGACTCTTTCCCGAACCTCTGGGGTGGATGAAAGATCTTTGCGTGCTTGCTCAGATGCAGCGTTGGCGGAGCTTTCGATTGCACGAGCTTCGGCGAGTTGTTGCTCGGCGGCAGCTACGAGTTCCATTCGTGAACCGATTTCAGCACCGGAATCAACAAGTTGATTTGCGTTTTTGAAAGCCGTGTATTCGTTTTCTACTTGCTTAAGAGCAGCGTTTTCTTCGTCGAGTTTGCCTTTTACAAATGAAACAGCTCTCGTTGCAGCGTCGTTTCGGAGTCGACTGGCGTAGTCTTTGAAAACTTCTGGGTATGCAACAGCTAGGGCTTGAACGTTTTTCTTAGAGTTGCCTTCCACTACGACAATAAAGATGTTTGATTCTTTCTTTTGGCGGACGGAAACTTTAGGTAGGGCTCGCAGTTCCTTGAGGGTTTTGGGGATAGGAATTCCGGCATTGTTCAATGCGTCCCAGAAAACGTCTTGAGATTGGAGGAGTTCAACTTGAGTTGAGAGGGGATACGATGCGCCCGCAATATCGAGTTCACCGATAATGTTTCCTGGGCTGGTGCTGACACCACCCGGAGCTGTTCCTTCGACGAGTACTTCAGAACCAGCAGCGAACTTCGCAGGAAGTAGAAGGCTGGCGATTACGCCGAGGGCTAAACAGGTGAGGAGAGTTGTCCAGAAGACACCTTTATTCCGTTTAATCGAGCTTATGAACTCGGTTACGGTTACTGACGACGAATACTCGTTCGATTGCCAGTTTTGAGTTTCTCTTTCTGCCGTGGTCATCTTTTGTTACTCTTTCGCGAAGGGCTCCGTGAGGATACCTGCCCACGTTCAATTTTCGGCTGATCGAAGGGCATTTCTAACCCAAAAACCTAAAGAACTTTTATAGGTATTTGGATTTATCTTAACTATGGACGGGGAACCGGGTCAAAATGGTGTTGATTTGAGCCAATCTATGCGAATTGTACGATGCGATCAGGCAGTTGAGGAGGCGGTGTTCTTGGCAGAGAAGGTGGGGCTTTTTGATCGTGATGGTGTACTGAATATTGATCATGGATATGTTTTTAAGCAAGAAAAATTTGAATGGGTTGAGGGGGCGAAGGAGGTTTTGATTCGTTGTCGAGAGGTGGGATACGGGATTGGGATTATTACTAACCAATCGGGAATTGGTCGGGGATATTATTCGGAAGCGGCTTTTTTGAACCTAATGGAATGGGTTAGCCTGGAAGTCGATGTTGATTTAGTGGTGTATTGCCCTCATGCGCCGGAAGCGGATTGCCCGGGCCGCAAGCCGGGGGTGCGGATGGTGGAAATGGCTCTTCAGTACTTTGGGGCGGCGGGAGATCAGGCGTTTTTGGTAGGTGACAAAGAGACTGATATTGAAGCAGCCAGCAAGGCAGGAGTGAAGGCGCACCGATTTTTGGGAGGGGATTTGCGGGAAGTAGTTAAGGATTTAGGAATTTCTTGACTTCTTGAGCGCGATCTTTGGGGATGATGAGAATTTGATCGCCGGTGATAACAACGGCGAGGTTATCGACCCCAAGAATATTGACCGTGTGGGTTGTGGTTTCGTTGTAGACCACGTTGTTCTCTGATTCGATAAGGTTGTGGGCACCGAGGGCGACATTATTTTGGTGGTCGGGTTTGTATGATCGGGCGATTGAATCCCAGGCTCCGAGGTCGTCCCATTCGAATTCTGCTTCGGCGACGAGTACTTTGTCGCTTTTTTCCATGAGGGCGTAATCGATGGAGATGCTGGGGAGAGATTCGAATGTGGCATCGGCTTGCTCGAGTTGTCCTTGGGAGAGTTCACCGGCCATTTTTCGGATTGATTGAGCGATGGCTGGTTGATGGGATTCCATTTCGGCCATGAAAGTGGGCAGGGTGTAGAAGAACATTCCGCTATTCCAAAGAAAGTTGCCGCTGGCGAGAAATTTTTCGGCGGTTGGAAGATCAGGTTTTTCGGTGAATTTTTTGACCTTTTTGACATCGCCCGTTGGTTCGCCGCAGTCGATGTAGCCGAAACCGGTTTCTGGTCGGTCGGGCCTGATTCCGATTGTTACGATTGCACCTTGTTCTTCTGCGGCGGTCATTGCAGTGTGAGCAGTTGATTCAAATTGAGCTTGGGTAGAGATGCGCTGATCGGCAGTGAGAACGGCGACAGTGGTGGTGGCCCAAGTTTCGGGGAACTCGGCAATGAGGCATGCGGCGACCCAAGCGAGTGCTCCGGCAGTGTTGCGCTTTGTTGGTTCGGCGAGAATATTTTTGGATGGGAGTTGGGGGCAAGTTTGGGCACTGAGGTCGGCGAGGTGGCGAGCGGTGGCGATGTATGTTTGGTCAGTGTTTGTTAGGGCAGATGCGCGATCGACGGATTGTTCGATCAGGGTTTTTTCAGGATCAGCGAGATTAAGAAACTGCTTGGGACGTAACTTTGTGCTGACTGGCCAGAAACGTTCGCCGGAGCCTCCGGCCATGATGACGGCAATGCGTTGGTTCATTATTTTTTGGTTACTCGGCGGTATGCACCATCAACAAGTTTGTCTCCGGTAAGGATCATTTCGTCGTCGTTTTTGAAGTTGACCATGGCATCGACACCGACTTCGAGGTTGATGCTGGCGATTTTGGGGGCAAGCATTTTCGCCATGTCTTTGCTGCCTGGTAGTTCTAAGTCTTTAATTTTTAAGCGGTTACCTTCTCGTGTGTAGTTGCCGGAAATTGCGACTGATTGGCCAAACATTTCCACTGACCAGTTTGCGGAACCTTCGCCAAAAACAAGGGTTACTGGCCTACCATCTGATGCTTCCCATGTGCCTTTGATGCTCGGCTCGCTACTGCAGGCGTTGAGGAGCGCGAGCAAGGGGAGAAGGATTAGGAACTTGGATACGCGCACTCTGTGAGTGTATCCTGCGAATAGGTTAAGAGTCGGGGATGTTTTCGGACGAAAAGAAAGCTCAGGAGTTGATTGATCGGATTTGCGTTAAGCTGAACCGATCGATAGAGGATGATCTTTGGCGGCTTTTTGAAGATTGGCCGAATGGGGAAGAAGGGCTGGCGCGTTTGGAGCGCATTGCGGGAGCGATGAGTGGGGCAGGGGTTTTTGCTGATCAGTTGGTGGCAATGCCAGAGCTCGCGGCGGTTTTTGTGAGTGTGATTTGTACAAGTAGTCATTTAACAGATTTAATAATTCAGAATCCCGAGTTTGTGAGTTTGTTGCTTGATCCCGAGGTTTTGGGGCAGCAGTGGGATCGCCATTTGGTAGTTGATGAGGGTCATCGATTGCTGGCGAACGCGACAAATTATTCTCATGCTCTGGATCGACTCCGTTTTTTGAAACAGGAGCATACGGTGATTCTGGCGGCGCAGGATATTGGAGAATTAATGCCTCAGCCGGAGATTTGGCGAGGGATTAGCGAGTTAGCGGTTGGACTTGTTACTTTGGCGCAAGAGGTGACGTGGGCTCAGTTTAAGAAGCGCGGTGCTTATCCTGATGTGTGCCCGGTCGGCATCGGCGTTATGGGTAAGTTAGGTGGGTTGGAATTAAACTATTCGAGCGATATTGATTTGGTGTTTGTGGTTGGTGAGGGGATTGATGAGGAAGGGGCGAGGAAGTACTGCGAGTTTTTCCGTTCGGCAGTGGCAGATCGAATGGGGCGTGGTGACTTGTATCGCGTGGATTTGAGGCTGAGGCCGTTTGGAAGTCAGGGGCCGATCGCATGTTCAGTCCAATCTTTTGAGAAGTATTACGATCAGTATGCGGAGCCTTGGGAGCAAGTTGCTTTGATTCGGAGTTTCCTGATTTCACCTGATCCAACGCTTGTTCAATGGTGGGAGGATTTGCGTAATCGGGTTGTTTTTGCGGGGGCGAGGAGTGAGATGGCGCTAGGAAATCTGCTCAAGATGCGGCGTCGGGCGGAAGAGGAAGTTGACGAATCGGACTTGAAGCGGGGGCCGGGCGGCATACGCGATGTTGAACTTTGTGTGCAGGTTATGCAGCTGTTGAACGGGAATTCGAATGAGGATTTGCGAGGCCGTTCGACCTTAGATATGTTGGGGGCTGGGGTTAATCATGGATTGATTGATCGCGTGATTGGTAGAAGTTTTAGGGAAAATTATATATTTTTGAGACGACTTGAGCATCGCGTGCAGATATTAGCAAATCGGCAGGTATATGCCTTGCCGGATAATTTGGCGTTGCGGGAAATTGTTTCGCGCTCGCTGGGATATAGCAGAGTTGGAACTCTGGAAGATGAGGTGGTTGTGCGGCGGAGGTCAGTAAGACGTGGGTTTGAAGTTGTGTTTGAGCCGATTCTTGGAGAGTCGGATTCCGCGATAGATGTGGATTTGCGTTGGTTGGGGAATGTGAAAGGGGGAAGCGATTATGCCAAGGCTTTGAATGAGAACGAAAGTAGTCGGGAGCGGCTTGAACTGGTTGCTCGTCAGGCTCCGGCGTTAATTCCTTATTTGCAGCAATCACCGGGGGTTTTGGATCAGGTTTTAAGCGGAGAGATTCAGGAAGAGGTGGATGCGAATTCGGGGTTTGTTGCTTTGAATTCTCGCTACGATAGAGGGGATATGCAACGTGCGTTGCGAAATAGTTGGTTGAGGACGGTTCTGCATAGCTTTTTTGTGGATGGTATAGATTTTGGGTCGCAGATGATGCGGCACTTTGATGCGGGAATTGGGGTTTTGTCACGGCATTGGGGACAATCAATTTCGGTTGTTGGACTGGGGAGTTATGCGGCGGGTGAGATGAGCCCGGCTTCTGATGCCGATTTGCTGATTTTGGTGGGGGATGAATCGGAACGTGAATTGGTTGAACGGAGTTTGCAAGCGGCGGCCATTGAACTGGGGAAATTGAAGGCTCTAGGCGCTCCCTTTGAAGTGGATTTTCGACTAAGACCAGAGGGGCGAAATGGCCGGTTGGCGGTTACTCCGGAAGGGTTGCGGAAATATGCGGCGACGTTTATGGAGCCGTGGGAGCGGTTTGCTTTGGGGCGTTCGCGGGTAGTTTGGGGCGGTGGCTTTGGGGCGGATATTTTGCGGGAGGTTGCTTATGGAGACGCGATTTCGGGAGAAGAATTTGAATCGCTTCTCCACATGAAAGAGCGAATTGAGAGAGAGCGAGTGAAACCTGGTATGCGCGATCGTCATATTAAGCTAGGAAGGGGCGGACTTGATGACATTGTTTGGCTGGCTCAGCTATGGATGCTGCGACGGGCAGAGGTCGTGAGCAACCTGGATGAAATTCCGGTGGGAACGGTTGATCGGCTCAAGCTTTTGTTGAATGAACGATTTCTTGATGTGGTTGAGTACGATGCTTTGAAGGAAGGATTTGAATACTTGAATCGGGTTCGTAATTCGCTTTATCTCATGGGTGTGGGGGATGATCTCTTTCCGGAAAATCCTGATCGGTTGGCTTTGTTGGGTGAGAATTTTGGGTTGGTTGATCCTAATGAGGTTTTGGCATTGCATGGCCGGCACGCGAGTCGGATCCGTGGGGTTTTTGAAGAAGGTGTGGCGAGGTTGAAAGCGGAATGAATAATGGTTGGGTTTTGCTGGTTTTGAGTTATTTTATCGGCGCGATACCGGTTGGGGTTTTGGTTGCGCGGGCTAAGGGGGTCGATATTATGAAGGAAGGGAGTGGCAATGTAGGAGCAACTAACATTGCGCGAGTTTTAGGAAAGAAAGCAGGTGCGGTTTGCCTTGTTTTTGATGTTTTGAAAGGGTTTATTCCGGCCTTTGTGTTTCAGGTGATTGTTTCAAGGCCGATTTTCGGCTTTGGATTTCCGAGTCAAGAGTTTGGGTTGATTTGTGGAGGAATGGCGATGGTCGGGCATATGTTTAGCCCATTCTTGAAATTTAAGGGGGGGAAGGGAATTGCGACCGGATTGGGGATGCTTGTTGGCTCATCTCCTATGGTTGGTGGCTGGGTTTTGCTGTTGTTCTTGATCGTAGCGTTCATGACGCGGTTGGTGAGCTTGGCGAGTTTGGTCGCAGTAGCGGTTATGGTGATTGCAGGGTTATTGCTGACTCCTCCGCCTTTGTTCTGGACGGTTTATTTGGCTTTGGCGATATTCATTTATTACAAGCATTGGCCCAATATTCAGAGGATTGTTAAAGGTACGGAGCCCAAATTTAGTTTTGGCGGCGAAAAGAAAGAGGGTGAATTGGTAAAAGAGGACGGAGTTGATCCGTCTGATAAGTAGCGTTTGATTTTATGTTCAGCTTGATGCAGATCCTTGCCTTTGCGGTGTGGGTTCCGGTGGGCGTGTGGGTTTACACGGTCATTGGCTGGCTGGTTATGGATGAAGTTGATACTTCCGTCGGGTTATTGGCTTTGGGTGTGGGAATAAGTTTGGGGGTAGCAGGGAGCTTTGCACCGGATCGTAGTTATGCGTGGGTGCCATTTTCAGTTGCGCTTGTTACGGTGATCTTGTATCCTTTGGTAAATGAATCTTGGCGAAAACATGAACTTTTCAAGATTGAACTGGAGCGAATAGGGAATATATATGAGCGGCTCAGAATGAATCGGGCGGACGTATACGGGAAGACAACTTTGGCGATGTTAATGTATGAGCGGGGGTTGTTGCATCCGGCGGCGGCTTTGATGAGTGGGGCTTTGAAGGGACAGCCGAAGGATTTGTTTCAGAATGAATTTAAAGCTTTGGCGCGATGGCAACAAGAATTGGGGGGTGTTCCGCTTAGGACGGAAACGCAGTGCTTGCGATGCGGCGTGTCGAATGCAGGGGAAGACTGTTTTTGCCGTCGTTGTGGGGCAGAGTATTTGGTTGATCTCGTTCGTCGGAGATACGTCGGTTTTACCGGTTGGGGAATGCTCTTGGGGGTTTGGGCAGTGTTAGCTGGTTGTGTGGCGGCGGCCCCGTTTTTGGTGAGTAATCAAGTTTCGCCGGAGGTTCGGCTTGGCGTGGGAATTGGGGCGGTTGTGGTGGCGATGGCTGGTCTGGGGATATTTGTTTCGAAGGGGGTTCGTAGTTGATTCGTAAGCTTGATTGGTATGTGTTGAAAGAGATGTTTGTGCCTTTGATCGCGGGGACGGTCATGATCGGCTTACTGTTTATGTCGAACGAGTTGATTTGGGCGTTCAAGAATCTTGATTTGAAAGGGATTCCGCTTGAAGCGATTTTGAAGTTTGCATTTCTTTCACTCCCGAAATGGTATTTGTTGGTCTTCCCGATGGGGGTTACTTTCGGGAGCTCGCTGGCGATTTCCCGGTTAGCGCGAGAAGGGGAAGTCACGGCGATGCGGGCAGCGGGGATTTCTATTTGGCGAATTTTGCGGATTGTTGGGGTGGTTGGGGTGGTTTTTGCGGGGTTAAGTTTTTATAACTCGGATAAGGTGACTCCTTGGGCGGGTCGAGAATATAAGAAGCTTGTTCTCGATTTTGGAACGGTGGGGGTAGTGGGGAAAATTGAGCAGAATCAGACGATTAATTTGGCTCCTTATTCAGCCAATATAGGTCAGGTGATCCAGGACGGGCAGGATTTGATTTTGAAGGATATTCTGCTTTATGAACGCCCGAAGCCGGGTCAGGTTTATTTCTACTCTGCGCCTACAGGTCGTTATTCGGCGGGGGTTTGGACGATTGATACTCCGGAGATTCGGATTATTGAGGGTGAGAGTTTGATCATGGTTAATCGAGTGAAGCAACTTACGATTAACCAGCGTATTGTTTTGAGTGACTTTATTCCGGGGCAGTCGGAGAAAGA
Source organism: Fimbriimonadaceae bacterium (assembly GCA_027492935.1). Classification (GTDB taxonomy): domain Bacteria; phylum Armatimonadota; class Fimbriimonadia; order Fimbriimonadales; family Fimbriimonadaceae; genus UphvI-Ar2. The sequence goes on from JAPUDU010000046.1 coordinate 24,584, forward strand.
ACGGACTAATAAGCAGTTATGGGATGATATTTTGGCTTTGAAGAAAGCGAAAGTGAATGCTCGGCGGAGTGAAGTTGAGTTTTATTCACGCTTTGCGGGGGCAGCAACTTGTCTCGGTTTTGCGCTGATGGGTGGGATTTTGGCGATCCGATTTAGAAGGGGGAGCGCGTTCCAAGGGTTCTTAATTAGCTTGGCGACGGTGTGGATGTATTTTAATGCGCAGATTGTTGCAACAGAGGTTATCGGTCGCAATGGGTGGCTTGATCCGATGTTGGCAGCGTGGAGCCCGGTAGCTCTCATTGTCTTGGTGACAGGGATTGCGCTATGGAGAATTGAGTGAGATTTATTTCACTTTTGATATTAATCCTATCGTTTTCGGTGGGATTTTGTCAGGATTTACCGGATGCAGCTAGCGAGATCGAGTCCGTTCAAGAGACGAAATCGGTTCAGGATCCGGCCCAGCAACCCCAGCAGCAACAGTTACCTCCAGCGAGTAATTCTAAGAGTAAGCCGCTCAAGATTATTAACGCAAACAAATACAATCGGGTGGGAGACACCGTTATTTTTGAAGGGAACGTTGAGGTTGAGTACGAAGGGTATACGCTCAAAGGGGACAAGATTGAGGGGGATTTAGCAACCGAAAGATTTGTGCTGACGGGGGGTGGTTCGCTGGTAGGGGAAGGCGACGTTGTCGAGGGGGAGGTTGTTCATGTTGACTTTAAGAATAAGATTTACGAAATTGAGAATGGCAAAGCGGTTATTGTTCCGACACGAACTAATGGACTGACTACGGGGCCGTTTTATGTTCGTGGAGGACAGGGCAAGTTTCAGGAAAGCCACTTCCATGTTTTGAATGGGGAGGTCACTCCTTGTGATTTGGATCATCCGCACTTCTCGTTTGATGCTCGGGATACGGAGATGGTGCCGGGGAAGAAACTGGTGCTTCGTGATTTTGGTTTAAATATTTTAGGGAAGCGGGTTTTAGGTTTGCCTTATTTGTATATTCCGCTCGTGAATGATCGGCCGCGTTATTTGCCGGAGTTTGGGCAATCGCAGGATGAAGGTTATTATGTGAAGTCGCGATTTATTACACCGCTCAAAGGGAACGATACATTTGAGACTCGGCTTGATTACATGACCAAATTGGGGTTTGGTTTGGGGGGTGAATACGCTTATGACACGGAAAGTGTTCTGGGGACCATCGGAGCTTATGGCTTGACGGGTCGGGATGATACTTTGGTGGCTAATGTTCGGCATCAACAGCGGTTTGGTGCTTCGCGGCTGGAGATTGATACGCGTTATCAAAGAAACAACTACTTAACGGCACCGGATAGCTCGATTTTGAATGGACGGGCACAGTTTACGGTTCCGAGTGCGCGGGGTACGACGGTTTTTGGATACACAAGGAATAGCTCTGATACTGGAGCGTTTGGCAGTTTGTCGCAGAGTTATAGTTTGAGTGATACTCGGAATTTTGGGCAAGATACGCGAACGAATTTTAGTGCAACCTATTCGAATTCGAACAGTGCTAATCAGGGTGTGGTTTTGAGTGAAAGTAAGCGGGTTGATCTGCGGTTTTTTGGTCAGCAGGAGTTGCGGTCATTTAGTGCCGACTTGCTTTACCAACGATCGGTACCGGTTGGTGATGCTCAGAGTTTTAGTGCCGCGAGTGACCGAACGCCGCTTTTGACCTTGCGGTCGGATACGGGTCGGCTGTTTGGAACTGATTTGGGGAAAGCATGGCCTTTGCGATTTGAGGGGAGCATTGGTGAGTTGCGTGATCCGGGGGGGAGTCCGATTACGCGAATGACTTTTGATTCTCAGTTGAGCAAGACAGAGTTATTGGGGCGCGGGTTCTCATTAGATTACAACGGGCTTTATCGGCAGGGCATGTATAGCGATGATACGGCTCAGTATCAACTTGGCTACGGTGGGAACTTGCGGTATCAGTTTGGTTCGAACTCGAATATTCGCTTGAGTTACCGGAATCAGAAGCAACTTGGCTATACGCCGCTTTCGATTGATTTAGCGGGGCAGAATGATGCCTTCCAGCTCGGGGTAGATGTGAATCATGGGCGAGGTTGGACTTCGACTTTGGCGACGGGATACGATGTTTTGGCGGCGGAGCGACAGCAAACGCAGTGGCAGATGATTACTTTGGGGACTAATTACCGAGGGAATACGAGTTCGTTCCAGTTGGCGGCGAACTACGATACGTTCAACCGGGTTTGGGGAGTTGTTCGAGCGGATAATCGTTTTCGGTTAGGTGAAACGGGAATTTCTACAAGTGTTCGATACGATGCGAGCCGGGCGACTTGGGGGGCGGCGAGTTTGCAGATCGAGGGCTTTAAGTGGGGGCAGATTAGTACAGATGCGGTGCTATTTTATAACGGCTACACCAAGCAAATGGAGGCTCAACAGTATTCGATTAAGTACGATTTGCACTGTACGGAGGCTGTTTTGGAGATTACAGACTTCC
>JAPUDU010000047.1 GCA_027492935.1 Fimbriimonadaceae bacterium
ACACAGAGTTTGTTGAGACCATGAGCCGCGACCTCAAACTGATGACCGATGAACGCAACGATCTGGTTCATCACTTCCTGGCACGATGGCAGCCTAGAAACGACGATGTGCTTAACGACACATTGGCTTACCTAGACGCACAGCGCGAAAGGATTCAGCCGATGCACGAGCATCTGAGGGACACCGTCCTGCGCTTGCATGAGAGCGCAAAGGTGCTTTCCGATTTCATTGCTAGCCCAGATTACGAAAAACAAACCGAATTGATGTGGTTGCAGGCGAGTCCGCTGGTCAGCTTATTCTGCGATGTAGCCACCCAGCACCACCGCAAGGATGGCTGGACCTACCTGGCTCAAGCCGGTAATCTGGCTGCAAAGGAATTGCCGGATGAGGTTAAGGCGCTCAAGGAACGTTACGGCTTCAAAACACTCAAGAAGCTGCTTGTGGGCTCAGAGATGTTCAAGATATTTGATGAGCCGTTGGTAAGCGGAGCTTTCAGGACTCTATATAAGGTCCGACCAGACAAGATGAACGAAGGAACACTCCATGCCTAAATATAACGTTCTGATAGACACCAACATCTACCGAAAATGTCCTGCCAGGAACGATTTGCCCTTCAAGGCGTTGGAAAGGCTTTGTAAAGCAGAGGTGGTGACTCTTAATGTTCCTTATGTCGTCGAACGTGAGGTTCAAACGCAACAGATCGAGGCCTACAAAAAGGAACTAGCTGGGGCAGTCGGTGGAATTGATGGCTTGCTAAAAAAAGTATTGTCCCCAGCGCATAGAGCACAGGCGCTCACCATCAAGCACGAACTTTGTGCGGTACAGCAGCCAATTCTGGCGGAGGTCGAGGCTGATTTTCCGACTTGGGTCGAATCAATCGGCGGCAAGAGACTTCTACTAACAGAGCACGATGCTCTCGCTGCAATGGAAGCATATTTCTTTGGCAAGTCTCCGCTGACACAACCGAAGGACCGCAAGGACATCCCTGACGCCTTCATTTTCCAAAGCATCCTTCAGCTTGCCACACAAGCTGCCCCTCTCTCGGTTATTGCAGAGGATGGCAAGGTATTCAATGCATCAGAGGCTCTGGACGGGGTGAAGGCGTACAAGAGCCTTGGCGCTTTCATTGAGCAGCCTGATATTCAGAATGAAATCCTAGAGTTGGATGTCGTGGCAAATCTTCCGGCACTTCGCGCTGCATTCATGGATCACGAAACCAAGAGCGGTGGAGTCGCTTCATTGATGGAACACCATGCGGGTGAAGAACTTTACGGCAGGACGGTACATTCAGGCTCGATTCCAGATGACAACCACGAAGGGACCATCACCTCATATTGGAACCCAACGGACTTAGGGCTGGACTACGATAAGCTTCACTATTTTGGAAATGGTGAGTTCGGACTTCCCTTCAAGTTCGACATGACCGTATCGATCACCTACTACATCTTTAAGTCGGACTTCTATTCGATGGACGAGGACAAGATGCCGAGCGTGTCTGATCACAACGATCACTACTTCGAAGCCGAGTCCGAAATCGACGTCCGCGTTGAGGGGTTAGTCAAACTAACGATTGACACAGACCTCTTGAAAGATATAACGGCTGAAGCGATTGAGGACTATCTGGAGGCTTCAATCGACTCCATCAACAAGGTGTCGGTCATTGAATAAACCAAACTTGTTTTTGACGCTGTACCCTGTATCTCAACGCAGCAAAAGGCTTCTCTACGATTTTATCCCGCGGCAACTTAAACAGATTGCGGCTGTTGTCGGCAGTAACCTCGTTTAACGACATCAATGCGCTGAGGGAACTTAATGCATCCCCAACGTCCGGTGTAATTTTCATAGCTGACTTAGTCAAATCCATCTGCCAAAGGCCACTAAGACCGATCCGTTGTCGGTGGGGATTTGCTCTGTACGGCTGCTCGACTCCGACACCCGCCGTTGAACCTCGTACGGCACGGCCGGCAGTTGTGGGTCGTGATGCGACCGAGCTCTCGTCGACTTCGTCGCCGGAAAGCGGTCAGTGAAGTTCCGCTTCCCGGAAGCGGCCATTCATCACCGAGTGCTGACGACCCAAAGCGGAAATGTCGCGGTAGGGAAACCGGTCAGTCAACCCTTGGCTCGGGTTGGACCCAATCAATGATCCTGAACAAACGGAGAAAGTACTTTTTTAACGAAATGATTCGGACGCCACCCGGAGAATAGCTTCTCCACAACAAAATTATCAACAATTCCCGAAACCAGTCCAGCTACCGGATTAGTTGCTCCAACGGCGAGCGTAAATAGGTAGCGAAGGCTCTTTGGACGAAGACGCTTGATCCAGTCTTCTGACGAAATATCACGCACGTAGGTTCGAATCAAATCCTCATCAGGATTGACGGCCTTCAGCCAATTTTTGAACCTTCCTGCTCGATCCAAAAAGGTGAGAAATTCATCGATAGTGCGCTCTCCGGAGTCAATTACTTCGGCCAGACTTGGGGATTCTGGTAGTACAACTTCGATGAAGTTCCGACGCGAGTCCACGTTAAGCTTTGACCTCCGAAGAAGTTCAGCATGCCGAACCTGAATGATTGCCGACGTGACAGTAGAAGTCACAAAGTCACCGCCATAGAAGGATGCCAAGGCCAGATCTGCACGCGCTTCCAATATTTGGTTCAGCAGATAAGCGATCGTCAAAGGTTCAACGGGAGGTACAGCTTGAGCGCGCCTTCGATTGACAGACTCTAAATCAATGTTGGTGAAGACAAACATTCCCAAGTCCGAATTGATCACTTCAAGCTTAAGATCGTCACCAACCTCATAGCCTCCCGGAATAACAGCAATAGCTTTGCGGATAGCCTGCTTCCTATATTCGACATCCAAAATGTCGAGCTTTGCTGCACCAGCAATTCCGCCCTGAATAAAGTGATTCCCGGAAAGGGAACGAGTGGGGACCATGTCCAGAAAGGCTCTGGTAAAAACCGTTGCTTCCCGTTTTGAGATGCCTTGGCCTTCAATAAAATATTGCAGGCGTTCTTGCGGGTTCTTGAACTTACCAACAGTTTCATGGCCAGCAACTTTCATTGAGACATAATTGTGGTACTGAGAAACGCCGGCCGAGTCCGTATATGTGCCAAGTATTTCTTCACAATAGACAGCAGAAATTTCAGCGCGGCGCAGCAGTGCTAGGATGTGGCCAGTTCCAATTTGCCGAACAAGATTTTGTAGCGTTCCTCTGTCAACGACGATGTGCACTTTTTGGTAGTAAAGTAATGCTTCCGCGATTTGACCAGCTGAAATTGGCAGGCCACCTGCGGTTCTGCGGAGGACGATGTGCTCGAACATTGAGAGGGTCCGATAATTGATGGATTGGGGGAATGTGAAAAACTATTTGTCTGATGCAACACATCTAGAAATAAAGCAACAGCATACGCCAAGAATGGTGGAATGGCTGCTTATTGGGGCTCTATGTCGTTTCCTGTGGAACGGGCGCTGGTTTTTGCAGTTTGAGGGGGC
>JAPUDU010000048.1 GCA_027492935.1 Fimbriimonadaceae bacterium
AATAAAAGCCAAACTTCGCACGAAATTTGAATAAAAGGAAACAAACTAATGGAACTCAACGAAATAAAACTTACCTGGAACGAAATGAACGACGACTTCCAACGCCTCAATGGCGCTGTGACAACAACTCAGAAAGAACAAAGTAACAAGAGAGTAAAAATAGCTCTCAACCGCGAGCCCATCTTTGGCGTCATTCTGGCTTCAATCTCATTAATCTTGAGCGGAAGCTTTATCGCTGATCACTTCGCAACATGGACTCAGATTCCTTGGCTAAGTCTGCCTGCCCTACTCGTTCACGGATTCCTAATTCTCATCCTCGGGCAGTCAATATTGCAACTCATTGCGGTCTCAAAACTTGATCTCTCCCAGCCAATCACAGAAGCACAGAACAACCTTCTGAAGATCAATGCCCTCAACCTCAAGGCAACAAAGGCTGCAATCCTCATCGGCACCACCATTTGGTTTGCTTTCCCGATGGTACTGATCCAAGCCTTAACAACACCAGAAATTATCTCAAAAGTTAGCCCCGGTTGGATCGCGGCAAACGTCGCGTTCGGATTTGCATGTATTGCGGCTGCATTCACCACGGCAAAACGAATGGCACCAAACCATAAGATCACCATCGCCCTAGATCATCTCCTCTCAGGAAATGCCATCAAAGAAGCGCAGAACGAGATCGATAACATTAAGCAATTCTCATCCTGAATTGCCAGATAAGCCCGGCCAATGGGCCGGGCTTATCTAATCTCACTTTGCATCTTGGAGCAACCGCACCAAATATTCGCCCGTATAGCTCCCTTTGATCTTCGCAATATCCTCCGGTGTCCCATATCCGACAACCGTTCCACCACCGGATCCACCTTCTGGCCCCATATCAATAATCCAATCCGCCGTCTTGATCACATCCAAGTTATGCTCAATCACCAGAACAGTGTTCCCCTGATCAACCAATTGGTGTAACACTTCCAAAAGCCGCTTTACATCATCAAAATGCAAACCCGTAGTCGGCTCATCCAAAATGTAAAGCGTCCGCCCCGTGGATCGTTTGCTCAACTCCGATGCCAACTTAACCCGCTGAGCTTCACCGCCCGATAACGTCGTCGCCGCCTGTCCCATCCGGATATAACCAAGCCCGACCTGCAACAATGTCTCCAACTTCTTGAAAATCTTCGGAATCGGCTTGAAAAATTCGCACGCTTCCTCAATTGTCATCTCCAAAACATCGGCAATGTTTTTGCCCTTGTACCGAACCTCTAAAGTCTCACGGTTATAGCGCTTCCCCTTACAAATCTCGCACGGAACATATACATCCGGCAAAAAATGCATCTCAATCTTAATAATCCCATCGCCACGGCACGTCTCGCACCGCCCACCTTTAACGTTGAAACTGAACCGGCCTTGCTTATACCCGCGCATCTTTGCATCCGGAGTTTTACTAAACAAGTCGCGGATCATATCAAAAGTGCCCGTATAGGTCGCCGGGTTACTGCGTGGCGTCCGTCCAATCGGACCCTGATCAATATCGATCACTTTATCAATCGCTTCATGTCCCAAAAGCTCATCGTGCGCTTCCCAAACTCCACGCGTACCATGCAATTCGTACATCAACCGCGGAAAAAGTGTGTCCTGAATCAACGTCGATTTCCCGCTCCCGCTCACCCCCGTCACGCACGTAAAACAACCCAAGGGAATCGCAACGCTCACCCCCTGCAAGTTATGCCCCCGCGCATTCTTCAAAACCAACCAATCGCTCACCAGTCCACCTCCGGCCCCAACCAAACCTCATATCTCACCGGTTTCTCCACCACCGCAATCCGTTCAAATTCTCCCTCCATCCCGATCTCCCGCAAAACCGCTCCTACTAAATCCCCCTGAACCCCGGAAACCACCCTTAAAACATCATCAATATTCCCTTCCCAAAGCGACGCTCCAACTAACTCCTCCACCACAAACTCCGCCGGCTCACCGGAATAAATAATCGCCAGCCGATCAACCCACCCATCTTCCACTTCGTCAAGCTCAATCAAATACCGCTCCTCAAGCTCAACTCGAATCGTCGCATGTAAAGCCTCTTGGCCCAACCCTGCATCAATCAAATCCTGGCTCGGCTTATCAATCTGCATAGCCTTTGCAATCTTTAACAACTCTTCCATTACGCTATCCCCTCCGATTTCCTCATCTGAACAACAAATTCCAACCCGCAAGCCAACTTTTTCGCTAGCGGACTCTTCGGATCAACTGCTCGCCAAAAAGGTGTGACCGTCTCCAAAGATGCTCCCATCAAATGTTCATCCCATGCCGCCTCGCTCACGATCCGCAAAAATATCCCCGTCGTCATCGGGCAAGCAAAATCAGTACTATGTTCAGTTGAAAGCCGTGCCCGCATCTCAACGGGAGAAATAGACTGCCCCGAACCGAGTCGATCAATCTCCGCTTTAATCAATCCCGGAGTAGGAATCAGCATCCTATCTCCTGGCCCACCCCACTTACCAATCTGTTTCTCCAAAATAATCACTTCCGGAGCTACAGGAGTCAGCATCTTCTCCGCCCAACTCTTTTTCGCCACTATTTCTTCCTCTCAATCTTAACCGGTCCAAGAGGATAACTCGAACGCGGCTGACGCCGCTTCTTAGGTACCGCAATCGAATCCGCCCCCGTCAAATACCGCGCCGTCGGAGAATCATGTTTAATAAACTCCTCGTAGGGGCCTTCATTCACGATCTGCCCCCCATGCTCACCCGCCGCCGGACCAATATCGATTAGCCAATCTGCCGCCCGCATCGTGTCTTCGTCGTGCTCAACAACAATGACTGTGTTCCCCAAATCTCGCAGGCGAATCAAAGTCTCAATCAACTTCGCATTGTCCCGCTGATGCAACCCAATAGAAGGTTCGTCAAGTACATACAAACATCCCATCAGACCGCTCCCTATTTGCGTTGCCAACCGAATTCGCTGCGCTTCACCACCCGCCAATGTATTCGCACTGCGACTCAAGTTCAAATAGCTCAATCCAACATCGTGCAAAAAGCCAAGCCGCTCCCGAATCTCCTTCACCGCCCGCTCCCCAATCACTTTCTGACGCTCGTTCAGCTTGTCCTCAAGCCCCTCAAAAAATGCATAAGCATCCCCCACACTCATCTCCGAAATATCACTAATATCAACCCCCACCAATTTCACACACAAACTTTCTGGCTTTAATCTTTTGCCATGACAACTCGGACAAGGCAAAGTCCGCATGTACTGCGCCAAATCTCCCCGCACCCACTCACTTTCCGAACTCTCATATTTCTTCTTTAATATATTAAGAACCCCATCCCATTTACTAGAAAACTCCCGCTCCGAACGCGAATACTGCATCTTCACCGTTACCGGCTCTTTCAAACCATGCAAAACCGCCGAATATTGCTCCTCGTTTAAGCTCGAAACTGGCCCACTCGCATCAAACCCCATCGCCTTTCCAACCCCATCCAAAACCTGCGGCCACCACTCCTTAA
>JAPUDU010000049.1 GCA_027492935.1 Fimbriimonadaceae bacterium
ACCAGTCAGACTCATTTTCGTAGTACGACTTGGTGTAGTTAGCAACGGGGATCTCCGTCGAAGCCCGGGGTTTGGTTTCTGCTGAGGGCGACGTTGCCGCTTGCTCACCGGTGCCATATCCGGTACCTGTCGGGTTCGTCTTCTTTTGCATGAACTTGATTTCAAGTTTCTTGCCTCCGTCGAACTTGACTCCCTCTGGTGTAACCCCGAGGTCGCGCTTTTTCGTGTCACCAGGAGCGAGTTGTCCGGTAAAGAACGCAACCGCTGGGTTGGTCTTTTCACCGAGCAACACAGCTCGCTTGTTTGCTTGTCGATTAAAAAGCAGTACAGCATCGTTTGTGATGTTGCCTGCGGCGTCGAATAGTGCCAATTCTCATTTCCTCCGTGTCTTGATGTGCTGGCCCGGTTGATTACTCTCCGCCAAGAAGTTGCATCGCCGCACTGATCGGGTCGTTTTCCCAATCTGGTTCGGTGGCCTTGTTGCCCTTCTTGCCTTCTGTCATCTCCGGCCCTGGTCTGCCGTTCTTTGGCCCCGAAGCACTACCTGCGTGAGCAAACAGTTCTTTCTGGAGTTTCAGTCTTACGGCCTCGTCCGGCTTTAGATGCGGATATGCAACCATCGCCTGAGCGAGTTGAACTGGCTGAATTTCAAATCCAGCAAAGTCCCTTTTGATCTCTGCGCTCACCACTGGGAACGCTTTTTGCACAGCCGATTTGAGTTCGGCCTGAGCTTGGCTGTCCTTAAGTGCCTTATCCATGGCACCTGTCTGAGATTTAACGAGTGCCAAGGTTCGCGTTTCAGCGAGTTTAAGAACTGCCTCGTCGCGTTTGGCTTGGTAATCGTCGTACTCTTCGTCGGTCATTTGAGAGACCGGCTTACTTGGCTTAGGCAATTCAGAGCCAGGATCACTGGCCTTCTCACCTTTACCTGTCAGTTGCGTAACTAACTCGCTTGGTGTCATTGAGCGGGCATTAGCAAAACCCACGATCAACTTCAACGCCTCGGCGTCGCTGGCTTGGCGCGAAGCATCATCATCCCCTAGCGTGACCGCTAAGTGCAATGATCGAATAAACGGCTCTGCGCTCTTAAACTGTGATTGCATCCCGGCAATGTCGGCCTTCAACTTAGCTGGGTCGTCGTCTTCTGGCTTACCATCCCCATCTGCAACCTTCTTGTCATCACCATCCCCCCCTGCACCCTCACCGTCGCCTGCATCAGCCTTGGCCACCGGTTTCAGTCCGTCGCCGAGTTCTGCAAATGTGCCGTCATCATTGAACATTGCATCCAGGTCAAGGCTTTCCCCACCGTCTGAGCTGGGTGAGTTAGAGGGAGTGTTTGCGACTACTGCGCTTGCGGGTTTTTGTTCTTCGTTTGGCATTTCTAGTTTGCTCCTTGAGCTTGCATTGGGGCCGATTGGCCAGGTTGCAATGGGTTTCCTACTGGTACCGGCTGTGCGCCGCCCTGTCCGTCTGCACCGGGTTGGGAACCTGGCTGGATCTGCGTCGCCTCTGCGCCTGCTAGCAAAGCATCGGCGTCTGGTTCGCGCATGATAGCCAGGGCCCTCGCAAGGAACTCCGGCATCGAAATGCCCTTCCCAACGAATGGCAGTAACCATTGGTACATCCTGAGCTTTCGGAAAATGTTTGCGAGGTTGCCAGTTGCGACCAGGCTGTCCTCTGTGACCTTGATCGTTGCCTTCGGCTTCAAGATCAAACCTAGCGAACTCGAAGGCTCTCCATCAACGTTAAAGTCAATCTCATGCCCCATAACGTTTGCAGTGAAAGGATGCCGGTCAAAGTCTCTACCGATCTCAAACACCCGCATCATTAAGTCACGGAGGAACATCCGCGTTGCAAACTCTGGCCCGGCATTGTTTGCAGATGCGTTTTGCTCCATCTGCTCCACTTCAAATTTGGTCTGCTCTTTCGCGACTGAACTCCCGCGTCCAACTTCGCTGAGGCCCAACTGCTCATTGATTTCCTGGCCCATGTATTGCATGTGCTGGAAGATCACCGGATCAGCTGGTGATGTCTGAATATGCTCAACGATTGGCCGGATTGATTTACTATCCTCAGGATCCTTCGGCTCTAAAATGACATCGAAGTTGCCTGCTCTAATTGCCGCCACGCTCTGCGGAGTCAACCGGGATGTATCGATAACGGTATGCCCCTGGCCCCTGCGCGCTTTTTCCTTGATGATCTGTAGCATCAAGTTCTGAGCTTCTTCCGCCGCCTGCGTCATTACCACCTGACCAATCGGCCGGCGCATACCTGGCAACAATAGGTGAACCATCCATGCGCAAGGAATCCTCTCGAACGGGTTATCCATCACATGCACCGGCTTGTGGCTCATACCGCCTAGGAAACGAGCCATCTTGGGTGGGACTTCGCCTAAGCCAACATCATAGTAATGCCCAACTAAAGCGGCTTCACGAACATAACCATCTGATCCCTTCAAGGTGATCTTGCGCTCTTGCACAGTTTCTTTATCGAATAACTTATTAGCTTCATAAATTGGGATCAACTCCCAAAAACAAGCCCAATCTGCGTCACGTGGATCCCGGCATAAGTCGTCAAGGATGATGTACCGAGGGTCGAAGTGCTTCCCAATCACCTTCTGTTTTTTGCTCTTGCGATCTGTCACCAAGCCGGTCACGCAACCGGCGTAGCCATGCATCCATCCCGATAACCAAGAATCCCTCGCATGTGTGAATATGCCGTCGTTTGAATCCCCATCACCATACCAACGGCTCCGCCAATACCCCTCACGAACTGCCTTCTGCGCCTCGTGGATACCCTCGAACTCCGGCATAGGCTCCGCGCTCATCAACCGAGAAAGGAACGCACTGGCTCCTTTGAGCGATTTGCGAACCTTGCCAATCTGTTGAGTCTCACTGGATACATCCGGGTAAATCTTAAATCGATCACCGCTAACTGTAATCCCCATGTTGGCGTTGTCTTCTGCCCCATACGTAAAACACATCTCGCGGTGAATCGCATCAGCAAGGCCGGGATCATAAGCGGCTTGCACCCTATCACGAATCTCATCCGCTAACGTCTTGCCTGCGATTCCGTCAGCTGACATTTCGCTCCTCCCTCGCAACCATCTCGTCCTCGTACCATTGCTTGTAAGCCCGGTTTTCTGACTCGTCTTCCGGGGCAATTCCTTTTGTCCTAGTTCTGCACGAGAACGAACTCACCAGCTTGCGACAACTTTCACCGGTCTCTGGCCATGTGGTCAGATCCGGTTCTGATGCGCTTTGCAACGTCCTCCCTATTCGGGTCACGCCATCTACGCTGGTGATTTCGTACTCGTACTGCGGCATATACTTAGAAAATCCCGAAGCTCAGAGGGGCATTTAGATCGAATGCGTATTTATGCTCTTCGAGATCCAGAAGGGGAGCAATGCGCTTCTCTTCCTGATCCAATTCCCGAAGCTTCTTCTTCGCCTCTGTTACGCGACCAGACAATACGGCTAATTC
>JAPUDU010000050.1 GCA_027492935.1 Fimbriimonadaceae bacterium
GTATTGCCTTTCCGCTTTGACATTTTGTCGCCGGTGGCATCAGTGATCATTCCGTGGGTTACAACGGCTTTGAATGGCCCGACACCGCGAACGGCGGTTCCAAGAAACATGCTGATGTTGAACCAACCTCGGTGTTGATCGGCACCTTCGAGGAAGACATCGGCAGGAAGTTGTTCTTTCCATTCTGGTTCGACATTGCCTTCTAAGACGCAGAGGTGGGTGCAGGCGCTATCGAACCAAACGTCGAAGACATCAGTTTCTTTGGTGAATTCCGTTTCGCCGGTTTCGGGGTGTTTGTAACCGTTTGGTAAAATTTCGGCTGGGTCAGCGGTATACCAAGAGTCAGAGCCATTGGCTTCAATATGCTTAGCAATGGATTCGATTGCTACTGGGTCGAGGATAGGTTTGCCGGATTCTTTTCCGTAGAAGATCGGGATGCCGATTCCCCAGGGGCGTTGGCGTGAGATGCACCAGTCGGGCCGTCCTTCAATCATTGAGGTGAACCGCGTCTGGGCGGTCGGTGGATACCAAGCAACTCCGGGGATCTGCTCAAGCATGGCTTGTCGGAGAGTTTTGCTGTGGTCGGCGTGGAAGGGAATATCGATGCCGATGAACCATTGTTCGGTCGCGCGAAAGATAACGGGATTGTTATCTCGCTCAGCAAGGGGATATTTGTGAGTGTAAGGTTCGGTGAAAAGGAGGTTGCCGGTTTCCGCCAAACGGTTAGTGACTACTTCGTCACATTTTTTGAAGTGTACGCCTTCAAATTCTCCGGCTTCGGCAGTGAGTATTCCTCGTTCATTGACAGGGCAGAGTACGGGGAGCCCATATTTCTGACCAGTCATAAAGTCTTCGCGGCCGTGGCCGGGGGCGGTGTGGACGACGCCAGTACCGTCTTCGGTGGTTACGTAATCTGCAAGGACCCCGAGCGATACCCGATCAAAGATCGGGTGCTTGAACTTAATGTACTCGGCTTCTTTTCCAGGGAATTCTTTAACCACTTGGTAGGACGTGATGCCGCATTTCTCCATTGTTTTTTCAAGGAGATCTTTGAGCAGGACAAGATGGCCATGATCCGTTTTGGCGACAACGTAAGTGAAGGTGGGATGGAAAGCGACGGCTAGATTTGCGGGAATCGTCCAGGGTGTGGTTGTCCAGATAACGCAACCAACATCATTGAATCCGCTGAAGAGTCCATTAGGGTCCTCGAGCAGTGGAAACTTGACGTAAATTGAGGTGCTGACATGAGCTTCGTCGTAGACGATCTCGGTGTCGGCGAGGGCAGTCTGGAAAGTTGGTGACCAAAGAACGGGACGGAGACCGCGATAGATGTAACCGTTCTCGACCAATCGGTTAAAGATGCGAATGATTTCGGCACCGTATTTAGGAGTCATTGGGCTGTAATATTTGTCCCAAAGACCGAAGACACCGAGGCGCCTGAATTGAGTTGATTGGATGTCAATGTATTGTTCGGCGTGTTTTCGGCATTCGGCTCGGAGCATAGGGATGTCGAAGTCGATTTTTGCCTCGTTGAGCTTCTTGATAACGGCTTGTTCGATGGGGAGGCCGTGGTTATCGTAGCCGGGCACATAGGGTGCGCGATATCCCATCATGGTTCGGGATTTAACGACAAAATCTTTTAAAATTTTGTTGAGGCCAGTACCGATATGGATAGGTGAATTTGTGTAAGGAGGACCGTCGTGGAGTACGAAGGTAGGTGCGTCTTTTCGGTCTTGTTGAATGAGCCTGTAAATATCAATTTTGTCCCAGTGAGCTTGCATTGCGGGCTCGCGCTTGGCGAGATCAGCCTTCATGGGGATGCTGAATTCTGCGTTCGGCAAATTGAGCGTATCTTTCAGGTTCATTTGAACCCTTAATGGTACCTGGGGGTTTTGGCGTGGCTAGGCGGTTGCGGAGACGATGATTGCGGGGAGGGGTTGAGCGGACGGCTTTAGCTCAGGATTATGGAGTGGAGCAAACCAGGAATTTGGGCTTTCGGTATCGATTGGTAAGGGCTCTCGGGATTCGCTGAGGATGGCGAGGGCGCTGTCGATTTCCCATTGCGCGTCGGGGAGTAGCGAGGTATCAAGGTTGCTTTGAGTTTGGATTATCCAGCCAGCAGATTGGATGATGTCGAGGAGTTCAGCTTGGGTGAGCGGGGTTTGGATGTTTGCGTCGCAGTTGGGGATGAGGGGAGCGATTTTGCCTTGGAGAGTGGCGGCGAGGAAGTGCATATGCTGGGCGGGGGTTTGTTCGTTAAGGAGCCATTCTGCAATGAACAGTTGGGATATGTGGAGGCGGAGTTCGGCGAGGGTTTGGTAGATGAGATCGCGGTTGGGGAAATACCAGATGCAATGAGCAAGGATAGCGGCATCGAATGGTGCTTTCTGAGAGAGAAATTCTGGTTCTAAAGGATCTTGGTTGAGATGGAACTCGATTCTTTCGCCCAAGACGGAGTTCTTTAGATGTGTTGTTGATTGGCCAAGGTTATAAGGCGCACCGTAGGAAGGATCTGCGGGGTCGACGGCGACGACTTTTCCGCAGGGGCCGACTTGGTTAGCGAGGACAGCGGTCATGTCCCCTTGCCCGCATCCGATTTCGAGGATTCTTGATCCGGGTGCCAGTTTCATGGCTTGGGCGATTTGGAATCGGTACTCGGTTTGGGCGAGTTGGTGAGCTTGGGAGCCGGACTGATGGGCGAGCATGAGCTCGGTTACTTGTAGGGGGTTAAGCATTGTCAACTCGGAGATATTCGCTGATGAGTTTGGCTTGTGTGAGGGTGAGGGTTGGGACAGAAGCGATATCTTCTACTGTGGCGCGGCGGATGCCTTCAATACTGCCAAAGGTGCGGAGGAGAAGTCGGCGGCGCTTTGGGCCGATACCGGGGATTTCGTCGAGAACGGAGCCGTGCATGCGTTTGTCGCGGAGTTTGCGGTGGAAGGTGATGGCGAATCGGTGAGCTTCGTCGCGAAGTTTTCGGAGAAGCATGAGTCCGGGGGAAGTGAGAGGGAGGATGACTTCGCGGTAGCTATAGATGGGGAGTCCTTCTTTAGACTTGCCGACGATGGCATCGGGAACGAAGATGATTTCTTGTTTTTTAGCGAGACCAACCATGGGGAAACTGAGGTTGAGGGCGTCGCGGGCTTCGAGGGCGGCTCCGAGTTGACCTTTACCGCCGTCGATCATGATGAGATCGGGGATTTTGGTGAATTTGGGGTCGCCATCTAGGTAGCGGCGAAGACGGCGGGTGATGACTTCATGCATCATAGCGAAGTCGTTAGGTTCTTCCGGATTCCACTTGATTTTGAATCGGCGGTACTCGTCTTTGGCGGCGATTCCGTTTTCACTGACGACCATTGAACCGACGGGCATTTTTCCTTGGATGTTGGAGATATCGTAGCCTTCGATTCGGAGGGCGGGGGCGGTGAGGCCGACTTCGTCGCTGAGCTGGGAGATGGCTTGTTGTGCCCACTCTTC
>JAPUDU010000051.1 GCA_027492935.1 Fimbriimonadaceae bacterium
GAGCTTAGAAATTGTTGGTGAAACTTTGGGCAATCAAGTTTTAACCAATGCAGTTGATCAAACGCGATTGGCTATCCGAGAAGGGAACAAGCTGAGCGAGCCGATGGCGGCTTCAGGGCTCTTCCCGGCAATGGTTACCCAAATGATCGACATTGGGGAGGAATCAGGTCGCTTGAGTGAAATGCTTGTGAAGGTCGGAGATTTTTATGATAGCGAAGTCGAGCAAACAGTCAAAGGTCTAACCTCAATGATTGAGCCTTTGTTGATCATCTTCCTTGGTGTTGTTGTCGGTTTTATCGCAATTTCAGTCATGACGCCTATCTTCAAACTGGTCAACAGTATTAAGTAAGTAGGCAAAAACTACGGTGCTGGGGCGAAACCCAGCACAAGACAAAATCGAATATTTGCTGGTCATGCAGGCTCTCAGAGAAGAGCGAGCATGACAAAAATCCGACGAGCATGAGGCGAGTTGGATGGAAGAAAGGATTCTTCCAATATGCGTTCAATGGAGTGACAATGTCAGAAGCATTATCAAAAAATAATACGGGCGAAGCGGAAGCAATGGTATTGCGATACCTTGCTGACCCGCGACCAGATCTGAAAGATTTGGTGATCGTACACTACGCGGGCATGGTTGAGCGGATCGCAAGGCGATACGCGGGAACAGAGCCCCTCGATGACTTGGTTCAAGTCGGCTATATCGGTCTACTAAACGCATTGAGCAAGTTCGATGCGACAGTAGGTGTGCAGTTCAATACGTACGCAACTCACTTGATTGCGGGCGAGATTAAGCATTACCTTCGAGATCGAGCACAAACAATTCGACACCCAGCCTGGTTGCAAGAACTTCGACACAAGGTGAATAAAGCAAGTCAGTCTTTGCAGGCTGAACTACAACGAACACCAACTGAGCGAGAAATTGCAGATAAAGTCGGTGTAAGCGAATCAGCAGTTCAAGAAGTTCTAGCGAGCTTAGAAACAGTTAAGTTGGCGTCCCTAGATGTCACAGCTGGTGAAGATGGTGAAGGCGATTCCGACCTTGATAAGTTGGATGCGGCACTAAGCAGTATTGAGCAAGTCAGCGTTGAAGACCGCGTTCTGCTTGAATCAGCGATGGAGCAATTGCGCGACTTGGAACGCGAAGTTCTTTGCTTATTCCACTTCGATGCTTTGAATCAAACCGAAATTGCAAACCGACTCGGAATCAGTTGCAACTATGTTTCACACATTTTGCGACAGTCCTTGACCAAACTTCGCAAGATCATGAACAAGGATGAAAGCGAAGAACGTAATCTTCGCAATGCATCGCCGGAAGAACGCACTGTTCTCGATCCAGAGCTTGGAATCTATGACGAAGACTATTTCCGCACTCGTTTGAGTGAAGAAGCTCACCGTGCTGTTTCAACAGAAGGAACTGTCAGCGTTATCCTCGTAGAAATTGAAGGCCTTAGCGGACTTCGCGGATTCTACGGCGAAGAAACAGTCAAAGATTTCCTATTGGATTCAGCAGCATTCTTGAAGCAAAGCCTCCGTGGCCTTGACCTTACATGCCGCAATGGTTCAACTGGATTTGGATTGATCCTTCCGGGAACAGGTTCAAACATCGAAGCAATCAAAGATCGTATTCAAAAGCGAGTGGATCAATGGTTGGTTACTCGAATGACTGGCCAGGGTGCAATTCGATTCAATTTCGGCTGGGCTTCCGCTCCGGACGATGGTCGCGGCGGTGCTGATCTGATCAAAGTTGCAATGCGACGGCTAGACGACAACGAAGCTCCGGCAAAGGCAGCTTAAAAAAACTTCTGACAATTCACTCTTGCCTGGATGCCAATCGCGTCCAGGCATTTTTTTAGTTTATTCGGGCCTACAAATGCGATGTCGCGTTTATTTACATAGTCACAATATTATTGTGGTCATAAAGGTTGCACACGATTACATTTGCCCTTGGTGCTGGATCGGTATCAAGCAGATGGAGAGGCTTGAGAAAGAGTTAGGAGTTAGCTTTGAACTTTTAGGATATGAACTTATGCCCGAGGAGCTCTCTTGGGGCGACCCTGCGCCAAAACCAGATCCAGACCCTAGACGTCCGGTTACACCAAGTCGAATGGACTTAGCTTATTCTGCTTCTGATATGGAAGCTCCAGCAAATATTCAGCCTAAAAAAATGCGATCCCATAATGCGCTTCTCGCAACCGAATTTGCAAAGAGCGTTGGCGTAGAAATGGCATTTGCCCGCCGCCTTTATGAGGCTTACTGGATCGAAGGAATAGAAATCAACGACATTCAAGAATTAACTAAGCTGGGCAAGGGAATTGTGCCCGATGTTGATGCCTTGGTGAGATCTGTTAAAGCAAGAGAGTTTGAAAGCAAGATTGTCAAGTTCGACGACGATGCTTATGCGGCTGGCGTATTCAACGTCCCGACTTACTTTATTGGTGGAGAAAAATACGCAGAACAACCATATGCGGTCTTAGCAAAAGTAATCCGACGTGAACTTGAGCTATGAACGGCGTCTATGATCAACTAGAGTTTCCTGGCACATCGGGTGATCGGCCGTATGTTTTTATCAACATGGTCGCGACTATTGATGGAAAGATCGTCACGGGTGACAGGAGTGAGCCAGTACAAGATTTGGGTTCAAAAGTTGATCACGCGACAATGCATCAAATTCAACGTGCAGCCGATGGGATCATGATTGGGGCGGGAACTTTAAGGTCTCTGCCAAACATTAACTACCCGAAGAATGTGTACCGTTTTGTGGCAAGTCGATCTGGCAAAGTCGATCCATTTTGCAATTTCTTTACCGATGATCCGTCTCGTGCATTTGTTGTTACTTCGATCAAAAATGCGGAGTCTGTCCCCGAGGATGCTCAGGCAATCTGTGTAGGAACAGATGAACTTGATTTTGAAGAACTACTTGGCATCATGCATCAAGAGATGAACATAAAGTTACTCTTGGTTGAAGGTGGCAGTGATTTAAACGCTCAATTGTTTAAGCTAGGGTTGGTTGACGAGATATTTCTCACCGTTGCACCCAAAATCAGGCTTGGAGCAAACATCCCGACAATCGCAGACGGCGAACCTCTGGATAGGTCAGCAATTCAGAATTTCTTACTTGTAAGCTCGATACAGGTAGAGAACGAGCTCTTCCTGAGATACCGTAAAAGATAATGAAAGTAAAAAACCGCAATCCGCTTTCAGCTGCGGTTTACCTAAAGAGAAACTTCTCAAAAACAGCTCCCCTTATGGGAGTAATCGTGCTGGCTGTCATGCTGATTGCCGGTATCGTTAGCCTGATCAACTCAATTCCGTATTCGATCAAAGTTATCTATTCATATTCAAAAAATTACGTTGCAGTAACTCCAAGAGGGAATCCATTTCTTACACCACTGTTACGTAAGGCCGTTGAACAAAATTCTCCGGTTGAACTTGATCGTGTCATCACAATTCACGGAACCGGAATTCAGGTAAAGAGC
>JAPUDU010000052.1 GCA_027492935.1 Fimbriimonadaceae bacterium
TGCCATGAGTACTTTATCTTTGCTCTTTTTCGCTGGTCTGCCTGATCAAACATCTCCTGCTCAAACGCGTACGGAGTATTTACATCAAAAATAAATGCGGCACCCGGTTCCAGATGTTGAGCAACTGAGTTCACGGCTGCACGGAGACCTTCGAGAGTAATGATGTAATTGAAACTATCAAAAAATGAAAATGCGCCTTCAAAGGTGTTGCCAAGATCCAGTGTTGTAGCATCAGCAACGTGGTAATGAATATCGAGTCCTTTCTTTGCTGCCTTGATGCGGGCCTCATCAATCATTGCTGAACTAAGATCGAAACCAGTTACTTCGTAACCCGATTCAGTGAGTAACTCAGCTACGGTTCCGGTGCCACAACAAACATCAAGGATACGATCAGGATCAAGTTCGTGGCGAGTTAGCAAGAGACGATAATATCCAGCCCACATGTCGTAAGGGACATTAGCCATCAGGATGTCATAGTGAGGCGCAATTGGCCCAAAGCTCGCCATTTTTGATCGTGCTTATTAAACCTTGCTTTGATGTCGGGCCCGGATAAAAATGGCGATTGAGTTCAGAGTAATCAACAAGGCCATTAAGACAAGAATTGCTGCGGCAGCTGCGACTCGGAAGTCTTCTCGCGGCTGACCGATCCAGTCCAAGATTTGGAGAGGAAGAACTGTATATCGATCTCCAAGCCCCTTGGGATTAAATGTTACAAATCCAACAGCACCAACAACGATGAGGGGTGCAGTCTCCCCGATTGCACGGGAAGCGGCAAGAATGATCCCGGTGAGAATTCCTGGCAATGCTCGAGGAAGAACAACCTTTCGAATTGTTTGCCATTGGGTGCTTCCTAAAGCGAGAGCGGCCTCGCGGTAGCTTTTCGGTACGGCTTTAAGGGCTTCTTGGGTGACAAGAATGACCATCGGGAGGACGAGGAAGCTCATAGTTAATGCGCCAGTGAGAATTCCTTTACCCAATTGCATTGTTGTGTAGAAGAGAGAAAGGCCGAGCATCCCGAATACGATTGATGGAACACCAGCGAGGTTACTTATATTCAGTTGAATGAACTGAACAAGCTTGTTTTTACGAATAGTGAATTCTTCGAGATAAATCGCAGCGGCAACACCGACAGGTACAACGAAAAGGATTGTTAGCAACATGATATAGATAGAGCCGAGCAAAGGGGAGAGAATCCCGGCTTTTTTAGGGAAGGCCTGTGAGGGGCTCTTTCGTAGAAAGTCAAGGTTAACTCGGCCGATTCCATCGACAAACACTTTATAGATCAATGTTGCCAGAATGGCAACCGCAACGATGGCGGCAAAGACGCAAACTAATTTGAAGATTTCGTCCTTGCGTCGACGCTTCTTCGTGTGCCGCGACGGTTGAAGGAACGCTGGTGAGCTCATGAAGCACTCCTACCAGACATTTTCTTGACATAACGTTGTGCAAGCATATTCATCGCAAAAGTGATGAGGAAAAGAATAAGCCCAATAGCAAAAATGGATTGGTAACGAATTTCACCTCGCGAGACATCACCTTTGCTGACGTTCACGATTTGTGCCGTCATGGTCATGATTTCATTGCCAGGATTAAATGTTAGTTGTGGAGTGGCCCCCGCGGCGATCGTGACGGCCATTGTTTCGCCGACGGCACGCGAAAGGGCAAGGATAAAGCTTGCTACGATTCCACTGATTGCAGCGGGCAGTACAACTTTCCAAATAACTTCAGACTTTGTACATCCAAGTCCAAATGCAGCTTCTCGGAGTGCCTTTGGGACGGACGATATAGCATCTTCGCACAGGCTACTGACAAGCGGTAGAGTCATAAAACCAACGACGATGGCACCAGCTGCCGCATTAGCGGGGCGAAATTCGGGCATAACTGGGCTTAAGGTTGGCAGAATCTCTTGTAGCCATGCAATTCCTCCTCTTAGGCCAGGAGTGACAAGGGAAAGGGCAAAGTATCCAAACACGACGGATGGAACACCAGCGAGAAGCTCTAAGGCGGGTTTGAGGACTTTCCGAACCTTTGGAGCGGCGTATTCACTGAGATAGATTCCGACGCCGAGGCCAAGGGGAATCGCGACTAAACCAGAGCCAACAGTAATAAGCAGGGTTCCGACTACGAGAGGCAGGACGCCGTATTTAGGGGTTGAGCCCATCATTTCCCATTTGGTTCCAGTGAGGAAGTCGCCAATCGGGACGGCTTTGAAGAAGGGAAGTGATTCTAGAAAGAGGATGGCGAATATGCCAACAGTAGCAACAATACTAAATGCCGCACAAGAAAAACATACGGCGCGGACGATCACTTGAGTAATCGTCCGCGTCCTTGCGGCCCCGCTTGATGCTTGAAGCGATCGACCCTTGGGTTGATTTGTAAGATCAGCGAGTGCCATTAACTTATTTGCTAGCAGTGAGAACAGCTGTAACTGATTGACCAGCACCAGCTTTGTTGAAGATACTTCCGGTTGTTCCAGCTTCGAATCGAGCCTTAATCAAGTCGGTAGCGTCTGCGGGGAGAGGCAAGTAGTCGCCTGCTTCAACTGCGGCAGCTCCATCTGGGCTGAGCATAAATTCAATGAAGCCTTTAAGCAAGCTCGATTCACCCATCTTGGCTTTGTTAACGTACATGAACAAAGGTCGACCGAATGGCGAGTAGGTTCCGTCTACGATGGTTTCTTTGGTCGGTTCAATTGCACCCTTGCCACCATCGATGGGCACTGCTCGGACTTTATCTTTGTTTTGCATGTAGTACGCAAAACCGACATAACCGAGAGCATGCGGTTCGTTAGCTACGCCTTGAACGAGGGGATCGTACTCAGCATTTTGTGAATAGTCGGGTCGGACATTATCTTTCTTGCCGTTGACGACTTCGTTGAAGTACTCGTAAGTTCCGTGCGCGTCTGTTGGGCCGTAGAGCTTAATGTCTTCGGCGGGCCAGGACGGGTCAACTTCGTTCCACTTCTTAACCTTTGAATCTTTGTTCCAAATCTTGTTGAGTTGCTCAATTGTGATTGACTTGAGCCATTCATTTTTCGGGTTAACGATGACGCAAAGGCCGTCCAAGGCGATTGGTACTTCGAGGAATTCGATTTTGGCTTCTTCTAGGCTCTTAACTTCATCTTCTTTAATTGGTCGAGAAGCGTTTGAGATTCCTGTTTCACCTTTGATGAACATCTTGAATCCACCACCGGTGCCGGCTTTACCAACGGTGATGTTGACTTCACCATTTTTTTCTTTGAAGAGTTCTGCCGCAGCGGCTCCGATTGGATAAACGGTGCCTGACCCATCAATTGCGAGGGCCTGACCACTGTAGTCCACTTTTGTGGTTGTTGCTGAACCAGGCTTATCACCTTCTGGTGCCGGTTCCGCGGTTGGTGAGCAAGCAATAACTACGCCTGCGATAAGTGCGCTCATGCCGGCGAGCCCGGCGATCTGTGCCAATTTCATGATTTAGCCTCTTGTTTCAGGTTCAAGTTACAAAAGAACTGTTAACAAAACGTTAACAAAGGGTCCTCGGGAAACGAATTGTTAAGAAAATTTCTCAACAACAGCGAAGGCGATTGCGATATCGCGCTCGTGGCTAATTGAAAGATGAATTTTTAGCTGTGAAGGATCAAACAAGTGATGGTGGATTGTTACGAGAGGGGCAGAATGAGGTTGTCCAACGACTTCAACTTGATGCCAGCTGTTAATGTACGGAAGACATTTTTTGATAGCCTCCTTTGCGGCCCAGCGTCCAGCAACATATTCAGGGCAAAGGCTTCTTAACTGTTCCTGTTGAGTAAGGATTCGATTTGCAAATGCTGAATTTTCCATTGCATTTGCGATTCTCGGTATTGACACGATATCGGAGCCTATGGCTAGGATCAAGAGTTTGCCTCGTGGAGAACCTCGGCAAGGTCAACAATGTTGATCGCCTCGTCGCTTACCTGTTTTATGCTTGCATCCAACATGATCCGGCAGAATGGACAAGCCACAGCAACGGTTTTTGCGCCGGTGGCAATGAGTTCCTCGGCTCGCCGATTGCCAGGTCTCTGATCCGGCTCTTCTTCCATCCACATACGACCGCCTCCAGCTCCACAACAAAGAGTCTTTTTGCCGTGGTGCTCGGGTTCTGCGAGGACTCTCGCGTGGCTTTCTTCAGTTGATAGTTCCCTTAGGAGGAGAGGAAGAGATGAGTCGAGAGAAGCTTTTTGTCCAACAAGCTTGCGAGGGTCGTCGGAAATATTATTAACGCGCGCAAGATAGCAAGGATCGTGATAAGTGATCGCTCCATTTTGTGGATTAGCGGCTTTGAGCTTATCTTGGCTGACTAACTGAGCAAGGAGCTCGGTGTGATGAACTACTTGGAGATCTTCTAAGTCAAACTCGGGGTACTCATTTTTGAGCGTGTTTAAACAGTGAGGGCAGGCGGTAACAACTTTAGTGACCCCATATTTCTTAAATGCTGCGGCATTGATCTCGGTTTGGGATTGAAATGTAGCTTCGTCACCAATGCGGCGTGCAGGATCGCCGGTGCATGATTCTTCTTGACCTAGACAAGCAAAAGACACACCTGCTTTTTGCATGAGTTGAGCAAAAGCTTTGGTGGTGCGAATTGCGGCAGGATCGGTTGCACCAGCACAACCAACCCAGAAAAGATATTCAAAGCCTTGATTTTCTCGGGCTAACGGGATATTTAGCCCAGTCATCCACTGTTCTCTTTCAGGTGCAGATTGACCCCATGCGGAACCAGTTCCGGTAATTTGTTTTAGCGGTAATGTTGCGGTGCCAGTCAGTTGCCCTTCGCTAACCAAGTTGCGGCGGGCATCCACAATAAGATCTACATGCCGGATCAGAACGGGGCAAGCTTCAACGCAAGCATTACAAGTTGTGCATGCCCAAAGTGCTTCTTCGCTGACTGAAGCGGGGATTCCGTCACCCGTTCTAAGCGCTCTGTGAGTGTCTTGAACGATTTGCTTTGGGTTTAAGATTTTGCCTGAATTGTAGGCGGGACAAACTTCCGTACATCGTCCACACGACATGCATGCATCTAGGGAAAGGAGATGCCAGCGAGAATAATCTTGAGCCACTGCGGCTCCAATGGATTCACCAGATTCAAGCCGTGAAGCAGGAACAGGTGGGAGTTTTCCCATTGGTTGTTCCTGGTTTCCGGCGGCGGTAAGAGTTGCAAAAATAATGTGTTTAATGCGCATTTGAGGCAAGAATGCGAAGAAGCACCACACCCAAACCATATGTTGCCACCAGATTGAGATGTATCCTTGCGGCGAAAGCGAGGGGAATAGTTGGGCGATTGCGTAGCCTACAAAACTATAGTGATCCCAAGGTTTTGGATCAGCGGAAATACGGGCGGCTTCAAGAACATATCCGCTGATGCCCAGAATGAGAAGCAAATAAAGGACAGCGAAGTCCTGCCATGTCGTTGTGATCGGGTTTTTTGAGCGGTTTAGCTGACCAGTGTTCGGGTCAGGGATTGGCTGACCCTGTTCTCGAGCCAATCTGTACCTACGATTAAGCGCCCAAACGATACCGGCAATGTATAAAAGGCCGAGCGCATCAAACGTTGCTTCGTATGCCAGATAGTAGTTACCTTTGTGGAATCCTGGGATGCCAATAATCGGCCCGTAGGTTGAGATCGCGAGAAGAGTTGTTGCGATCATAAGGCTAAGAAAACCGTAAAAAATGAGTAGGTGGAGAGGGGCACCACTTTTCGGCCGACTTCCCATTACTTTGCGTTGGGCAACGACGTAGGTGAGAACGCTTCCGATGTAGTTTGGTTTCCAGGTGATTTTTTTCCCTTTCATCCAGAATCGCGATTGACCGACAATTTGCCATATCATTATTGCGATGCTTGAAAACGTTAATATGTAAAAGATCGCCTTCGGAAGAGGGCCATCCATAAAAAGAAACTCGTGTCGAGTGGGTTCCACTAAAGATTATTTTGGCGGATGTAAGGTTAGAGATGCTTGGATTCGACTAAACGAGCCTAGGAGCAGAATCGATTCGGTTGAATTGGCTTGCGGCGTTAATGATCGGCATGACATCGACAAGATCACGGTTTTGATTTAAGAATTCTAATAGTTGACGATGCGACTTGTGATCAACTGAACGGGAGCCGCTACCAATACCATCAAAAGCAAAGACAATCCAAGATGGGCTTTGGATGGCCTGGCGTGCTATTTGTGCAAGTTGTGAGCCGTTAAGATCTGTTGGATCAACAACTTTAAGTTGATTGGCAGCTCCGAAGTTGGCTGAATTTAGTCCGGGAAGTCCTGTCCGTATAACTGAATAAGTGCTGCGAAGAGTCGGAGTGTAGTCAATCGAATCGGCACATTTCGCTCGACCGATTGGGAGCCCGACGGAGCATTCGGATTGGTTTGCGAACAAGTCCTCAATCAGATCATTAGCTTCGCTAAGATCATCAAGGATCATCTCGGTGGTCCAAGCGGGCAAGCTGCCATCGGGAAGTGCGGCGGCGAGAAGCGAGCCGTTTCCTATCTCGTGCCCTTTTGATTGAGCGTTTCTCCAAGCCGGATAGTGATCAAGAAGGGTTGATGGTTCAGCATAAAAAGTACCGGTAAGGTTAAAGTCGATAAGATCAGGCAAAGCGGTTTCCACATGGCATAGTTGCGTGCCGTCATAAGAGAGTGAAACCGTTCCGCGCGCTTTTTTCATAGCGATGTTACTAATGTACGATAAAGACTGTAATTCTGCAAGGAAATTATGTGCCTCGTGTGTCACCAAACAGGTTGATCTGGAGACGTGGGGCTAGACGGTAGCCAGTATTTTCGCAGACCGAAACAAGTAGTCGAAGCCTTTGATTGAGGGTCTCGGCATCTCTTCCTTCTGGCATTAGAAAAATGTTAGTTGGCTCAATTGTATATTTGAGTGCTAACTCAATGTCTGCGATCATGGCCTTAACCTCTTCAATTGCATTTGATTCTTCGGGTTTGACAACGAATTTTAACTGGTAGGCGTGGTCCGTGATTAGCTTGGCAATGACTTCAGGTTGAAATCGAGTTCTCTCGTGGCGTTCATGCCATCCGCTGGCTGTGCTTTCCGGCGGGGCAGAGTGGCCTGGTTTTGGGCTGATACTCATGAAGGTGCCGGGTAAGTTTCGATGAATCGTTCCAGCAGTCTCCATAGTAATGGTGTGATTATTTGCTTGGAGTTGAGTAACTAGCTCTTCAATAGGATCAAAAAGCATAGGTTCACCGCCGGTTAAGACAACATGATTATTTCCTAGCTCCCTAGCCTGATCGACGAGTGTTTTGATAGCCATCATTGGGCCTTCGGGGTTCCAAGAAGCATAAGGGGTGTCGCACCAGACACAACGCAGATTGCAACCAGAAGTCCGAATGAAGGTTGAGGGGACACCGAGGTAACCACCCTCACCCTGAACGCTACTGAATATCTCGCTGATTCTGAGTTGGCTCATTTAGATATTGCTGGATCGCTAAGACCAAGTTCGGCAAAGGCTTTGATTCGTATTAAGCAACTGTCGCAATGCCCGCATGGTTTGCCATTGATTGGATCGTAGCAGGAATGAGTCAAACCATAGTCCACACCAAGGCTCAGGCCACGCTGGATGATTTCGGGCTTGGTGAGATTGATTAAGGGAGCATGAATATTTATGCTATTGCCTTCAACTCCTGCTTTCGTTGCGAGTCTGGCTAAAGTTTGGAAAGCGTTGATAAATTCAGGGCGGCAATCGGGGTAACCGCTGTAGTCGACGGCATTGACGCCGACAAAAATGTCGTTTGCTTGTCTTGTCTCTGCATATGCTAATGCAAGGCTCAACATCACAGTGTTGCGGGCAGGCACGTATGTGATAGGAATATCTTCGGTTGGGCTATCTTTAGGAACATCAATATCATCGGTAAGCGCGCTACCTCCAAACGCTGTGAGATCGACAGCAAGAACCTTGTGTTCGGCAACATTTGAAAGTTCAGCTATCTTTGATGCTGCTTCTAGCTCAATAGAGTGACGCTGACCATATTGGATGGTAAGACAAAACGGATCAAATCCTTCGGATTTGGCGATTGCGAGACATGTTGCGGAATCTAGCCCGCCACTCAAAAGGATTACGGCACGGTTTGCCATGAGAATGAAGCTGAAGGTACCAGGTCATGTGGTACTTCGCTGGGTGAGTAGTCGTCTAATGGGATGTGATTTCAGGAATTTTGGCGGCAATCTTAATCCAACCATCAGGAGTGTTTCCTTTCGCAAGCCCTCGCATGCGGCCTGACGGCACTCAGGATGTTGTATTTGTCAAGGATATTCGTGACAAGGGGACGGTTATTGGTCAGGGGTATTCAGTCACACAATTGCCAAGAAAAGGAGGATGTGTATTTGTAACATCCGGATCAAACGCAAAGTTAACAGCCTTTGATGGTGATGGCAAAAAAATCACTGAATTTGCGAAAGCAGGATACGAAAAAATTGGACGACCTGCAATTGATCCTACAGGTACAGCAATCATTGCTGAATTTATTGGAGAGTTTGAGTCCGAGATTTGGCGGATTCCTCTTTTAGGAAAGAGCGCCCCTATTCTTGTAACTTCAATAAACAAAGGAACTGGAACTGCTTCTCCAGCTTACGAGATGGATTCCAAATCAATCTGGATCAAGATGGGAAGTGCATGGAGTCTTTTTGATGTCGCATCATCGACAACAAGTCCTGCAAATTTCAAGCCTTTGCTTAGCGGATTACCTTCGGGTGCGAATGTAACCGAGGTGCGACCTTCCCACTCAGTACCTAAACTTGTTGCGGTGACTGTTGAAGTAGCTAGCAGCCCGAAGACTAGCTGGGTAATGATTTGGGATCGTCAGACAGATCAAGTCAGTCGGCTCAATCCAATTGGTACTAATGCAGACACAGTTGATTGGTCGCGCGATGGTCGCTATGTGTTGTTTATGGCTACAGACACGACATCTGGTCGAATCAGCTTTCAAGCTGCAAATCCCGTCGGTGGCGATCCACAAGTGATTTCCGTGATTAAGGACGCGGGACAGTAGGGAAAACGCCGAGGAATCTCGGCTAGACTGGCGGCATGAGCTTGCCATATAACCGCATCTATAACTTCTCCGCTGGTCCTGGAGCGATTGTTGTTCCGGTTTTAGAAGAAGCCCGTGACAATATGCTGAACTGGAAGGGTTCGGGTGTAGGCGTCATGGAAATGAGTCACCGAGGCAAGCATTATGAGAAGATTGCCGCGGAAGCGGATCAATATTGCCGTCAGCTGATGGGTGTTCCAGATAATTATAAGATTTTGTTTTTGCAAGGTGGTGCTAGTTTGCAGTTCACGATGTTGGCAATGAATTTTTTGAATGGTGGCTCTGCGGACTATCTTCGAACTGGAACATGGGGTGAGAAAGCTGTATCGTCAGCAAAATTACATGGGGCAGTGAATTTGGCGCATGACGCGAAGGCATCAAATTACGATGTTGCTGGTTTTGAACTTGGAAACTATTCTAATGATGCCAACTACGTTCACTTTACAACTAACGAGACGATTCAAGGCGTTGACTTTTTAGGTGATCCCCCGGCAGATGGACGTGATTGGATTTGCGATATGAGCTCATGTATTGCTAGCCGACCTTTTGATGTCAACCGTTACGCGATGATTTATGCCGGGGCACAAAAGAACTTGGGGCCGAGTGGAGTTGCTTTGGTGATCATTCGGGACGATATGGTTGCTAAGGTGCCTGAGGGGCTACCGCCCATGCTTGATTACAAAGTCATGGTCGAAAACGACTGGATGTATAACACGCCAAATACATGGGGTGTATATCTGATGAGTTTGGTCTTTAAGCATTGGATTGATTTTGGTGGGCTAGACGCGGTAGGCAAGTACAACGACGAGAAGGCGTCTCATATTTATTCTGCAATTGATGGTTCAAATGGTTTCTTTAAAGTTCATGCTCAGCCACAAAATCGTTCGCTGATGAATATTTCATTCACTCTTCCGGACGAAGACTTAACTCAAAAATTCTTAACCGAAAGCAAAGCGGCAGGATTTCACGAGTTGAAAGGTCACCGTTCTGTGGGTGGATGCCGGGCCAGTATTTACAATGCCTTCCCTCGAGAAGGATGTGTTGAGCTTGGTGAGTTCATGCTGGGATTTGCTCAGTCAAACGGCTGATTTACGAACCTCAGCAAAATTATCACGTAGTGCAATCTGAAGGGCGGTGGAATTCGTCCGAATAATGCCTTGAGGGCAATGAATACTTGGCGCAACCTGCTTCGTCGAATCCGCTAAAAATAGAGTCAATTCAGGCAACGGCAGTTGTCTCATTGACGAGCCACGTTGCGCATCTCAAACCACTGACGGGAATAAGAGCTTTTGCTGCTTTGTGGGTTGTACTGGTTCACATTGATTCATTGCATACTGCGGCAGGCGGTTCTAAAGCTGGAGATTTCATTCGTGAATATTCGATTTTGCCAGTCGTGTTATTTTTTATCCTTTCATGATTTATTATTGCCGTGGTCTACATTCCTCGCGTTGAAAAGTGCGGCTTTGCTGTTCCGGCGCAGAAACAATATGCTTTGGCGCGGGCAGCGCGGATCGTGCCGCTTTATCTGCTCTCTTTGATCCCAGGATTGGTTTTTGGGTTGCTGTGGCTTAGTAATTCTTCGGCAAATTGGCCATTGATGGGGGATTTGAGGGCGAATTCGGCTTGGCTTGGGGTGAATGGGTGGGGATTTAATGTGTTTTTGAGGAGCAATGTGCCGGCTTGGACGTTGACGGCAGAACTGATTTTTTATCTCATGTTTCCTTGGCTGATGATTCGAGTTTTAAAATGGGATCGAGAAAAATGTTTGTCTGGTTTGCTCGCCTCTCTGTTTGGTTATCTGATGATCCAACTTGGGTTGGGCTTGATGCAGATGATTGGTTCGGAAGACGTTTCAAAAATAGGCGGTGGCTTGGGGCATTTTGGGTCGCCAATTTTTGTTCCTACATTCGTTGCTGGTGTGCTTCTCGGCTTAGCCTGGATTCGCGGCTGGATCCCTCAATTGATATTGAGAAGTACAACTTGGATCTATATTGGACTGGTAGTCAGCGTCGTGTTCTTAACTCAGGCAATGCATGGGGTTCTTCCCCCTTCCCTTGTGACTGGATTGATGGCTCCTGTATTTTGTTTAGTAGTGCTTGCAGGTGCGGGATCGAAGGGTCTTGCTAACCAGTTTTTATCAAGTCGTGTGATGCAGAGTTTGGGAGCGGCAAGCTACGCCATTTATATCACTCACTGGCCAGTTAAAGGGATTATGGAATTCTATTTCCATCCCGAAGGGTTCACCTCCGTTCAAATTGGAGCGGCGACATTTTTGGTGACTATGATTGTTGGTTACGCAGCACATTGGTGGATTGAAAAGCCCGTTCACCGGATGATCATGGCGCGCACTTCTTCGTAATTTATCGTTCGCCAGGGAGGACTATTCCTCTCATGATCACATTTTGTGCAAGTAGGAAAACGACTAATGTTGGGAGAGCGGCGAGAGTTACCGCGGCCATTACAATTGATTTTGGCGCAACCAATTGCAACTGGTAAATGAAGACCATTAGGGTCCACATTTCTCGGTTTTGGGCGACCAGAAATGCGTAGATAAATGCGCCATATGAACCCATGAAGGCAAGAAGGGCTAGGTAACCGAAGACAGGCTTACTCAGTGGAAAAGCCAGCTTGAGCATCATTTTCCATTCGGGCGCACCGTCGATTTGACCGGATTCAAAAATTTCCTGAGGAAGAGAATCGAAGAAACCTTTGAGAAGGAAGATCATATAGCCGGAAGCTGCGGCGGGAAGCACTAGGGCAGCGAACGTATTGAGGAGGTGCAGGTCTTTAAGGAGAAGGAATGATGGAATCATTGCTACTTCTGCCGGGAAGGCCATTGTCGCCAGGAGAAAGAGAAGGATTTTCCCTGTAACCTTCATTGGGTACCGGCTAAGAGCATAGGCGGCAATAGGGTTGACCGTTAACTGCACAAGGATGGTGAGAAGGCAGAAGATAATTGTATTGACCACAGCTCGACCGTTTATCAGCATGTAATCAAGTACGTAGTTATAGTTTCGCCATGTGAAATTGCTTTTGATGGAAGCGGCATTCTTCGCTAAATGATAGGAGTCGTAGCTGGCGAGAGGCAATGTCTCAGTTAGGCTTATTTTAGAGTTGTCAGTTGATGCAATCCAATTTTGCCATTGGTTTTCAATTGTGCCGGTGTTGATGAAAGTCTTTGGTACAGCTGTTTCGTAAAATTCTCGTTCAATGGGTAGGTTTTGATTGGTTAATCTTGCTTGAGAGAAGTCAGGAACATCTTTTCCTTGGGTGGTTGCGAACTTAACCCCTTTCGGGACATCTGCTAATTGGTTTTTGAACTTGGTTCTTAGAAATTCTTGATACAAGCGATTAGCCGAGATTGGAACGCGGAATTCGGCAGGGAGTTGCTTCTTAAATTCAATCCAGTCGGCCCACTTTTGGTCATCTTTTGGGTTCCACGTAGGGTCTTCTAAACGCTCAGATGGGGGAGTAACTTGTTGGAAAGCACCATTGAATTCGGTAAAAGCAGTATTTACTTCTGTAACCGATTGGTACTTTGTTTTTAGCCAGTTTTGCCAGGCGAGGTTGAGACGGCTGGTGACGTTGGTGGAGGGGGTTGTGAACCCGGCAATCCATTGATCGGGAGGCAGTTGGGCAAGGAATTTTTCATACTCATCGAGAGTTGTTGGGTCGGCTGAATCAGTGTATTTTGCATTATTCATCCAACTCGCATTGCCCGCGTATTTGTCGTCGATGTACTTTGCTTCGAGCTCTTTTTGGTCGCTCCAGTAAGCGGGGATGAGCTTGTTGTCGTTCTGATCAGTTGTGCTCTTGAACCCAGTCGTCAACATGGTGGCAAAGGGGTATAGCGTGGTGACGGCACCAATAGTTAAGATGATATAGACCATCATCATTGCAAAAATGGCGCGAGGGCGTTTGCGTCCAACTTTGCCGACAAGTGACATAGTTTTTCAGTTTAGTCGATATTCTTGTAGGAACGATACGGTGGATGGGATGACGAATCGGGATAGACTGGAGAAGACATGTCAGTCGGTCGATTTATGCTGGTTTTGCACTCACACATGCCTTATGTGTTGAGTCACGGAAAGTCGCCACATGGCACAGACTGGCTATTTGAGGGTGCGGTTGAATGTTATTTGCCGCTTTTAGATGTTCTTGAGCGATTTAGGCAACAGGGAGTGAAGCCCCGATGGACCATTAATATCACTCCAATTCTTGCGGAGCAATTGGACGATCCGGCTTTCAAAGCTGGGTTTATTGAGTACTGCGAGGAGAAAGTTGAGTATGCGAGACAGGATCGTGAACTGTTTGAACAACAAGGCGAACTTTGGCTCACTGGCCTGGCGGCAATGTGGGAACGCTATTTTAGTAAGGCGATCTTGCAGTTCAAACATCAATGCGGTCAATCGATTACGGGCAGCTTTAAAAGTTTTTATGAAGATGGACTGATTGAACTGATCACGTGCGGGGCAACACACGGTTATTTTCCGCTTGCAGGAACAGACGAATCTGTTCAGGCCCAAGTGAAACTGGCCGTTTCATCGCATGAGAAGCGATTTGGGGCGAAACCGAGAGGTATTTGGCTGCCTGAATGTGCCTACCGCCCGGGCTACGCATGGAAAGCACCGGCAGGTGACGATGAGTCAGTTTGGGAACGCAAAGGGGTTGAGCAGTTTTTGCAGGAGAATGGGATTGAGTATTTCTTTGTTGATAGCCACATGATCCGTGGTGGCGAACCGCTTGGCACTTATTGGCAAAAGTTTCCTCAGTTAGCGGAGCTTTTTTCTCGAAGTAAAAATTTGTTTTCTCCTCCGGACGAATTCAGAAGTGAGTACGAGCATTACTTGATTCCAGAAGGGGTGACGGTATTTGCCCGAGATCCGCAGAGTACGGTGAAGGTTTGGTCGGGTGAGGTTGGTTACCCGGGAAATGAGTACTATCTGGAATTCCACAAGCAGCAGTATCCGGGTCGACACAGATATTGGCGAATCAGCCCAGATAAAGCTGATTTGGGCTCAAAGCAGACTTACGATCCATGGAAAGCGCACGAACTTATCGCTTCTCACGCTGAAGACTTCTTAAATATTGTTAAAGCAACTCTGGCGCAATATAAGGGGCAAGCTAATCGTGAGGGCACCTTAGTCGCGATGTATGACACGGAGCTATTTGGTCATTGGTGGTGGGAAGGTCCAGAATTTTTGTATGAGTTGGGCATGAGAATGGCGGCTGACCCCGACATTCAAATGGCAAGCGGAGGGGACGTTATTGATTCTGAACCTGCGCGGCATATGATTCATTTGCCAGAAGGAAGCTGGGGGGAAGGGGGCTATCACAATGTTTGGCTCAATGAAGATAACCACTGGACATGGGAAAAGTTGTATCCCGCGCAAAAGTGGATGCGGCATTTAGCTCAACTGGGCACAACTGGGTTAGCAAAGGAGATTGCAGAGCAGGCAGCTCGCGAATTGTTACTTGCGGAAGCCAGTGACTGGCAATTCCTTATTTCTACATTCTCGGCGCGCGACTATTCAGAGGCTCGCTTTAGTGATCACATTGATCGATTTAATCAATTAGCTGACATGGCGGAACGCGTTCATGGTGGCGCAGTGTTAAGTGTAATGGAAAAAAAATTCTTGGAGGATTGTCAGGTTAAGGATGCGCCTTTCCAGGAGTTGGATTTGAACTATTGGGCAAAGTTAGAACACCCACTTGTGCCACCTGAGGCCTATCAATCATGAACAGAATCAAACCAATCCTGTCCTTCAAGTCGTCTATTCAGAGCATGTATAAGTTGACTGGCGTATTTGCTTTAGCACTACTTGTCATTGGAATGGTCGGCTGTGAGAAACCTGATGCCGAACTGTCCGATATAAAGAGAGGAGGTGGTTCAGGCTCTGCGACTACCCCTAAAGCGAATAATCCGCAAACTCCCACGGAAGAGCCAGGTGAAGAAAAGGATCCTGAAGCACAACGGGCAGCAGAGGTCGCGGATTCAATTAAGAAGTTTGCAGCTCAAGACACAGAAGCATTGGAGATAAAAGACGATCCAGAACACTGGAGAGAAGCCGATGTGGCCTCGAAGCCGGTAGCGATGAGCTTGGGTGCAAAGATTGATGATGGCTTTGCTGCTTTGCCACCAACAATTGTGGAAGTAGCACTTGAAATCGTTGATAGAAAATCGGTCTTAAAATCGGTGCCAAAAGTGAGAATTCAGGACGAGAAGAATTTTTTAATTGAATTCACTTCAACCGAAAGCCAAGGTTCTACTAACTCATTCACGGCAGATGGAACGAAGCGAGCTCTTTTCAAAGATGGCAAGGTGACTCCACTCGCGCCGTTTGACAAGCAAGAGACTCGAGTTAAGCTCAATCGAGCTGAAATTGAAGAATTCGCGAGAAAGATGCCAGCAGAAGGGTTCCGTTATTACTCGTACGGTGACAGGCCATGGAGTGCGTTTGTTTCTGGCTTACAAGATCCGAAAAACAACTTTGAAGTTCAAATCAAAGAAATGGATGCCAACCCAATTGGTGACACACGCAAATTTTATCGGTTGGTGGCTCACTCTAAGAAAGGAAATGAGTTTGACATTGAGCTAGTTGTAGATACAAAACGCAATGTCCCCGTTGTTTTCCGATCAAGTGAAAAATATAGCGATGGGGAGACCCGGCAACTTGTTTGGAAGGCCAAGTGGAGCTTTGGTGGAATTTTTGAGAAAGGCGAATTCAAGATTCCGATGCAAAAGAAGTAATCCACTGGGTCACTTGGGCAAATTGCTGATACAGTCACAGAACGTTGTTCGTCAGGCTATGGAAGGTTAAACGGATGGTAACTGCAGTAACAATTGCGACAAGTTTGGTTTTGGGACAAAACACATTGAGCCTTAAGAAGGTAAAGGCTTTAGATGGGATTAGGGCGGTCGCCTTGGCGGCAGCACCGAAAGATTCTCGGTTCATTGCATGCTTGGAGAATTCTCAAGTAAGAATCATGGATGCAGGGGGCAAAATTGCATCTGTAACTCTGACAGGGCACGCTCAACCCGCATATGCAGCGGCATTCTCGCCGGACGGAAAGTACGTTCTTACTGGAGATGAGCAAGCCAAGATTTTTCTTTGGGATGCCAAGACGGGTGTCAAACTTCGCGAATTTCCACGAGAAAAGGGGCATACGCGTGGTATTCAATCAATCACTTACCGAGCAGACGGTAAACAGTTTCTTAGTGTTGGAAAAGATGATGCCATCTGCCTTTGGAATGTAAGCGGCGGAAACCCAGTTGCGAAGGTGATTGGTGAGCCAGCAAATTACTACGGTGCATTCTTTACAAAAGCAGGCTCAGTTTATGCTGGTACTCAGGCTGAGGGCTTGAGGTTATTGGCACCGAAGACATTACAAACAGTTTTGAAACTGAGCTTGCCGGGTGGTCAAGGTGCGAATGGCTTTGCCATGAATCGGCTTGGAACTCGTGGTGTTACTTGCGGACGCGATGGTGCGATTACTGTTTTTGATCTGGTCAATAAAAGTCGACTTAAGATCATGACAGGCCACACCGACTTTGTGACGGGGGCTGACTTTACTCCGAATGGTCGCTACGCCGCAACAAGTGCAATTGATGGCACGATTCGAGTTTGGGATATGAACTTTTATAAAGAAGTAGCCCAGATTGATAATCGCAGTTATATTGGCTCGCCGCTTGCGTTGACCGGTGATGGGAAGTACATGGTCAGTACGAATGCTTTCGATACAGTCGAAGTGCATATCGTTTCTCCGGCTCAGCCTGAGATCGTTAAAGCAGTTAAAAAAGGCAAAAAGTAATAAAGTAGAGTTCCGCTTGAATGTTCAGGCGGAACTCTAATCTCATTTAATTTTCTTCAATCAAGTATTCGGCGATCAGTTGTGCCGTGTCTCGTAGAGCATCAAGATGTGTTCGCTCGTAGCCATGAGAGGTATCGACCCCTGGGCCAATGAGGCTTACACGTGCGGTGCCACCGCTTCTCCAATACGCACTGCCATCAGAGCCGTAATATGGATAAATGTCGCGTTTGAGTTCAATATTTGCCCCAGCCGCGATGTCAACCATTTTTGAGTTGAGTTCTTTGCTGTAGGGACCAGAGCTATCTTTCACGCAAAGTGAGCAGTTGTATTCGCTTCCATTTTGACCGTTGCCAACAACGGCCATATCAAGCACTAGATATTCGTGAAGATCGGTTGGAAGACTGTCCATTCCACCATGGCCAACTTCTTCGAAATTGCTAATCAGAACATGGGTTCTTTGTGCCGGGCTAACTCCAGCATCGTAAAGTGCCTTAAGGGCGGCGATGAGACACGCAACACATGCTTTATCATCGAGGAAACGTGACCGAATAAATCCAGACTCATTCTTTTCGAATTTAGGATCGATGTAAATGTAGTCACCGACTTCTATTCCAAGCAAACGAGTTTCTTCAGCAGAGTTTGTACGCTCGTCGATGCGAATTTCGAGATTGTGAGCATTGCGGGCGGCAGTCGGCGCTTCCTTGTTCACATGTCCGGCGCCATTTTCGAAAACCACGCTGCCGCGGATTCCGGTACCGGATTGCGTTTGGATCGTTACTCCTTCGCTTTCTACGGTTGGCATCATGAGCCCACCGATAGGTGTTGTTCGTATACGACCGCTTGATTTGATTTCGGCGACCATCAGACCAAGAGTGTCAATGTGGGCGGTGAGTGCCCGCGGTCGATCATCTTGCAAGCCGGGATATTGGGCAATGAGTGCTCCTTTCGGAGTTACAAAAGTTGTTGCACCAATGCTATCAAGTTCATTTTGAGCAAAAGAGATTGCCCATGCGGTGTCTCCGGTCGGACTCGGAGTATTTATGAGATCTTGGAGAACCGTGATGAGGTAGTCCGTGTCAATTTGAAACCGGGGCATGGATTCTATTTTAACCTTTTAGATTGCAAAGATTTGCGATATTTTGAAGGGGCGTGTTACGCCCCAAGTTGGTCTGGGTTAAGTCCAGCTAGTTCTGGCAACACAAAGATCCCATCTTTTCGAATCAATACATCGTCAAACCAGACTTCACCACCGCCATATTCAGGCCTTTGAATATTGACGATATCCCAGTGGATTGAGCTTGTGTTTCCGTTGCCGCCCGGGCCGGTGTAGGCATTACCAGGGGTGAGATGGAATGAACCCGCGATCTTTTCGTCGAAGAGAGTGTCGCGCATTGGGTGGAGTACATGAGGGTTGTAACCAAGACTCCACTCGCCAAAGTATCGTCCACCTTCGTCTGTGTCGAGGATGTTGTTAAGCTCTTCGGTCATTGAACCGGCCGATGCATCAATGATTTTGCCGTCCTTAACTTCAAATCGAATATCTTTGAAATCTTTGCCTTGATAAAGGCTAATAGTGTTGTATTGAACCACGCCATTCACAGATTCTTTGACCGGGCATGAGAAGCATTCACCGTCGGGAATGTTGCGTTTGCCATGGCATGATACTGATCCAATTCCTTTGATGCTGAAACTGAGATCTGTGCCCGGCCCGGTGAGCTTGACACGGTCAGTTTTGTTCATTAGCTCGACAAGTGGCTTCGCAGCCGTCTCCATTTTTTTGTAATCGAGGGTGCAAACTTTGAAATAGAAGTCCTCAAATGCAGAAGTTGGCATGTTGGCCATTTGAGCCATGCTTGGGCTGGGCCAGCGAAGAGCAGCCCACTTGGTATGAGGAACCCTTTGACCAAAGATGACCGGTGTTGCGTATAGCTTCTGCCACATCTTAGAAGTCTCTCCTGGTAGATCGCTCATATCGCTGACATTGTGAGAACCTCTTAGGGCAATGTAAGCTGTCATTTGCTTCATTTCATGCAATTCGATGTTAGCGATCAGATTTGCATTAGCTTCGGTCATACCGTGCATAAGTTGCCGACGAGTTGCTCCACTTTCTAGGCGTAGAGCTACGTTCGCGCCAGTCGACTGAGCGACTCTTATCAACTCAGCAATGCATTCTTCAGGAATATCTGAAGCATGGATCAGGAGGTTGTCTTCAGGACCAAGTTCGGTGGAGTGCGTGCATAGCATTTCTGCAAGTTGAGTTACGCGCGGGTCTAGCATGCTTATGACTTTACCGGGTCTAGGCAGATGTTCTTGGAGAATGGACTGGTATCCTTGTTGATAGCCGGTGCGGGCTCGATAAGTCGCGATGAAGTACTAACCTTCCGCCAAATCGATTGACCCCGGAAATAAACCGAGACATTGTCTCTAAAAGGAATTTAAAATTGAGAAACGAAAGTAATCGGAGCCGAAGCCGCTCCCCACGTACAGTAACTAATCGACCAGCACGAAATACTAGCAGTAGTGCTCCCAAACAGGGACGATCGCGTGGCCCTTCCGAAATTGAAATTATTGTCAATTCAGCTAATCGCGAAACTCGTATTGCGTTGCTTGAAGATGGCAAATTGATGGAATACCGCGTTGAGCGGGAAGAGCGAGTTGTAGGCTCGATCTTTAAAGGGATTGTTCAGAACGTTCTGCCAGGAATGGATGCCGCTTTTGTCGATATTGGACTGGAACGCAACGCCTTTCTTTATGTTGGTGATATCGTTCCGGAAGAAGGCGATGATACAAGCCCCGCCAGCGTAAAGCGCAGTGAATTACGCCGGCGCAAAATTAAGGAACTGATTAAGCCAGGCCAAGAGTTGATGGTTCAGGTCACTAAGGGGCCGAGAGGAACAAAAGGGGCACGGGTTACGACACGGATTAGTTTGCCGGGTCGCTATGTTGTTTTGGTTCCGGAAGGCGGTCACCTTGGTGTTAGTCGTAAAGTTGAAGATCGACGAGAACGAGAACGACTTCGCAAAATTGGTGAAAAAGTTTTGCCTGAAACATTTGGATTGATTATGCGAACCGAATGCGAAGGCCGTTCGGAGGCAGAACTCCGGGCAGATATTGTCTTCTTGGAACAATTGTGGAAGCAAGTTCTTGAAGCGGCTAAAAAGCTCAGAGCGCCGTGCGTCGTTCACCGTGACCAGACTTTGCTTTATCGAACGATCCGCGATGTATTTGGTGATGAAATTGATCGATTGGTGATTGATGATCCGGATGAATACGAAAAGGTGTCGCTGGTTGCCAGCATGGTTGCACCGAAGCTCAAAGATAAAATTTTCCTTTATGACAAAGATGAACCGGTTTTTGACCATTACAAAATCGAGAAAGACCTCGACGACTTGATGGAACACCACGTGCGCCTGAAGGCGGGTGGATACCTTGTTATTGACCAAATGGAAGCCTTGACGGCTATAGACATCAACACGGGTAAGCAAGTTGGTACTAAGAGTCTGAACGATACGATTTTGAAAACGAATATGGAGGCAGCTGATGAAGTGTGTCGCCAGCTTCGGTTACGTGACATGGGTGGAATTATCGTTATTGACTTTATCGACATGGAAGATGAAGCCGATAAGAAGAAGCTCATGGATCACTTCCAAAAGAGTTTAGAGCGTGATCGTGCTCGCACTCGGGTTGGAAAGATTTCGAGCCTGGGCTTGATTGAAATTACGCGAAAACGAACGGGCGAAAGTGTCACTGAACTGATTACTTCTGTTTGTCCGACTTGTGAAGGTCGGGCACGGATCCCCAGCGTTGATACAATCAGTTTGTGGATTGAACGTGAGATGCGCCGCCGAGTCGCGGAACCAGGCAATGCATTTTATGTTCAGTGCCATCCGGCAGTGGTTGAAAATCTCATCGGTGCTGACGGTGAGGCGATTGAAGAACTTGAGCACGAACTGCACCGCGGGCTTTATCTTCGAGCGAATTTCGATTTTGAAATCGATGAATTTGAAGTCAAGGGTGGTTCGATTGAAGAATTTGATGAGCAGTTGATGGGCTTCCGACGAACGCAGGTTCTTGAGTGCAATGTGCGCTCCTCGCACGTTCAAGGTGTTACTCGGGCCATCGGCTGGACTGACAAAGGCTTTTATATTGAGCTTCTTGATGGCCACGATTTGGTTGGTAGCCGCGTGAAGGTTGTATTACAA
The DNA here is from genome assembly GCA_027492935.1 of Fimbriimonadaceae bacterium. Lineage (GTDB taxonomy): Bacteria > Armatimonadota > Fimbriimonadia > Fimbriimonadales > Fimbriimonadaceae > UphvI-Ar2. The sequence continues at coordinate 21,073 of JAPUDU010000052.1, forward strand.
GACATCCGCCGTGCATTTGCAGTGGCGGATGTGGTGATTCCGGGCAAAGGCGCTCTCCGCGGTTAAGCGGAGGGCGGCACGGGAATGATGTCGGTACCCATGTAGCGTTGGAGAGGTTCGGGAATGAGTACCGATCCATCGGGTTGCCGGTATGTTTCTAGCAAAGCGACCATAAGCCGGGGCACAGCCAAACCTGATCCGTTTAGGATATGAACGAATTCTGGGCTTGCACCTGGCTCGGGTCGAAATCTGACGTTTGCCCTTCGCGATTGGAATGCTTCAAAATTGGTGCAGGAACTAACTTCAAGGTATCTATCTTCACCTGGGGCCCATACTTCGAGGTCGTAACATTTACAACCTTTGTCGCCCATATCCCCAGCGCAGAGCAACAACAAGCGGTAGTGGAGACCAAGAGCCTGAAGGATATCTTCGGCATCGGTTACTAGCTCTTCGAGGTGCTCGTAGCTTTCTTCAGGTCGAACAAATTTGACCAACTCAATCTTATCGAATTGGTGCATGCGGAGAATTCCGCGGGTGTCGCGACCGGCTGCACCCGCTTCGCGTCGAAAGCAGGGAGTGTATGCGGCAAACTTGACAGGAAGCTGCCAGGGCTCAAGAATTTCATCTCGAAGGATATTGGTGACGGGGACCTCGGCGGTAGGGATAAGCCAAAGATCGTCGCAGGTTTGGTAAAGGTCTTCGGCAAATTTCGGAAGGTTGCCAGTACCAACAAGGCTTTCCGTGAGTACAACTGCGGGGGGATAGACTTCTGAATACGAGTTATTATCAACATGGAAATCAAGCATGAAATTGGTGAGGGCACGGACTAGCTTTGCTCCCCAACCGGTGTAGACAACGAAACCGGAACCACTAATTTTTGCTCCGGCGGCGAAGTCAATCAGTTTTAACTCCTCTGCTATTTCTTGATGAGGCTTAAAAGAACCCTCTGGCTTTGATCCCCATTGTTTAACATCTAAATTTTCCTCCGGTGTTAATCCATCTGGAGTGGAATCATGGGGCATGTTTGGAAATTTGAGTTCAAGGTTATGGAGTTCATCCTCTAATTCCTTAACTTTTGGCTCAAGGGCTTTGATCGCTTCTTTCAGCTCGCCTGTTTGAGCTTTGGCGGCATCTGCACCTGCTTGATCGCCTTGGGCCATCAATTGCCCGATGGTTTTGCTGATTCGGTTGGATTCGGCTTTTTTAACTTCGAGTTCTTGAATGGTTGTGCGCCAATCTGAATCGATGCGGAGAAATTCGTCGACAGGGGCCTCTATTCCTTTACGTTGTGCACCTGCGCGCACAAGGTCGGGATTTTCGCGAATAAGTTTCCGATCCAACATGGTGGATTAGAATGTACCTGCCTACACGAACTTGGCCCACGGCGTGGTTACTCTGCTTCTTCAGATTGTTCCATACGCTCGGTTGGATAGAAGCCGATCCGCGTGATTCGAGTTTTGGCTGCTTGCTCCACTCGTAGGCGGCCGATTTCCAAATCGACAGTGTCCCCAAGCTTAGGTGTTCTGTCGATCTTGTCGACAATAATTCCGGCTAACGTTTCGGTTGTGTACTCTGGATCGGAGTCATTATCAAGCTCAAGAAAGTCGATGAGTTCGTCGTAACGAATATCTGGCCGGATACTGAGGCGACCTGGGCTTGTTCTTTCGATAGCTGGTCTTTCGCTTTCCAGTCGGTCTTCCATATCACCAAATACTTCTTCGATGACATCTTCTAATGTGACGAGCCCTTGTGTTCCGCCATATTCATCTTGCACGATGACGATTTGTGATTTGGTTTCTCGCATGATTTCGACCAGGCGATTGAGAGTAAGGCTTTCTGGAACATAGACCGTTGATCGGGCGATTTCTCGAAGATCAAAGTTGGGGTTGTCGAGATTGATTGCAATGTCGTGAAGATATGCAATTCCAACAATGTCATCAATATCTCCTTCACAGACGGGGATTCTGCTATTCGGAATGTGCTTGATTTGTTCTAGAACTTGATCACGCGTTAGGTTTGCGTCAAGCCACTTTATATCAAGGCGGTGGAGCATGGCGTCTTCGGCATCAAGCTCGTCAAGACGGAGGGCTTTAGATATGAAGTCCGCATGATCTTCATGAAGACCACCGGACTCTTCACCTGCTTTGATAAAGAAGTGAAGTTCTTCACGGGAAATAGCAGCGCCTTCTTCGCCAACTGGAATCCGGAGTAATTTGAGGATGAACTCGCCGGCTTTTTGAAGGAGCCAAGAAATTGGCTTGATGGCTAGAGTGAGAACCCGGATTGGCCCTGCGGCGGCACGGAGAAAAGCTTCGGGATATTGGAGAGCAAGATACTTAGGTACAAGTTCACCCAAAATGACCATTGGGAATGTGATGATGATCAGGGAAACGATGGTGACAGCGAATGGCGGAAGAGCTTGAAGTGGCTTGGCAAGCATGCCAGTTAGCCATTCTTCTAGGAGCGCACCAATCCCAATCCCCAGGATAGTAATCCAAACTTGGATTGCGGCTACGCTGCTGCTTTGATCTTTGACGAGCAGTAAGGCGAGCTTATCGAAAGGACTCCCTTTTTTTGCCGCGGACTCGAGTCGGCTGAGGCGACTAGAAACAATGGCGTATTCAGCAGCTACGAAAAACCCGGCAAAGAGGACAAGTAGCAATCCAATGAATGCGGTTATCAAATCATTCATGGCCGTTTAGCCATGAGGCAGAATCTGTATCTATTCCATAACGGAACTGGGTCGTCACTCATGTGCGGTCTGTATTGTATCAGAAAACTGTTTTTAGTACTATTTTGGCTAAACTACTTTCGTGCATTTTCATGGCGTTATGCCAGCCTGCGTTACTCCATTTGATAGTCAAGGTGAGATTGACTATGTCAGTTTGGCTCGGTTGATGGCATATTTTCGGGCTTGCGGATGTTCAGGGGTTGTCGTTGCAGGGACAAATGGGGAAGGCCCAAGCTTAAGCGCAGTTGAAAAACGTGATCTCGTGAAAAGGGCGATTCCCTTAGCGGAAGGATTGGATGTGATTCTCGGGATTTCGACGCCTAGTTTGTATGAAGCAATCTGGTTATCCGAACAAGCTGGAAAGGTCGGTGCATCAGGAATATTGGTTATGGCCCCAGGGTATTTCCGAAATGCAACGGAAAAAGGCATCATCGAGTGGTTTCAGGCAATTGCTTCGGCGAGTCCTGTTCCGGTAATTGCATATAATTTTCCAAAATTCACAGGCTTTACTTTTTCGCTGGAGGTTGTTTCTGCTTTGACCATGCACCCTAATATTGTTGGATTTAAGGACAGTAGTGGTGAGCCTAGCAATCTGAAGATGTTTCGTGCTGCGGCTCCTGAGGCAAGTTTGTTGGTTGGCGACGAAACTTTGCTGCTTGATGCATTGGTCGCTGGCTGGCAGGGCACTATTAGTGGGGCAGCAAATTTAATTCCTCAATGGCTTTTCCGAATTGTTGATCGCTTTGGAGAAGAAAGTGAGAATACAAGCGCCGCATTTGAAGTGATCCTCCCAGTGATTACGGCAATTCGTAAAGGGCCCCAACCCGCAGTTAATAAAGGAGTTCTGTATGAATGGGGGTTGATTACACAGCCAGATGTCCGTTTGCCATTAGAGAATGTTCCATTTCAGGAAGTACAGGAATGTATTGAAATGCGCTTAGGATTGAGGTCTGAGAACCTGGGAATCCCCAAGCGTAATTACTTGGTTTAAAAAATACTGGTGAAAATACTTAATACTGGTAATTATACTAGGTGTAACAGTAATTCTAACAGGGAACAAGACTTGTGTTGATCCCCACAGATCACAAAAACGGAAACCTATGGAGTGGTGCCCGGATCGGTGGGATTCACGGAGGAAACAAGAATGTCTTTTCGCATCAACTCAAACATTGCCGCCATGGGCGCGCTTCGAAACCTCGGCATTAACAGCCAACGATTTAATCAGTCGATCAACCGACTCTCAACTGGTATGCGCATCAACAGTGCAGCAGATGATCCATCCGGCTTGATTCGCAGCGAAAACTTCCGCGCACAAATTTCTGGCGTTGATCAAGCAATCCAAAACAACCAAGATGCTATCAACTATGCAAAGACCGCTGAAGGCGCACTCGACGAAATTGCTCGATTGCTTCGAGAAGGTCGCCAACTTGCAGTTGCCAGTGGTAACACGGCTGTTCTAGACGCAAACCAAATTCAAGCGAACCAAAATCAGTGGAACTTGATGGTCAATTCTATTAACCGAATTGCAACCGAAACTCAATTTGGCCAAAAGCGACTGCTTGATGGCTCCAGCGGGGTCAACGCTAGCGTTGTCAACTTGGCGACTATTAAGAGCATCAATTTTAGTGGTGTGTTCAACGGTCAATCAGTAACCACGAACGGCCCGATTGATGTTAACGTCACAACTGCAGCTGTAAAAGCAACTGCAACGACAACACGAGCAGTAACAGCTGCGAGTATCCCCGCCTACTTGTCGACAGCCGTTGGTACAGCTGCAGGACAATTCTCTGTAAACGGCTCAACGATTCAAGTTGCAGCTACAGATACATGGGGTGATGTTGTCGCTCGAATCAACGAACGAAGTAGCCAGACTGGAGTTGTCGCTGAAGCGGTTTATTCTGGCGGTGCAGGTTCAATTAAGCTCACAAGCACGACATTTGGTACGAAGGGTGACTTTGTTGTCTCCGATAGTGGGGTTCTTCAAAGTGCTGCTGGATTGATTGACACAGGCGCTGCAGTTGTTCCGGGTTATGTAACAAAGGGCGTCAACGCTGCGGCTAGCATCACCGTTGGTGGTCAAACAGTTGCAATGACCGGTGGCCAATTTGGCAACGATGGCTTGACCCTTGCTGATACCGATGGGAACGTCGTTACCCTTCAAAGTTCAGCAGGTGTTGCTAACAACTTGAATGCGGGATATGTCCAAGTCGGTTCAGCACAATTCCAAACTGGCGGCAATGCCGGTCAACGAGCAACCTTGAGTATCGGTAGCTTCTTGAGCTCCGCTTTGAACATTGATGGCCTTGATTTGACCACTGCAAATGGTGTCACCACGGCAATCACTCGAATGGAAACAGCGATCAGCGACTTGAGCAAAAAGCGCGGTGACATTGGTTCATTCATGCGAAACGTTCTTGAAAGTAACGTCCGATCACTTGGAATTGCTAAAGAAAACCTCAGTGCTACAGAATCATCAATCCGAGACGTAGACGTTGCTGATGAAATGACAATGTACACGAAGCTGCAAATTCTCCAGCAAAGCGGCTTGAGCGTCCTTGCTCAAGCGAATCAAGCACCACAGGGTGTATTGAGCTTGCTGAGAGGATAATAATGCAGTGAAATACGAAACTCCTTATAACGTGAAAAGACCGCCCGGGATACTCCACCCGGGCAGTCTTTTTTTAATTTTGAGCTAGACTTTGACCGGATGGTTGAGCGATTTATTGAGTCGGAGTCTGAGATGCTTTTATTTGGGCAAGAGCTTTCCGCTCTTTGGGGGGTCGGAGATACGGTTTTACTTTCTGGCGATTTAGGTGCAGGGAAAACCACTCTGATTCGAGGAGTGATGGAGGGACTTGGTTGGGAAGGGGTGGTGAGATCCCCGACTTTTAACTTGATGCAGGTTTATCCGACCAAGGTGCCTGTTGTTCATGCGGATTTGTATCGGGTCGTTAATGCTGCGGGCATTGGGTTAGAAGAATATTTTGAGGATCATCTGTGTTTAATTTAGTGGCCAGATAGGCTAGGGAA
>JAPUDU010000053.1:0-6984 GCA_027492935.1 Fimbriimonadaceae bacterium
CCCATGTATCAATCCGATCATGACGGCTCATGTACAACTCGTACAACGCCCGTCGTTCATCTTCCATGATCTTCTTACTCCTCGCCTGAAAATCCATAATACAAACCGCCCCCAACCGAGGCTTATACTCATCGTAATCAAGCAATAAAGAAACTTGATCCAGCGGCATCTTCTGAAACTCTTTCGCTACGGCAAAAAGCGTAGCCATACTATTCGAACCAGCTTGCCGCTCCTCCAAAACGGATACAAAATTTTCGGCAAGGTAATTCATCAAGCGACTCTGTAAAAGAGTTTGCTACATGCCTCACAAAATTCTACAACCCCTATCAATAAATTTTCTCTTTCATGATATAGTTTCAAATTATGTCTACCCCTACATATCGTCCAGATGATCCCTTAGATAAGTTAGGCGAAAGGCTTCATCCCCGCAAAGTTGCGGCTGCACTTAAAGATGCTTGGAAATTTTTTTGGGGAGTCGACTTCTGGATAAAACTGATCGTTGTTATTGCTTCATTTGTCATCGCTGCAACAATGGGCGAATCTGCTCCCCCTATTGTAGGCGTACTCATATTTCTTGCCGGACTATTCGGCACAGCCGTCATAAAACTCGGAGATTCATGGCGCGATCTTAGCGAAGGGCTCAAAAGAGAAGCTGAATTCTTTGAAGCTTATGGTCGTGAGTTCGATGAACATCTCGCCGCAAAAGCTGAGTCAACCCTTACCGGTCACCTGGTCGGATTCCTTTGGCGACTTGACAAAACAAAAATCGGAAGATGGTTGCCTCATTTCCTCAAATCGGATCTCAAATTCGTTGACAATGAATTCGAGCGCGTTTGGTACCGTTCAAACCTCGCGCCTGGAGATGAAAAAGCACTCGAAATGTTAGCTGAAAGCTCATATTTCAGTGCCTCACATGCGGAGTGGCTCTTCAAAACATACAACTGCCTTATGTATTTCCTCTGTACTCTCGTCTCTCTCGGAGCCGTTTTTGCCGCCACAACCACTATTCAAACAAGCTCTGTAATTGTGGTGAAGTGGGGAATCATTATCCTCGGCGCCTTATACGCCCTGAATATCTTAAAACTCAGAAATAACTATCAGAGTTTCATGACCACCAGTAACCAGATTTATAAAGATGCTAAAGAAATGCTCGATGAAGATCATCACTGGATAGGGAACGATATTGATCTACTTGCACGGCGATTAGACGTGCTCAGACTGTGGGAAGAGTATCAAATTTCAAGATCAACGTCACCTCCCCTATTCAAGTTCGTTCACAAACTTCAGCGTGATGACATCACGAAGAGATTCAACAAAGTGATCTATCCATCATTTGGTAGCCAAAAACGAAAAGCCAAAACGGAGTCCGAGATATCGCCGGGCACTACGCAACAGCTCAACGCTGAAGCCTTAACCGCCCATGCAATGGTTATCGAGGGTCAAGACCTAGATAACGAACAGCCAGTGCAAGGTTAAGCCGAGTTTCTTCGCTCACATTGTCACCGATCCCAAGTTCAACCAATGCATTGATAACTCGATCTTGATCGCCGCTAACAATCGCAAGCACCTGCTCGGTCGTTGCCCCACAAATGTCCTTAAATTCCGGAAGCTGCCCTTGCTTCTTAACAACATTGTCAGCATAGATACGCCACATCTCTTTAAGGTCATCAAAGTCGCGCTCTGTCTCATCGATAAAAAAGAATAACTGGGGCTTACCCGCTCTGGCTTGCTCCCTTGCAAATCCCAAAAATACTAGCCGATTCCAAATGGAACTTCTAATATCGTCGGCCAGGGTGTCGACTCCAAGTTCTTCGCCAAGTTCGCGGATGATTCCCCCACCAAACCAGTCTTCAAAACTCTTCTCACCCCACTGACCAAGTTCATTCCATTCAACTGCACCTGAAGCACTTAAGCCAAGCTTGCCCGCGTCAAAGGCAACGCCAGCACCACGATGGCTCAAAACCCACTTGCCATCGCGAGTGCGCATAACAATCGCAGCCCCAAGTGTGTTAGATAATGGACTTTGATCGAAAGTCAAAAATTGCCCATCGTCATCCAACGCAATCTCTCGCAGCTTCTTATCGATTCCAAAAACCTTTTCATCTAAAGCCCATTGATGGTTTGAAACGGCTTGATCACTATAAAAAGCCGGCTGAACGGTAATAGATTTCGTCGATTCATCCCACCCGCAAACTCGCGGAACCATCGAATCATAATCAACCTTGCTGATTTCTTCCGGTTTCGTCTGTTCAAGATGCTTCCACATCCTATTTTTGTAGTTACCTTCACCACCTATGGCTTCCATCTTCTCATTAATGTTAAACAGATTGTCAAAGACAAGAACATTCGGCAATGTCGCCCCTACTTCATGAAGATACAAAACCTTGTAATGGAACTTAAATCCACTCCAATTCCAACTGCTCGAATCGTAGACCGGCGGCTTGTAAGTAGGTTTATGCTCCATTTTCTTTGCCTTAAATGAATCATGCTTGCCCCATGCGGACTTTAGATCAAGAATGACAGTATCTACATTCTGTAATGTTTCACCTGCAGACCGCCAACTCTCTTGCACATCATCTGGCAACTCACTCTTTGTGTAAAGCTTATATTTGTAGTTCAATTCATGATTCGTCTCACCAAAGGCATGCTGAATAACGGTCCGAATCTGATTTTCACATTTAAGGCCGTAGAGTGCCTTGCGATCATAGTCCCGCAACGATGACCAGAACAAGCACTCTTCTCCTGCCACCGCCTCAAAGTGCCACGATTTATAACCTTCACTTTTAATCCCACTACCTATTCCTCCAAAAAGCTCAAGCGTAGCCTGAGCCGTTGATCCAAACAACTCAAAAATCCGTTCACTTGTCACAAACTCATACAAATCATCTTCAAAGTAAGCAATGATGCGTGCGCCGACAAGATCAGGAATTTGCGCCGCTTCGGACAATGGAACCCATTCATACTTCTCCGTCTCCGAATTCAACTGAATAACTTTGAGTCTGTCGTAGGTGCCAGCTTCCACATTCAATCTTATGCTCTTAAAACTTTTAACCCGGTACTCGGCATTCTGCAAGATCGGCAAGGAACCCTGATCAAAATGATCCAAAAACTTCCAGGCCATAAACTGCATCATTAAGCGACCCAGCTTTTCATATGCCTGATAATGAGCTAACAGATATTGTTGCGCTTCTTGCTCAAACTTCGGTTCCATACAAAACTCTACAGCATCACGGGAAAAAAATCACTACCAAAGCTGCAAAGGTTGGTGCCCAGGGAGGGACTCGAACCCTCACGACCAAAGGTCAACGGATTTTAAGTCCGCTGCGTCTACCATTCCGCCACCCGGGCGCACCAATCAAAGCCGATTATACAAGCCGAAGGACCGCTAATTCTGCAGGGTCCTTGAACCATTACTAAAGGTCCAATCATAATAGCCCTTCGGCGCAAAGGCAATATGCCCTGCCCGGAGGCTTTCCATGGCGAAAAAGAAAGGCGAAAAGCGAGAAATCATCCGGCTTGTTTGTACAGAAGACAACAAGCACTTCGTGGTGACTACAAAAAATAAACAAAACACTCCGGACAAGTTGGAACTTTCCAAATTCAACTCCAACCTCCGCAAAGTCACTCTTCACCGAGAAAAGAAATAAGGATTTAACGAAATGGCAAACCCAAAACGCAAACATAGCCACGCACGCGGTGCAAAGCGACGAACTCACTGGAAGACTTCACTTCCCGAACTGAGCGAAACCAAGAATGTAAATGGAGAAGCTCTCCACGTACGGCACAATGCATCCCTGGACGGTTACTACAAAGGTCGCCGACTTCCTGGTTACAAAGACTAATTAAAGCCACTCGCCCGCCATTTCCAGGTACCTGGAAAGCAAAAAATCCCCTTGGAATTAACCAAGGGGATTTTTTGATGCCGAGTTAGTTCGCATTCACATACACTTTGTACGTGTATTCAAACGTCCGCTTCTCGCCTTTCTTCATTGTCGGGCGCCACTCAATCACCGAATTAGGATTCACCTGATTCAATCGCTTGGCAGATTTAAATGTCTTTTCCGATCCCTCCGCCGAAAGAACCTCACCTTCCAGCATCTTCGAAATCTTCATCGTCACATCTAAACCTTTATAATTGGTTAGCTCAAGCTTCCCTTTCACCGTCACAAGATCATGCGTAATCTGGTTGTATTGATTCTTCAACGCACCACGCTCACGAGAAACTTCCTCCTCTGTCATTGAAGCCGCAATGTCCAAAGCCTTCGAAATCTTCAAATAAGCCTTCGTTCCCGGAGTCGTGTATTTCAGCTCATCCATCCCGAGCATTTGCCCGTTTTGCATTATCAAAGCCGTACCCGTAGTCCAAGGTTGCTTCATCAAGTTATCAAACTCGACCTCATGCCAAACCGGCAACTCAGAAGGAATGTAGTCCCGGCTGCCACCCTGAGCCGAACTTGCAGGCAAGTCCAAAGTGTACAAATGGTTGTAAGCCGATTCCGTTTGGAACAAAACGTAATACCCACGTTCGCCCTGCTTCAACTTCACATTCTCAAGCGGAGTAAAGAACAAATCCTCACCCGCAAAACCCTCACCAGTATTCGGCACAAAGCTCTCAAACGCCATATCCGACGAAGACTCTCTGCGCATACCGGCAGCATTTTGCATCGGTGCCGCGGCTGCCCCACCAAATCCTCCACTACCGCCTGTAGCCATCATCCGTGCAACATAAGTCAGCGGATCCCACATTCCAAGATTAGAGAAGTTGGGGAATCCTGTCACAAGCCGCGCCTGAACGCCATCTAAATCACCCAAATCATTTACCACTGTTGCCTTAGCAACGATTTTCAGTTTCTTGGCATCAGACATATCAATCTGATAAGCTGGAACCCAGTTCATACCGGACTGCAAGCCCATAATATTCACTTTCGTACCTGCTTTCCCCGTAACGCGCAAAGCCGGAATTTCATTCGCAATCTTGACGACACGAGTCCAAGTCAAATCCGAACTACCCTTAAAACTACTAATCGAAGACAACTGAACAAAAAGCTTTTCCGTCGTACCTTCAGGCTCAATAATTGCTAACTGAGTGCTGACTTCAAGCACTTTGCCCGTAATGTCTTTCCATTCCCGCTGGTCATACCAACGAATACTCATGGTTTTGCCTTTGTTCAACGCAAGAGCTTCAGCGACTGAATTCGCCATGACAGTCATATCCGTCTCCGAACGAACCGTCGTCATCACGACGCTGGTGATCTGCGCTCCCTGGTTGCCATAAACCCAAAGCGTTCCTAAAGCGGCAATCGGTGGTTCTTCAATGTAAACCTCACCACTCGCTGGAATCGTCACTTGATGAACTGCTACTGCCGTTCCATTCTTAAAAAGTGTGGCGTCAATTATTTTGGTTTTTGTTAATTCCGGTGCGGCGTTCAATCCTAAAACTGCGCTGATCGCTAATGTTGCTAAGGTCATGCGTTAATTACCCTTCTGATTCAATAGTCAGATAATATCGAGACGTCCAAACGGGCCGACAAGTACATTAAACTACCGACAGTCCTTCCATCCTGACAAACTTGCTTAACTGTTCCGCCGGCGTGAAATATCTTCACAAACGCGATTTACAATTTCCACCGCTCTTAAAACTTCTTCGTTCGTATTCTCTCGTCCAAAAGTAAATCGCAAACCCTCTTTGGCTTCAACTTCCGAATAACCACAAGCTAACAAAACGTGGGATGGTTCCAAGCTTCCACTACTACAAGCCGCTCCACTGCTCGCCGCAATACCCTCTCGATCAAGTCGAATCAATGCCGTTTCCGCATCAACCCCGGGATACCGAACATGGCAATGCCCCGGCAAACGCCGAGCGTCCGTAACCGTAGCCACAAACCCTTCACTCAAACCACTCTCAAATGCATCCCGAAGATCCTCGACGCGGTCTTTCCAATCCACATCTTCCGAAATCTCTCGCGCCGCCACCCCTGCCCCAACAATCCCCGCTACATTCTCCGTTCCCGCCCGGACTTCGCGTTCCTGACCGCCCCCAAGCATCAACGCCTTCGGTTTCACTCCTGCCCGCGCATAAAGCAACCCAACGCCTTTCGGGCCATAAAATTTGTGCGCGCTCAGCGTCACCAAATCCGCTTCAAAATCATCAACCCGCCAATCCCCCGGAAAAGTCTGCACCGCATCCACATGAAAGAACGCCGAATGCTTTCGGCAAAACGCCCCGATCTCAACATCGTCATTAAGCGTTCCCAACTCATTATTCGCGTGCATCACACTCACAAGTGCCGTCTGCCCCCGAACATTCTTCCGCAACCATTCAATATCCACCCGCGCCTGGCGATCAACCGGCGCAATCAAAACCTTAAACCCAAGCAATTCCAAAAATGACTGCGTATAAAGCACACAATGATGCTCAGAGGCCCCAAGAATCACTTCCCAACTCCCGTTCTGATCTCTTGCCGAAAGCGCTCCTCCAATGACTGCCAAATTCGCCGCTTCTGTCCCACTCGAAGTAAAAATAATCTCCCCAAACAAACAACCAAGCAAGTCCGAAAAAGTCTCTCGCGATTGATCAATCGCATCCTTCGCCGCCCGACCCTCAGTATGCAAAGAACTCGGGTTACCAAACCCCCCAACGAGCCAAGGCTCCATCGCTTTGGTCACTTCAGAAAGCATCGGCGTAGTCGCCGCATTATCCAAATAAATTCGACCCATCATCTAATTACTACGTTCAAACCGTACACCGTCGCGTTGTGCAAGAAGTGCATCAGGATAGCCGGGATCAAAGACCCCGTCTGACGTGTCAAAACCGCCGCCGTCATTCCAATGCATGCCAAAGCCGGCCAAAGCAATGGCCCTTGCGGATGAATCACAGCAAAAATCGCTCCCGTTAAAACGATGGCCGCAGTCGGAGACTTGCAAACTCGTTGCAGTGCCGGACATAGCACACCACGAAACATCGGCTCTTCAATCAATGGCGCC
>JAPUDU010000053.1:6994-23307 GCA_027492935.1 Fimbriimonadaceae bacterium
TAAAGAACAGCAACAAGGCCGAAAGCGGCCCGCTCCCACTCAACATCTCAATCAATTCATGACTCGGCGGTGGCAAATATTTGGCCAGCGGAGAAACAACTAAAGTTGCCCCCATCGCCAGCGGAAAGTTCGCCATATACCCTCCAAAACCCCAAGCGAGCTTTTTCCAAATCTCAGTCCGATCCCCAATAATTTGCCCCCACTTGATCCGATCACCAAAGAAAGGCGCCGTCGCAAAAACCGGGGTTAAACAAATCAAAATCACAAAGACACCCGCATTCAGAACAACAATATCTAAGTTTTTGTTGACTGAACCAAGCACCCCCGCAACCAGGGAAATTCCCAAGAAAGTTGCAAAGTAAAACGACATTCGCCCACCGCGTGCATCAAACCCTGCCAACGAAATCCCTTCCTGATACCCCTTTGCCGCAAGCAATCCTCCTAACTTCATTGCCACATAGACAACCAGGGCACCGAACCCTCCAACAAATATAAACATCATCCAAAACAAGAACCCAAAGAAAAAGATGGGATTCGCTTCAATTCCTAGCAGTTCCACCGGAATCTGTTTCTTATCCGGATTCTCAACCTTCCACCGCGCTACCAATTCCGGAACATCATCACCCTGAATAGCCTTACTATCTTTAAGCTCCCCTTCATAAGCTAAACCAATATCGCTCCACTTCTCTTCCGAGCTCAACTGCACCTTTCACTGTTTCTAAAGCCAGAATCCAGGCCGCTGCCTCTTCCGATTGATCCAGCTTCTCTTCAAACCCTTCGATTGCCGGGTCAATTACCGTTTTTTTAATACTTCCAAGAGACTCCCAACCTTCCTTTTTCGAAAGTTTGTCAAAAATCACGAACTGCTTCAACGCCACGGGAGCCGCCATTCTTTCAGCAGAAATCACATCCACTTCCTCCTCCGTTCCCGGCGCAAAAATCGTATACAAGTTCGACGCCACAAAAAACGCCGCCAAACATCCAAACAAAACCCATGTCCACCACTGCCTAGCAGGCGTGGGCTCTACAGCATCAGGCGGCGGAACAATGTCCATAACTCAATCACTTTACGCCCCAACCCAACAAAAAGAACCGCCGGGCCTATTCACAAACCACTCAATTCTCCCGTATAATAAATTATAGTAGACATGAATCTACCTTTACATCGTGAAAATTGCCTCCGCTGGCTGTTCCTTGACCTCAATTCATACTTCGCCAGCGTTGAGCAAGCCATACATCCAGAACTCATCGGCAAACCAGTCGCTGTCGGTTCTAGTGAAATTGATGGCTCAACCATCATCGCTGCTTCGTACGAAGCCAAAGCATTCGGTATCAAAACTGGAACAAAAGTGGGCGAAGCCAAGCGGCTTTGCCCCGACATCATTTTCTCTACTAGCCCTCACGGAGTGTACAAGCAGTGCCACGATGCCATTATTGATGCCGCCGAAACTGTCCTCCCCGTAGATAAAGTCTGCAGCATCGATGAAATGCGCTTCCGCCTGCTAGGCAACGAACGGGAACCAGAACAAGCAATCCAGCTTGCCCATCAGATCAAACAAGCAATTCGGGATCATGTCGCTCCCAATATGTCTTGCAGTGTAGGTATCGCTCCCAACCCCTGGTTAGCCAAACTCGCCACTAAATTCCAAAAACCTGATGGTCTCATTTTAATTCACCCTCACGAGCTACCCGACCGACTCCGAAACCTTGATCTCACTACATTCACCGGCATCAACCGCCGCATGAAAGCTCGCCTCAATGCCGTCGGAATATTCACCAGCGATGACCTGATCGATCTCGACCCCCAACAACTCAACCGAGTCTTCGGAAGCATTATGGGTGAACGTTGGTATTACCTTCTCCGTGGTTACGACATCGATTTTCAAGTCAAGGAAGGTCAATCACTGGGTCACTCCAACGTTCTTGCCCCCGAATTTAGAAATGACAAAGATTGCCGCGCTGTCCTCCTTCGCCTCACCCATAAAGCCTGTGCGCGCCTCCGAAAAAACCAGCTTTGGGCAAGCCACGTCAATATCTATGTCGCAGGTCGAATCCGTTCCTGGCACGATCACGCCGGAATTGCCCCCACCCAAGATGCAATATCACTAACAAAAACTATTGATCGACTCTGGGCAACACGCGATTTTTCCCAACCCACTCAAGTCGGAATCACCTTCTCTGGCCTCAATACTGGACCACAAACAACCCCATCACTCTTTGAATCCACCAAGGATTTCGCTAAGCTCGGCCACGTCGTCGACTCCGTCAACAATAAATTCGGCAAAAACTCCGTTTATCTTGGCTCTATCGAAAAAGCAAAAGACACCGCCGGAGAGCGTATTGCCTTCCACAAAACACAGCTTTTCAGCGAAGGAAAAGGCGACAACGAAGAGTTCGACACCTTCCGTGGCCCCAAAAGAAAACCTTCCAAATTACTCTGAATCTTCCCGAGGTGTATATTCACTCCGGCTAAACCAAGCAATGCCTAACCAAGAAAACACAACCAGCATCCCTGCCAAAACCGCCCAGCTCACACCCGCAGAAACTTCCGGCATCGCCATTGCCTGCTGCACCGCTTCCACCACATCCTTACTCTTATTCTCAACCACGGCATGATTGCAAATTGATTTCAAGTAAGTGTAAATCGAAAGGTAATAAAGATCACCCGGCATATTCGGCACAAAAGTCTCCCAGCCAAAAGCAAACAACAGACAATAAATCATTGCTTTGTTTAAGATTAAGCTCACTAAGATAAACAAACAGCCATAAGTCAATACCCCTAGCAAGATCACAACCGCATCCCACCAGAACGCCCCGGTCTGAAACGCACGCGGCCCCAAAACCCCAATCCCTGCCGCAAACCAAGTCGCTAAACTCGCACCAAGCACGGCAACAAAACTCGCAAGCGAACGCCCAGCCAACAAAGAAGGCCGATCAATTGACCGAGTCAGCAAATAAACGACTGTCTTTTGTTCAATTTCTGCTGCCAAAACTTGCATACTAAAAATTGCACTGGCCAAAGCCATCACGCGGAAAACTAAAATCTCCGTAACAATCCCATAAGTTGCCAAAGGTTGAGCCGACTGGAATCCAACCCAAACGCGGCCGATAATCCCCACCACCAAAGCAATAATGCCCCACGTAATAATCCGGCCCGGACGAACGAAATCTCGCAGAGCCCCCACAAAAGCAACTCCAATCACGAGGCACCTACCAAATATTCATAAACTGATTCTAAGTTGTTATCTGGACTTTCCATTTCGTGTATCACAAATCCTTCTCCGGCCAACTCCCCAACCACACCATAAAAGTCTCCCGCTTGCCGCGTCTGAACTTCAAGCTCACTCAATTGGTCATCAACTGTCACCGAAACCACATAAGGCAAAGCCGCAAATCGAGCCGCCATCTCACGCGCCCGATCACCTCTAATCCGAATCCTGTGCGGATAACGATCAATCAAATCGCGAATCTCACTCACATCCCCCGAAGCTAAGAGTCGTCCTCGATGCAAAAGCAAAATCGACCGCGTCATCTGCTCCACTTCAAACAAAATGTGGCTACTCACAATAATTGCTTTGCCCCGATTCGCAAGCCCCTGCAAAACATCCATAAACTCCCTGCGACCAACTGGATCAAGCCCGTTCAAAGGTTCGTCAAGCAAAAGCAAATCAGGATCATGAAAAATCGCCTGCGCCAATTTAATCCGCTGACGCATCCCCTTC
Organism: Fimbriimonadaceae bacterium; assembly: GCA_027492935.1. GTDB lineage: Bacteria > Armatimonadota > Fimbriimonadia > Fimbriimonadales > Fimbriimonadaceae > UphvI-Ar2. The sequence goes on from JAPUDU010000053.1 coordinate 10,717, forward strand.
GAATAACCTTTCACTGGCTTCTCTGCCCGTTCCGCCATCCCCACCAAGCTCAGAACCTCCTTCGTCCGGTTAACCCCCGTCTCATGGTCATATCCCATCATCCGCCCCATCCGGTAAACGAACTCTCGACCACTCAAATGCTCGGGAAAGCTGTCGATGTCAGGACATAACCCCAATTTTTCAAACACCGCCGGATTAGCAAACGGATCTTGACCAAAAACTTTCACTTCCCCTGTCGTTGGTCGAATCTGACCCGTAATCAGCTTCATCAAAGTCGACTTGCCCGCTCCGTTTTGTCCAAGAAGCGCCGTTACACCTGAACCAATCATGCAGTTAACGTCATTCAAGCCTATAACATCGCCATACCACTTGCTTGTATGATTCAACTCAATCACGAAACAACCTCCACTGCCCGGACTTTCTTATAAGCAATAAACCAGCAAACCACCACCGGGATAACTGTCACCAACAGAACTAACCATAGCTCTGGCCTCGGAACAATACTCTCAGCCGAATTACCTCGATCCCGAATAAACACGCTCCCATCTGTATGGAGCACAGTTTTGAGAATCCCTTCCGCTCCCCCATAAAGCGAAAAGTAATGAATCCTATCAAGCAATTTCTGAACCCCCGCTGCAACGTCGTTCGACTGAGCAATCATCTTCGCCATGCCTGAGAAAATCCCCGTCAAAACATAAACCCCTGCGTAGGTTGCCCCCGCAATCCGACCTTGATTGAACAACGAACTAACCCCCAAAATAATCGAAGATTGATAGGCGGCTACCAAGACAAAGCCCGAAATCACCCGGGGAATCATCCACGGGTCATCCGTCAAAAATCCATGATCTCTAAAATTCATCGCGCCATAAAACATAAAGAACAACGCCGGAATCATAATCGCCAGCAAAATCAAAAGAAAAATCCCAACAAACTTGCCAATCAGATAATCCCACTTGGAACAAGGCTTACTAAAATAAACCAAAAGCGCTTTCGAACTATTGTCATTCGCAATACTTCCTGCCCCGACCAAAAGCAAAATCGCCATCAACAAAAAGTGACCAAACTGGTAACCACTTAAAAACTGATCTTTCCATACAATTTGCTTAAAAAACCCTTCTGCCATTTGCGTGTTTTGGGTGCCACCTAGCAGACTCTCCATAAAATAGGTTGCGATCATCATGATCAAGTAATGACCACCAGATAAAATCGTCATGATCCAAAACGAGCGAACCTTAAGAATCCGTTGGATATGGTTCTTCGCAATCACCCACCAAGTCTTTCCTTTGCGCAAAGGAATCTCAGAAATATTCCTATAGCTCAAATCTGCAATCGGACTACCTGTTGCCATCAATCGCCTCCATAAATGCTTCTTCCAAACTTCTTGCCCCTGGCTTTAATCCCCGCACTTGAACTCCCGATTCTGCCGCTGCCGCAAAAACGCGTTGACTCAAATCATCCCCCTCATCGGTTGCATGCAGCCGATACCAATTCCCTTTCGCCGATACCAATTCAAACCCTTTCGCCGCCGCCGCTTGCAAAAAGTGGCCACTCGATTCCCTCAGTTCCACATCAATCGCCTTCGAAGACAAACCGCGCAACTCCTGAATTCCCCCCTGAAGTTTCATTTGCCCCTGCGAAATCACAACGACCGAATCGCAAGTACGTTCAATATCCGGCAACAAGTGCGAACAAACCAAAACATTTACACCTTTATTCGCACTAATATCCCGCACCAAAGCCAACATTTCCTGCCGCCCTCTCGGATCAAGTCCATTCGTCGGCTCGTCCAACAAAAGCAGTTTAGGCCCATGCACCAAAGCCTGGGCTAACTTAATCCGCTGCTTCATCCCCGTTGAATAGGTCTCAACCGCTCGGTACCGTGCTTCTCCCAAGCCTGTATATTCCAAAACCTCATGCGCGCGCTGCAGAGCATGGTTCCGCGCCATCCCCGCAAGTTCCCCCGCATAAGCCACAAACTGAACCGCATTCATCCCCGGAATGTGGCAATCCTGCTCTGGCATATAACCCACAACTTGCCTGATCCCATTCCCATCCCGACCACTTTCCAATCCCAAAACATCACCCCGCCCCCCCGCTGGTTTGATAAATCCCAGCATCGTTTTGAGCATCGTGGTTTTCCCTGCTCCATTCGGCCCCAAAAGCCCAACACAACCCTCTGGAACCGCCACAGAAAAATCCCTGAGCGCAACAAAACGCCCATAAGCAACAGTCAACGATTCAAGAGTAACGACCGCCAAAGTAGTGATACTTTACTCACCGTTAACCTTGAGGTTGCAGCCGACCGGTATTAAGGCCCCGACCAATCCCATTTCAACCGGTAACCTCACCCAAATTATGGAAACAACATTGGTTCTCATCAAGCCGGGCGGAGTCGCTCGTAGCCTCAATGGCGAAATCATCCGCCGCATCGAACTTCGCGGCCTTAAAATCACTGGCCTCAAGCTTCTTAATGCTCCCCGCGAAACCGTCGAAGCCCACTACGCCGAGCACAAAGAGCGACCCTTCTTCAACGATGTTGTCAACTACCTCTGCAGCGGCCCAGTCGTCGCTCTCGCTGTCACCGGCCCCAACGCCACCAAAGCCATCCGAATGATGATGGGCGCAACCAATCCCGTCGAAGCCGAACCCGGCACCGTCCGCGGCGATATGGCCCTAACGATCGAAGATAACCTCGTCCACTCCTCAAGCGATCCTGAAGCCGCCGGTGGTGAACTCAAACTCTGGTTCCCTGAAGGCACCGTTAACTAAACTTTTCGTTAGTAAAACTAAATGGTGCCGAACCTAAGCAGTTACGGCACCATTTAATTTTATGTCTTTAGCTAATTTCCTTCTTTCGAAATCCGCCAATAATCCTTCCTATTACTGGACAAAAGCTGGTTGGAACGGATCAACGACCCCCTAACCCACTCAGCGAAACACCCTCGATAAAGTACTTCTGCGCAAAGAAGAACAACAGCAAAACCGGCACCGTTGACATCGTCGCAAACGCCATCATCAACGCCTGATCCGTCCCCCGATCGCTAGCAAACAAAGCCAGCGCATAACTAATCGGCATCTTAGAAGGCGAGTTCACATAGATCAGCGGACCCATAAAGTCGTTCCATGCCCCCATAAACGTCCAAATCGCGATCACCGCCAAAGCCGGCTTGACCAGCGGCAACATGATCTGCCAGAAAGTCCGCCAGTAACCACATCCATCAATCCGGGCCGCTTCCTCAAGTTCCATCGGGATCGTCCCAAAAAACTGCCGCAACAAGAACACATTAAACGCCCCCGCAAAAAATGTCGGAACCCAAAGAGGCAGAAGCGAATCCATCCACCCCAATCCCGTAAAGATCAAAAACTTCGGCAACGTTGTCACCGCCCCCGGCAACATCATTGTCATCAGCATCAAGAAGAACAACTGGTCACGACCGGGAAACCGCAAACGCGCAAACCCATAAGCCACCACCGCACAGCTCAAAACCGTGCCCAAAACACTCATCCCCGCCAACCACAAGGTATTCCACAAATAAAGCATGCCAAAGCCTGTCTCCAGCGGCATCCATTCTAAAGCATCCGTATAGTTTTCCCACCGCAAACCCTGGTCGCGCACCGGCTCTAATTCTTCGTTAGCCGCCTTGACTCGCTGGCCCTTCATATCCGGCGGAGTCATCACCTCAATCAAACGAGAACCATCTTCGTTCTCCTTCGCCGCAAAACCCGTATAAGCCTTCCCATTAACTTCCCCCGACCAAATCTTAAGCTCACGCGGAATCTCTTTTAATGAACCCGCCGAAACCTCATACCGCCGCCCTCGCAAACCGTAAGGCCGTTCAACCTCAACCAGCCACTTGCCCCCATCTTTGTCCGAATCCTTCCGAACCTTCACCGCCTTCCCATCAAACGTCGATTCATAAAGCGGAATCTCCGGATCCATATAGGCAAAAGTTTTCTGAACCTGAGGTACCCAAACAATCCCGTCCGTATTTGCCAGATCACGTTCTTCTTTAAACGATGTCGTCAGCAACCAAAGAAATGGCACCCCAAAAACCAGAGCCCCCGCCATCAAAACGATCTGCGCCGTATATTTCTTCGCCACCCCACGCGCGGCCGTCGTTTTTTCCGCAAAAACCATCGCGAACATCGCCGCCACAAGCAAACCCAGTAGCCCAAAAACCATCGGCCAATGCAAAGGCAAAGCCCCTCGCAATAACCAAATCGGACTGCTCATGGCCGTGCGCCACCGCCCCCCCCCCACCCCACCCAACCCCCATCACCCCGCGGAATCCAGCCGCGAACGACTCTCATCGGGAGTCAAAGAAGTACGCGATTGAATCAAGCGCGAACCCACCATAAATATCCCAAGCAGCAGCACCCACCCCGGAATCGGCGAGTAAATCCAAACGATCGGAATCCAACTTCCGTCCGCTGCCCGGCCTAATTCCTTCGGCATAAAAGATCCGACCAAAAGCAAAAGCCCGCCCACTCCCGCGGAGATCGCCAACGTTCTCATCAGCGCCGTACGATCAATCCCCGGCGCATTCAATCCTAACCGAACTCCCGCAAACACCGCCCTCGCCAGCAAAAACGCCCCGACCCACAAACAAGCCGACAAAATCAAGAACATGAGTTCGGCGGTCACTTCTCCACCTCCGTATGTACCCAGCGTGGAGCCAGCTTAAACTGAACCAATGTAACCACCATGACAATCAGGAAGATCAGCCACGCCAAAGCACTCGCATACCCCATCCTAAAGTAGGCAAACCCGTTCGTAAACAGCATATAAACGGGAGTCGCCAAGCTGTCGTTCGGCCCCATATTCTCACCCTTCGTGATCAGATAAACGCTATCAAATGTTTGCAACACCCCAATAAAGCCCATAACTGAGTTGAAGAAAATCAATGGACTGAGTTGCGGCAAAGTCACACTCCAAAACTGACGCCAACCGTTCGCTCCATCAATATCCGCCGCTTCGTACAATGTTGGCGAAATCCCTTTCAAACCTGCCAACCACAAAACCATCGCTCCCCCCGCTCCCCATAGCCCCATCAAAATCAAAGCCGGCTTTGCCCAAGCCTCAACCTGAACCCAGCCCGGAGCATCAATCGCATACCAATTCGTAATTGTCGCCGTCCAAAGATTATTCAAAAGACCACGCTTATTGTCTGGAGTCATGATCCAAACCCAAAGGAATGTTGAAGCCACCGAAGGAGTAATCGCAGGCAAGTAAAAAGCCGTTCGATAGAACCGAATTCCCTTAGCCCCTGTATTCAAAAGCAACGCAATGGCTAAACCAGTCGAAAGCCCAAGCGGAATCCCGATAACCGCCAAATACCCAACGTTCTGCATCGACTTAAACAGCAATTCCCGGTCAACCACAAACACATCTGTAAAATTCTTGAACCCGACAAAGTGAGCCGGATTCAAAACGTCGTACTGCATGAACGAGAACACAAGTGAAGCCACCATCGGCCCAAGCGTGAACACCAAGAATCCAATTAACCAAGGCGAAACAAATGCGTAACCCGCACGAGTTTCTTCCTTAGAAACCCGCCCCGTACCCTTTCTGACCGTCAATCCAATCCAAGCCACCAAACCCAGTACGACCGCCCCAAAAACGCCCATCACCCAACCAAAAATATTGACCTTCGGATAATTGTCTTTTCCATAAAACTCATCCAAAACAACCTGAACCCGTCCCTGTCCTGCCTTCAAAGCTTCCTTCGGAGTCTCCGCTCCTCGGCAAGCCTGCTCAATCGCCCGAACGTGCTCATCCCACAGCTTCTGACCCACAAATGTCGCTGGTCGCAACTTCGCAAACGGCATCATCTCCGCGTGCATCCGTAAAGCCTGATCATAAACACTATTCCCGGAAGCATAAAGCCGAACCTGCTCTTCAGTCGCCGCGATGTTTGCCTGAATACGTGGCAAAAACTTCCGACCCCGCGAATTCTCTAAATCTGCCTGACCCTTCGCATAAAGCATGCGCCCCTCAAGGCTCTGAATAAACTTAATAAATTTCCAACTCGCTTCAACATTCTTAGCTCCTTTCGGAATCGCATAAGCAAATCCTCCAGACCAAGTAATAAACGTATCCTTTTCATCCTTAAAGCGACCAACTTTATTAAAGCGATCATCCGGAACGGGAGCCGGAGCCGTCGTAAATCTTGCTTTCGGCGAATAACGCGCATAGTTCGCAATCATCCAGTCGCCATTAATGACCATTGCCACCTGGCCAATCGCAAACGGATCATTCTCACCCCCTCTAAAGCCAGATTTGAACTTCAGAGTGTTCTCATATCCCCCCAAAACTGCATACCCGTCCTTCATAAATTGCAGAGCTTCAACTGCCGCCGGACTGTCCAACGTGCATTTCTTACCGTCCGCACTCATAAAATTCGCGTTGTTCTGAAACGCGTACATATAGAGCCACGAGTTACCTTCATTCGGGATAAAACCCGCCCGCTTCAAGGAACCGTCCTGATTAAACTCAGTCAAGACCTTGCTGTAAGCCAGCGTTTCACTCCAAGTCCTCGGTGGTCGAGTAGGGTCAAGGCCTGCCTCCCGTAACGCATCCGCCCGCTCCGCAAACACTGCTCGATTCCAGTAAAGAATCCGATTATCCGCCGCGTAAGGAATCCCATACAGCTTCCCTTCATAAATCGCTTCATTCCAAGCTGCCGGGTAATACTGTTCTGGTGTAGGGCACAGCGGATCAATCCCCTTATCCCGAGCAATCAAATCGTCAAGCGACCGAAAAGCACCCCGACTTGCCCAGTCACTAATCGTAAAGCGATCCTGCATGATAACGTCTGGTGGGGAACCACCTACAATCGCCGTCATCAGTTTCTGCGGATTCATCGCCCCCGCTCCCATCCCCAACAGATTTACTTCAATATCCGGATTGTCACGCTCAAACTGCCGAACAATAAGGTCATTACCTTTCTCATCCGGTGTAATCGCGATTCCCCAAATCGTAATCTGAGTCTTCGCCCCAAAAGAAAAAGCCGCGAGCAAGCCCAAGCCACACGCTACAACGCCACGTATTCCAACCTTCCAACGCCAATGTCGAATCAAAGCAAATCACCCACCAATGGGTTCCTCATTAACATTACTCTAAAATTCTTGTGAATACGTATACATAAATAATGACCCGGACATAATTTGCGTATTAAAACATAATTACGAAACGGCATGTCTCCAAAAAAACCAATTTTCGCCATCTTTTTGACCATATTCCTCGACATGCTGAGTTTCGGCACGGTCATCCCCGATATCCAACTCCGGGCTGAGCATCTGGTCAAAACCGCATCCTGGCTCCCGCAAGGCAATCCTGCAATCCTAGGCCTCGTCATCGGATTCTCTATTGCCCTATTCAGTCTCGCCCAATTCATCATCTCCCCCATTCTTGGCCGTCTCAGCGATGAGAAAGGGCGGCGACCAATCCTCCTTACAACGTGTAGCCTCGCAATCATTGCCCCCCTCATGTACGCATTTAGCGGAACATCATTAATCATCATGTGGATCGCCCGCCTCTTTCATGGAATGGCTGGCGGAAACCTGGGTGTTGCTTACGCCTATATCGCCGACATCACCGAAGAAGAAAATCGCGCATCCGCTATGGGCATTCTTGGTGCCGCATTCGGACTCGGATTCATTTTCGGCCCGCCCCTTGGCTCATTCCTGATTGAGCTCAACAATGGCCAACCGTTCTATCTCGGCCTAGCCTCCGCCGGATTCGCCCTCATCAATCTGATCTTCGTTGCCCTTTACCTCCCGGAATCCCGCCAAGGAACGGAACCCAAACCGTACGAAAACCGATTACGCGAAATCATGACTGCATTCCGACAACCCACACTCGGAACCCTCCTTGTCCTCTTCTTCATTGCCAGCTTCGCGTTCACTCACCTCGAAACCACCTACTATCGCCTCTCCCACGACGTTTACAAGTTCAATCCACTACAAACGTCAATGGTTCTCGTAACTGTCGGCATCACCGCCGCCGTTGTTCAAGGCGGTTTAATCCGCATCCTCGAACCAAAATTCGGTGAACGCAACCTCCTTCGTTACGGTTATCTCCTCCAAGCCCCCGTTCTCGCTTCGATGCCCTTCGTCCACCCTTGGCTCCCCGTAATTGGTGGCGCCGTCCTTCTTGGAACCGGAAACGGGCTCTCCCAACCCAGCCTCAGTAGCCTCGTCAGCAAAACCGCTCCCGAAGACATGCGCGGCAGTATTTTTGGAGTCAACCAATCCCTCGGGTCTCTCGCTCGAATCATTGGCCCCTTCACTGCCAACGTCGCCTACTCCCACTCACCGGCTACTCCATATCTCATTGCCGCCGCAATCATTCTCATCCCCACAATCGGTTTCTGGACAATCAAGTTCAATTCTTAACTGCAAGCGGTATCCTTAACGCGTAATGGCGTCTAAAGGAGGGATGAACAAGCAACGTGGCTCGGTACCCGTAGGACTCGTATCGTTCCTAATCGGCATTACGATGATCGTTTTTGCCTTCTACCTTGCGTTCCAAATATTTAATGTCCCCCCCAGCGTCACAATGGACGCCATCCCCGGCAAGCCCATCGACCTCAGCAAAGCCGCCGAATCATTCTCCACTGTCTTTATCCGCCTCCTCCTCCTCATCGTTATGGCTGGATTCGGCTCAATGGTCGCCAACCGCGGAATAAAACTCTACGCTTCCAACTCTGCCCGAAAATCAAAAGATAAGAAGACCCCTCCGTCAGAAACTTCGGGCACAAAAGAAACCCCAACATCTTAAAATCAAACTCACTAAAACAGCTCTCCACAAATACAAAGTTTTACAAAAGATAGAATTTTGGTCGGGATGACAGGATTCGAACCTGCGACCTCCTCGTTCCGAACAAGGCGCTCTACCAAGCTGAGCCACATCCCGGTTGAAATCAAATAATACCACCCCACGAACGAGACATCTAAAGAGACCCGCTAATCACAACATCGGACCCGCTTAAACAACGACAGAAAAAACCTCATTAAGAATAAAAAGCGTGCTTTAGAGATATGACCTGCTCACTACAAACAACTCACCCGAAACCCGCAACACGCCTCCATAGAAACGTTAATTTCAGTTCAGATTCAGTTCAGTTAACCTGCGTTATCTATATCAGACGCGCATTGAAAGGCGCAAAGGAAAAAACAATGAGCTTTATCGCACTCGCAATCGCCACCTCCGCAATCGGAGCCCCTCAAGCCCAAATGACCGCCAACCCCATGGTCGGCGGAATGGCAATGTACGCCAATAAAAACATTGTCGAAAACGCAATGAACAGCAAAGACCACACAACCTTGGTCGCTGCCGTCAAAGCTGCTGGCCTCGTTGATGCACTCCAAGCTAAAGGCCCGTTCACCGTCTTCGCTCCCGTAAATTCTGCATTCGACATGCTCCCCGCTGGAACCGTCGATACCCTACTTAAGCCAGAAAACAAGCAAATGCTCACCAAAATCTTGACTTACCACGTCGTCGCTGGCAAATACGATTACAAAGCCATTAGCGCCGCAATCAAGAAAGGAAAAGGCACCGCAACTATGACAACCCTCAGTGGAGGAAAGCTCTGGGCAATGTGGAACGGCCCAACCAACATCGTAGTTAAAGATGAAAAAGGCGGAGTCGCCAGTATTTCAACCTACGATGTCATGCAAAGCAACGGCGTTATCCACGTCATCAATCACGTTTTGATGCCGAAGTAACTCCTACTTCCCATCAAACACAATGACCGTCTTCTTTCCCGGTCATCGGCCCGGCGTACCCTCTAGCCGGGCCAAATCTAATTTCTCGCCATAACATCTCGCAACTGCTGAACCGCCTTTCCTTCAATTTCAATAATCTGGCTCATCGCCTCCACAATCGCATCCCTAATTCCAAGTCCTTCATCTGCCAAGTCACCACACTCATTCCAAACCCGTCCATATTCGTCCGCCAATTCAAGTCTTCGATCAATCGACCCAAGCGGATCAATCCACCTTAATGCCGACCGCTCTAACTTGATCTCCTTCAAACGCTTTAACCCCGTCACAGAGTCCGGCAAAGTTGCTTCCGCCAACCCCTGCCAAGTAAGCGCTACTTGCTCAAAATGCTCCACAGCCTCCCCAAAATCCTTTCCCAAAATAGGCCCGGCCTCTTGTAAAAAACGAGCGTAAGTACTCCGATCCGCACCCGAATCCGTACCCCAAGCCTCAATCCAATCCCAAATTCCTGGCTGACCAATCTTTCCTGCTAACGCTTGCTTAAACTGGTCTCCCGCCGGAAACTTTTTCCCCCACCCCAAAGCCGTTTTTTCATCCCCCACCATCGCCACAAAGTGATTCATCCCCGATAACCCAAAATTCTTCGGCGAACCCGCCGGAGGCTTATCGAGATAAAGAGCACAGCAACTTTCTATCCCCTGCCGCAAACCTTCCAACCACCGCCCTTCGTCAACACCCTCCAAAACCATCATCCGGTACCGATCCTTCTTCACCCGTCCCCGAATCGATTGCATCTCTTCAACCGAAACCTTAAACGCCGACTGAGATCCCGCCACCACCCAAAAGCCATCCTCCTCCTGCCCAACAACCAACATCGGAACCATTGCCCACATTTCGCCCTGAGGCAATCCACTCCAACTCGCCGAAAACAAATCTCCCCAAATCAAAACCGCATGACCCAAATCCAGTTCCCGCCGCAAATTCTCCAGTCCCTTTTCAGGTTTAACCGTCTCCATACTTGTCCGCCGGACACCCAAATTATCCAAAGCGCGCTCAAATGGAGAAAAAGTGTTCCGTGGCAATAACGCCACATGCGGCAAATGCCCATTGTATTCAAAAACAAAATATCCAAACGCTATCCCTCCACTCGCACCCAAAGCCAACGACTCACTCACTTCAATGTCACTCGCGGCTAACCAATTTGTAATCGTTCCTGTTTCGTAATGCCGACCGCAAAACTCCCGCCTCGTCGTAACAAACATGGCCCAAGTATCCCGACTCAAGCATCAAGACGCAAAAAAATGCGACATAGTCCGGCTCTTACTTTTCTAGGTCAAGAAATTCTTCATCAATCGCCGCTACAAACTCTTTATCCACTCCCTCCAAAACATAATTAAGTCGCTGCCCACCTAGCCACCGGGCAATCGTCCGCGCTGACAAATAAGAACCCTTCGGCAACGCATGGTTTCCATCCGCCTGCCATAAATCAATCCCGTTCAACCGCTTCCTCACCCCATCCCAAACCCTTCCAACCGGAATCACTTCAGCCCCCGATTCCTTCGCCATTCCTCGATAAACCGCCTCCGTATATTCGGCCTCGTCCCAACCTCGCCGCGGCCACTCACTCACCAAAAGGACTCGGATCCCCATCTTTTCCAAACCCGCCGCCAGTTCAATCCCTTCCTTCTGCGAATAAACATACTTGTGCGAACTACTCACTTCCGCCCCTTGCAAAACCGCATAGTCATACTTTTCGTTTTTTAAAGTCTTGATCAAGCCTGAATTCCCTCGCCACTGGTTCAAAACTCCAACTCCAAACGATTGATATGCCACCCCCACAAACTCCTTATCGCTCGATAAAAGCCGTTGAACCATCCCCGGAACGTCACCAAACTGCGTATGGCTATTCCCCACAAACAGAATTTTCGGCCCAACTGCAAACGCCAAACTCACCGCCATCGAAAAAACCATTGCCTTACCTACATTCATCTAACTCGACCTCGTTCCCTATTCGATAGAACCCCGACCTAATCAACTACGTTCAAATTAGCCAAACTCAAAGCACCAATGTCCGTCCAAACCCTCATCGAGCAAGCCTGGGAAAACCGTACCGAATTCTCCCCCTCATCCCACCCCGCCGATCTTGCCGGAGCAATCGGAGTCACCCTCGAACAACTGGATAAAGGCGAAATCCGCGTCGCTGAAAAACGAGAAGGAGCTTGGCACACCAACGAATGGGTGAAAAAAGCTGTCCTCCTATCGTTCCGCATTAACGATAACCGTTTGGTTGAACATGGCCCAGTTCGCTACTTCGATAAAGTGCCCCTTAAATTCGAAAACTACTCCGAACAAGATTTCCGCAACGCTGGATTCCGCGTCGTCCCCAACGCAATGGTACGCCACGGTGCCCACATCGCCAAGAATGTCGTTCTCATGCCCAGCTACGTCAACCTTGGTGCCTATGTAGATGAAGGCACCATGGTCGATACCTGGGCGACCGTCGGCTCCTGCGCCCAAATCGGTAAAAACGTCCACCTCAGCGGCGGCGTTGGCATCGGTGGAGTTCTCGAACCCATCCAAGCCACCCCTACAATCATCGAAGATAACTGCTTCATCGGCGCCCGATCCGAAGTCGTAGAAGGCGTGATCGTCGAAGAAAACTCCGTCATATCAATGGGCGTGTTCATCGGCCAATCCACCCGCATCTACAACCGTGCGACTGGCGAAATCACTTACGGCCGCGTCCCCGCTGGCTCCGTCGTTGTCCCCGGCTCACTCCCCTCCGCCGACGGCTCCTACTCTCTCGCCTGCGCCGTCATCGTCAAACAAGTCGACGCCCAAACCCGCAGCAAAACTGGAATCAAT
>JAPUDU010000053.1:23317-24320 GCA_027492935.1 Fimbriimonadaceae bacterium
CTTATTATGTTGGATTAATGACACTCACTATACTCTAATCTCTCCTCGATATCCCCAGCCTCACCCCTGGCGACGCGGGATGCATCGACCTCCTTGAAACCACCCTCAAAGCCGCTGGGTTCCAAACCCAAATCCTCACCAACAACAACCTCCGCTCCCTCTACGCCACCCACGGCACTCAACCCAAGCCCAATATCTGTTTCTCCGGTCACGTCGATGTCGTCCCCCCCGGCCCCCTCGAAAGCTGGCGTACCGACCCCTTCACCCCAACCGTAATCGACCAAACGCTCTACGCCCGGGGTGCTGCCGACATGAAATCCGGTGTTGCCGCAATGGTCACCGCCACCATCGCCTACATCCAACAAAACCCAAACCATCCTGGAACCGTCTCCCTCCTCTTCACCTCCGACGAAGAAGACTCCTCCCGATTCGGCACTCCCTACTGCCTTGAAGAAATTCAACCCAAACCCACCGCCGCCCTCGTCGGAGAACCGACTTCAATCAACCATTTGGGTGACGAATTCAAAGTCGGACGTAGAGGCTCCCTCAACGGAATCCTCACCTTTACTGGCAAACAGGGCCACACCGCTTACGCCCACCTCAGCATAAACCCGATCCACCAAGTCCTCCCCTTCCTCACCGAACTCTCCCAAATCGTTTGGGATAATGGACACGGCCCGTTCCCTCCCACCACTCTTCAAATCGCTAACCTCAATAGTGGCGTCGGCACTTATAACGTCACCCCCGGCGAACTCAAAGTCCAATTCAACGTCCGCAACAACCCCTCAACCCCACACGAAAAAGTTATCCAAACGGTCAAAGACCTCCTCGCCAAACACAACCTCGACCCCCATATCCTCTGGGATGATTCTGCCCGTGGATTCTTGACCGATAACCCTCAACTTCAACTAACCCTCGCCCAAGCGATCGAAAAACACACTCAAAAAGCCCCCACTGCGAGCACATCGGGCGGAACATCCGATGCCCGCTTCTTCGCTCTCGC
>JAPUDU010000053.1:24330-26789 GCA_027492935.1 Fimbriimonadaceae bacterium
CTCAACGCCACAATTCATGCCGCGAACGAATGCATCCCCGTCACCGATATCCAACTCCTCACCGACATCTACGAAAGTTTCCTTGCGAACTATCTCCAAATGACCCGTTAACAAACAAACCTTTGGAACCGGAGACTGATAAAATAAGTCCAGAACTATTCGTTCAGGAATCAACTCAATGGCAAACATCAAAGATATTGAAGGCATCGGCCCCGCATACGGCGAAAAACTCGAAGCCGCAGGAATCAAAACCGACAACGCCCTGCTCGATCAAGGCGCAACCAAGAAAGGCCGAGGCGAAATTGCCGAAAAAACCGGCATCAGCGAAAAGTTGATCCTCGAATGGGTGAACCGAGCCGATCTTGCTCGCATCAACGGTATTGGCTCCGAATACGCCGATCTTCTTGAGGCATCTGGTGTCGATTCCGTTCCCGAACTCGCCCAACGAAACGCCGCAAACCTTCACGCCAAAATGGCCGAAGTGAATGAAGAAAAGAGCCTCGTCCGAGCTCTCCCCAGTGAATCAATGGTCGAAAAATGGGTCGCAGAAGCAAAAACCCTCGATCGAGTTGTAACTCACTAACAACTATTGCAATTTCAACTAAGCGATATCTGGCAATTTTTTGCTGAGATATCGCTTTTTTTCAACTCAAACTTCAAGTACCCTAAACACACAATGGAACAGCTCATTAACCTCCTCAAAGAAAAAACTGGCATCGATGACGCCACCGCCAACAAGATCGCCGACTTCATTAAAGAACACGCTGATGAACTCCCTGCAATGCTCATGGGCGGAAACAACAAAGACAATCCAATGGCCGGAATCATGGACGCCGCAAAGGGTCTCATGGGCAACAAAGATTAATTCGACATCTTAAGCCAACCCTCATTCGTCTTCAACTCAACCTAGCGGAAAACAAACATCATGTCAATGATCTCAGAATTTAAGGAGTTCATCTCCAAAGGCAACGTAATGGATCTTGCTGTCGGTGTCATCATCGGTGGCGCTTTCGGAAAGATAGTCGACTCACTCGTCAACGATATTGTCATGCCCCCCATCGGAATGCTCTTGGGTGGAATTGATTTCAACGATAAGTTAGTTGTTCTCAAAGCCGCAACCGTTGACGCCGCCGGAAAAGAAGTTCCCGCCGTCGCCATCAAATACGGACAGTTCTTTGGCGTTGTTCTCAACTTCATCATTCTCGCATTCGTGATCTTCCTCATGGTCAAAGCCGTCAATAAAATGCGCAAACCAGCACCAGAAGCCGCACCTGCTGGCCCAACTCAGGAAGAGCTTCTCACCGAAATCCGCGACCTCCTCAAAAAATAACCTCTACTCAGAATTCCCCGGATCATTCACATCCGGGGAATCCTCGTTTGAATACGGTCTAATTCTGTAAATCGCTTGCCGAATATTCTCCTTAGAATAATGGCAATGATCTCTTTTGATGAACTCACCTACCTCTTTGGGCATACCGGGTCACTCCCCGAACTCCCGGATTCACCCCTAAAACTCGCCCAACTCATCGAAACATCCGATCCTCATCCAGCACAGATCGAAGCTCTTATTCTCGCGGACCCCGCCCTCACCGCCGGAATCATCAAGGCATCTTCTAGCGCTCTGTACGCCCGCGCCAAACCCGTAACCACAATTCGCGAAGCCGTGACAATTCTTGGCCACCGCTCAATCCGAGCTCTCTCCATCGCGTTATGGACAAACTCCCTCAGCCGAGCCGCCAACAATAAATCCTGCTTAACCGCCCATCGATTTGCTCAAAACGGAAACGCTGTCGCCAACCTAGCCGCAAATCTTTCTGAAACCCAAAACGCCAAGGGCACACTCAATCAGGAAGAACTCCTCGCCGCTGGCGCACTTCACAATGTCCTCTTCGGCCTCCTGAGCTACGCGGATTTCGCCACCTATAACGAAATCTACGAACAAGCAAAATACGTAAAAATCACTCTCGACCAAGTCTTCCTCATGCACTATGGCGAACCGATTGGCTCACTCGCTCCGCGCGCCGCCAACGCCCTTGGCCTCCCAGAATTCTTTGTCCAATCCGTCAACATCATCAACACTCCCCACTCCGAGCAAGACCCTTCCCAAGCCTGTCTCACCACCGCAAAAGCAATCGCCGAAACCCAAACTCTCGGCCTCGGCGATTGGGAAGTCCCCCTCCCGACAACGCCAATCTCCCTACAAGATAAAGAACTTCAGCCCCTCATTCGCCTCGCAAACGCTCGGCCAGGCATTCTCGAAGCCGCCTAAATGACCATAAATCAATTCATTAAAAAAAATCTCAGAAAGCCTGTAAGGTTTTCCTCTGATAACGCCAACAATTTTGCTTGGTGGGGTCTACCCATCGGTAACCATAAACAGGCAAGAGTATGAGTCGTTATCAACGTGTAGGAGATTGGCTGGTCGAAAACAACAAGATCACCATTGAGCAAAGGGACGA
>JAPUDU010000054.1 GCA_027492935.1 Fimbriimonadaceae bacterium
CATGATGAACATTTTTGATACGAGTTTCATGTGATTCCTCTTCGATCGGATCGGATGATATGTATTCCGAATCCGCTTTGAGTTTGTAGTTTCAAAGGGTAGGGGTGCTGTGATTTGAAGCACTTCAATAGGGAAACCAGAAGGTAACTAAGAGATTTACTGGGTTAAAAATGAGTTGCTGAGTTGCGGCAGGCAATTTTTAATTTGGTAGAGGTGTTTTTGAATATGGCTTTGATGCATATGACGACTCAGTACGAGAGGATGGGGTTCGTTTGAACTCATTCTTTCAGCGTTTTAGGAGGGAAGGACGGCAGTGCTTTTAGGGAGTAAAATAGGTTTATGATTGGAGCAGTTACGGTGAGCCGGTTTTCTATTCCGGTGGGGAAAGAGCAGGAGTATGAGGAGATGCTGCAGTCTTTTGGGGAAGAAGTTGCAGATGATAAAGGTTTTGTAGCGACTAGTGTTTGGCAAGATTTAGGTGATCCACATCGGTTTGTGCGATTGACGGGTTTTAAGAGCTTTGAGACATTGTTTAGTAGCTATGATCAGATGGTTGAAAGTGGATTTTTGGAAGAAGCGGTGACGAAGTGGGGGATTGCCCCGGATGTTATGAGGGTTGAGCCAGTTGGGGAACACGGTGTCGGCTTTAAGAAGCTGAGGGAAAGTGAAATACTGAGTCTGAGTATTCGAGTGATGGATCCCGGTTATGGCGATGCTTGGATTGAAAAGATGAAATACAACTTTGAAGAGATTGCAGCTTTGCCGGGGATGCATGGCTGGTTCATCGGTCGGAGTGATGAAGTTGTCGATGAGATTGTGGGGATTGCGAGTTGGGACAGTGAGGATGCGTGTCGCCGATCTATTCCACCGAAAGTCCACTATCCGATTGGGCTTTACCGCCGCTACAAGTGAATAATTCGTTTCTGGTCAGTTGTGTGAGAAAAGGGTGAGGTTTGCCGGAAAGCCCAAGGAATTAGGGGTCTCGATTGCTGAATCGCCGAACATTTCTTGATCGTTGGGGTTATAGAAGTTAAGATGCCATATTTCGTCATTGCTCGATTTGAAGAAGTTGATGAGCTTCAGTTTGTTCCGTTTTGGAACGAAGCCGTGAAGCCTCAGTTTGAGGCGATGAATGGGTTAGCTCGGCATCTGCTGATGCGTGATGTTGACAGTGAGGGATCGTTTCTTCATTTAGCGATGTTTGAATCGGAGGAACACGCTAAGTCTGGTTTTGAGAATATGGTTGATACGCTGGAGCGTGATTTTGGCGATCGACCTTATTTCCCACCTGCGCCAGATGTGCATTGGGTTATTCCTGATAGCCAGCGAGCATACGACCGAGCTAAGGTGCTTTCGGGCGATATTTATAGCTTGAGTACCCAGAATGTCGGATTAGGTTTTGCGGCGGAGGCAACTCAGCGTCTTGAATATGCATTTGAGGAGATTCATTCGTTGCCGGGCTTAGGCGGCTATGTCATTGGTCATCGACAAAGTCTTCAAGATGAGATCACAGCCCTTGCGACATGGGATACTGTTGATGCGGCACGGGCATCGATTCCAGCCGCATCGGGTTATGCAATCAGAATTTACGAAACTGTGCGATGATGGGGTGAATGACGGGCCGACAAATATGGCTCGGGATGCCGCCTTTTTGGATTCGGTTGAGGCTCGGGTACGGGTTTATGAGTGGGATCGGCCTTGGGTGAGTTTGGGTCGATTTCAAGTTCCTGAAATGACGGTGAAGCCGCGGTCTGGAGTGGACTGGGTTATGCGTCCGACCGGAGGCAAAGCGGTTTTACATGGTCATGATTTGACCGTAGGGATAGGCGTTCCGCTGGTCATGATGGGCCAAAACGAACGTGAAGTTAAAGCGATTTATCGACTAGTGATTCCGGTATTGGTGGGGTCTTTGAATCAGGTAGGGATACCGGCGGCTTTGGCAGAAGAAACACCATTTGTACGTGGGGCGGGGAAAGTGGCGGATTGTTTTGCCCATGTAAGCGCGAATGATGTGGTTGATCCATCTTTGGGGACGAAGGTTTGCGGGTGCGCTTTGAGGGTTACTTCGACGATGGTGTTGGTTCAGGCAAGTATTCCGGTGAGAATACCTGCTGTTTCGGCGGGAGATGTGTTTGATGATCCGGCTTTACCGGGGCGGGTTTGGGCAGTTAAGCGGGAAGAGTTCTCTGAAGCTGTGGGATCGGAATTCGAGCGATTTTTAGCTGGGCTTAAATAGAAACATCCTGCAACAATCGTTGCAGGACGTTAGATTTTGAATCTTACGCCCAATGGACTTCTAAGTCGCCTTCCATTGACTGAATGTAGTTGAGTTGGGCAGCGTGGTACATCAAGTGCATTCCAGCCATTCCAACCATGCCACTGTAGGATGTTTCACGTTCGCCGAGTTTGAATTTTTCATTAAACTTCTCGTCGGGGACTTGGTCGATTGCGGCAACTATGGCTTCGCTGGATTCCTTTACTTGACTGATGACAGTTTCTTTGTTGCGGTCGGAATCAGGGCAGACAGCCCAATCATCTTCGAAGGGCCAAGGGCCAGGATCTTCGCCTTTGAGTTGGCAGGCAATACGGTTGTTGACAACGATGACTTCGTGGGTGAAATCGTATCCGGCGCGGGCTTTACCGCCCGGTGACTTATCGAGTTGTTCGTGAGTCAGAGCTTCTAGATCGTTGACGTAGAAGCTTGTGGCCTGCACCACACGATCTTTGAGGAATTGCTTGAGTTCCGACATGATTGCTAGGACTTAATATACAGGTTTTGAGTCATTGGTTCCCAGATTTTTTGGTGTATCGCTTGAGAGCGAACAATCCAGTACCGGCAATTAATGCTGCGGGTATGAGGATGATTAGAACCCGGGGCGCCCCTTTTGGGGCAAGAGTGGCGGCAAAGTTACGGGCTGTTGATGAAGGGCGAAAGAAAATGTCATCACTTTGGGCTAATGGAAATTGCCCGTCGTGGTATTGGGTGAGGAATGCGGTTTTTGGCATTTCTCCCTCAGGGATTTGGAGAAATCCGCCAATTGTTTTCATTTCAGACGCATCTAATGTTGCATCCCAAGTGGGGGAAATATATGGCGTGGAATCGCCTATCGTTGGTACGTAAGATTTGTCGGAGATAAATGAGATTGAGAGACCGGCGGGGTTTTTTATATTATCGGTGGGGACGTAGTAGGGATTAAACGGAGTTTCAGTCTTGAATTTCATGCAAATGACTCCGGTCTCGAGCATTTCTTGTTTGTTGATGACTTGAAATGCAGTGAGATACCACCCTTTTTTGATATAGAAGTCGGCCCATTTTGTAAGTGAGGGGGACGTTTTATAATCATGCGCTTCGAGATATTTTTTGAGCGCATCGGGATCGGTAGCTTTGAGAACGGTGGCTTTGTATCCGGCTACTTCGACGACATTGACGACTTCGATGCTACCAGCGCGGGCGGCGGTTTCTAAC
>JAPUDU010000055.1 GCA_027492935.1 Fimbriimonadaceae bacterium
AAAGCAAGCGCCTAGATTAAATGTTTAGAAATTAACATCGAGATTCTCGCTCAGACAGGAGCCCGGACAGCAATAACCCCTACAGGCTCAAAAGTGAAATACATATTAAATTCCCCAACCCAAGCCAGCCAGAAGCTGTGTTACTGAAAGAACACAAACTCCATTCTCAATGTTCTAAACTCACCTCAATGCCCACCCGACGCGAAATCCTCCAATCCGCCGCTGCGCTCACCGCCTCAACTCTCATCCCCAATATCCCAATCCCCATTACTCCCAAGCCCATGCCGACCCCCTACAACCAAGATAAACCCCTCCAACAACTCCAACAAGAATTCCTCGACCTCCGCTTTGGCATGTTCATCCATTTCAACCTCGCCACATTCCAAGACCGCGAATGGGGCGACCCCACCGATCCCCCAACCGTCTTCAACCCCACCGATCTCAACACCGATCAGTGGGCCAAGGCCGCCAAATCCGCCAACATGCAGTACGGCTGCCTCACCACCAAACACCACGACGGTTTCTGCCTCTGGAACACCAAAACCCCCGTCGCCAGCATCCGCGACACCGAAAACAAACTCGATATTGTCTCCTCCTTCGCCGAATCATTCAAATACCAAGGCCTCAAAGTTTGCCTCTACTACAGCATTCTTGATCTCCGCAACGATATCCGGCACCACAATATCACACCCGAAAAAATCCAACTCATCAAAGATCAACTCACCGAACTTCTCACCAACTACGGAGAAATCACAATGCTCATTTTCGATGGCTGGGATGCCCCCTGGAGCCGAATCCCTTACACCGAAATCCCTTTCCACGAAATCTACGCCCTCGTCAAAAAACTCCAACCCAACTGCGTTATCTCCGAGCTCAACGCCAGCCAATATCCCCCATCCGCGCTCTACTACACCGATATCAAAGCGTTCGAACAAAACGCAGGCCAACACCTCCCAACCGATAGCACCATCCCCGCCCAATCCTGCGTCACCCTCACCGATGGCTGGTTCTGGAAAACCGGCGACGAAAATCGCCCTCTCAAACCTCTCAAAACCATCGTCGATGAGTGGCTTATCCCCCAGAACGAGGCACACTGCAACCTCATTCTCAACGCCGCCCCTAACCGCGAAGGCAAACTTGCCCCCAACATCGTCGCCCGCCTTGCCGAAATCGGTAAAGCCTGGCCCCACCCCGGTAAAGCGGCTCCAATCGACGCCAACATTATCATCACCACCGACAACCTCGCTACCGGTCGCCCTATCCACGCCAGCGTCTCACCCGATACCGTCGGCCCCGATCAAGCCAACGACGGCAATTTCAACTCAACTTGGTACCTCGAAGAAGGCCAAGAATCTGGCTGGCTCGAAGTCGATCTCGGCGGCAAAGAAGTCAACACCCTCGTCTTCGCCCAACCCTTCAGCAAATGGAAGGACTACGTCACAAATCGAATCAAATCATATAAGTGGCAGGTTCAAAACGGTGGCAATTGGGTAACAATCTCCGAAGGCAATGCCCCCCACGCTGTTCAAATTAACCGCCTCAATACTATAAAAATAGCCAAACTCCGTCTCCTTATCGAGCCGCTATCCCCCACCCCTCACATCGCCGAAATCGGCGCCTACAACGAACCAGTCTAACGCTAATCCTGCATCACAAGATCAGCAGAGTTACCCTCTCAAAAATTTGGAGGGGTTGCCCCCCTAAACCCCGCTACTCCTTAACCCCAGCCCGCCGAAACACATCCAAAAACCGACCCCCAATCGCCTCAACATCAAAAGTCCGCTCCGCATACTCCCGCGCGTTCGACCCCATATCCCCAACTCCCTCTTTCAACATCGACTGTGCCGCTTCAACAAACGCCGCCACATCCGTCGGCGGAACAACCCGACCCGCTCCATTATCCGCCACAATCCGAGCGGCTAGATTCTCTGGCGGAACCGCCAGTAATATTCCTCGGCCCGCGCACAAATAGCTCAAAACCTTGCTCGGAACACTAAACACTCCCGCATCCGGCTCCAATATCGCCACCAAAACATCTGCTGTCCCCATAACATCCGGCAATACCGCAAAATCTTGGAACGGCAACAAAACCAAATTATCCAGACCCTTCTCTGCCTGAGCCGCCTTCAAATAGTCCATCCCTTTCCCTTGAGAAATAACCACCACTCGCACATCTGGCTCACTCTTAAACGCATCCGCAACCCCGACCAAAAGGTCAGGATTATGTTTCATTCCTAAGGTTCCCGAATAAATAAAGTTACGCGTTGAGTCCAAACCATGCAATCGGCCCCAATCATTCACCCGATCACGCTTGGGCATTTCCTCCAAAGGAGCCCAATTTTCAATCACTTCAACCGGGCACTTGACCGCCGGGATATGTTCCTTAAAGGCATCCGCAATCACAACGATAGCATCACTCTTGCGCAAAAGTTTGTGTTCAAACGCTTGCATGTATGCGCCCGCTAAGTTTCCAATCCCACCCCACTTACCGGCAAGAATCCGTTTCGCCGCTTCCCCAAACAAGTCCTGAACCCAAAATACAAACCGGGCGTTCTCGCGCCAGCAATATTCTTGCAAAGCCGCATTGATCCGCAACGGAGTATTTGCCGATAAAATCACATCAGGCTTAAACCACTCAACAAGTTCAATCGCCTGAGCCGCGTGTCGAACATCATCCTGAAAATACACTTGGAAAAACTTAGTCTTATCAATCGTGTAGCCAAGATCAATGCCGGCAGCATTAAATCCAGCCGGATCATCACTCGTCCTCGAAAGCGCACCCTGAGGTGTCCCGCTCACCGAGGCAGAATACAGATGGAGGACATCGTGCCCCAATCCCGCCAAATAACGACTGAGTTGAACCTGAAACGGGTGACCTGCATAGTCATGTACTACAATCCTCATATGCTTGCCACCCGTTCCTTTAACCGTAAGGTTAGACCGCAGCCTTCGCTGTCATTTGGTCATAAATCCAAGCGTAAGTCTTGGCCATACCATCGCGCAACGAAATGCTCGGTGCCCAATCAAGTTCTTTCTTAATCAAGGTATTGTCGCTACTTCGACCTCGAACACCTTTAGGGGCGTCCAAGTTGTAACTGCGATTCATCTTGATTCCTGCAATCTCTTCAACAATATCAACCAACTGGTTGATCGATACCATTTCATCGCTACCCAAGTTGATCGGATAATCAATCGAACTTTCTGTAATTCGGTCTATCCCATTGGTGCAGTCATCAACATACATAAAGCTTCGGGTTTGTTCGCCGTCGCCCCAAATTTCCATGTTGTGATTCCCGCTCAACTTCGCGGTAATGATTTTTCGGCACATCGCCGCCGGAGCCTTTTCTCTGCCTCCATCATACGTACCATAAGGGCCGTAGACGTTGTGGAACCGCGCTACTCGGCAAGTGATTCCAAAATCTTCTGTAAAGTGGCGGCACATTCGCTCAGAGG
>JAPUDU010000056.1 GCA_027492935.1 Fimbriimonadaceae bacterium
TACAAACCGTCCAGGTTAAGGGAAAGACGTTTTCTTTAACTAAAGAACAGGCCCAGGCAGCGATTTCCATCGAAGACTTTCTCTTTGCGAATCAAACGGGCCGTCGCTGTTGTGCCCAGAGGCGACGGTCAGGGTTTGGAAAAGCGGACGTTCAACGTAGAAATGAGGCGCATCCCTTCGATTGCTTGATTAGCCACCATAATTCGCAATTCCAAACGGAATATGAACTGATGGAGTGTCCTCCGATGCGGGCTCAAGATGCCCAATTTGATCATCGAAAAACAGGTGCGGCTTCAAGATATCGAGGACGTTCTTCTTCTCAATGCCACCTAGAAGGAAAAGCTCATCTGGATCGATGCCAGCTTCTTGCAGTGTCGTCATCATTCTTTCATGGGCAGGTGCGTTTCGCGCGGTAACGATGGCGATGCGAAGTGCCTGCGTGTACTCGTTCATGTTCTGCGCTTTTTGCCGTTCCAGCTTCTGGAACTCCGAAATCCGTTGTATCAATGGCATAAGCGGTCCGGACTGAAGGGGCTTTTCTTTGAATCTTCGTTCGTGCTCGTGAAAAATATCGAGATTGCCAGACTCTTTGTATACTGCTTCCGCCTCGTCACTTGCGATTACACCGTCAAAGTCGAAGGCAATTCGAAGCTGAAGGTCTTCATCGTTTGGAATGTGCTTGCACGGAAGTACATAACCGGCAGGGAATCCCTTGCCAACTGCCGCATAGACTTCGTTCTTATCGGTGCTCAGGTAGAGCACCGCTTTGACGGCCGCCATGTACGGATAAGGCGTAGTGCCCGCCAGGAACATTGACCTTGAAATCTCCAGATCGTAATCTTTGACGGCGTCCATAACACGCAACCCAGCGTCCGCGTGGTTGCGCGACAGGATTACTACTTCAATTGGATGTTCTTCGGTATAGATTTTGTTTAAATTGAGAAGGCGCTTGATAAACGGGTAAGCGGCGCCTGGGTCAGGAATGTCGTATCGATGTTCACGCTGATACGCGCGAAATTCATCGACTCCAAGACGCAAGTACAAATCATGCTCTTTGGAAAAATCGAATAGCGCAGTTGAAGAAACCGCGACGACCAATTTGCTTTCAATGGGAAATGACATGGTTCTGGTGCTTAACGTGGAAGCAATCGGTGCCGCGCGCAGGAGTCTGAGAACAAGGCGCGCCGCTTATTCGGCGACCGGTTGTCTGGCGGGCTAGGCGTCACTGGCTCGCCGTTCGATCAGACCAAGCAATGAATACAGGTTTTTAGGTGGCCGATTACGCTCGCGAACTTCGCGAATTTTCATCTTCGTTCGCCATACCTGCCCTACTAGCTTCTCGTTTGGAAGTTCAATTAGCTCAAGCCATTTAGCTGCTAAGTCCGCTGCTACTGTGCCCCGTACTACTTCACCGGTCTCGAGTAACCTCATCTCGAACTTGCGTGATTCAGGTAGCAGTCCCAGCAGTTCGCCGATGACCGAGTCACTCTCAGTATCAGAAACATCAGTTGAGTCAACCCGCGCGCGCGCACGTTTCACAGCGAGTGAATCAAGCTTCTCGTCGCGTTCGTTTTCGACTATTCGAATCGCGGCGCCGCCATCATCCAATGCGCGGAAGAAGTCTCGCAGGGAAGTGAGCATTCTCGGGTCAAGCGTCTCGACGCTCGACTCGAATTCGGCCGCTGATTCAGCCGCAGCCTTGGTAATCACGACAGTGACGTCGTCAATAGCTTGCTTAATCGGAGTGTCAACGATCGCGTCGCTGTAGGATGTTTCCTCAAGAACAAAGCCCACGGAACCTCGAACAAGATCTCGGATTGAGAGAGACGACGCAGTGCGCTCAGGAATGCGGCCACGCGCACCAAGCCGACCAAACTCTTCCGTTGAAATGCGTTTGGAAACCAAATCTTGGAATGACTTGAGCACTGTGGCGGCGAAATCGGTCTCAATTGAGCGGGATCCAAAAACTGGAGCCCCGGAAAACATTAGTGCTACGCTCCCAGTTGCTTCGTATTTATCCTGGAGTTTGGCAATTTGAGACTCGATGGCTAAGAGCCGCGCCGAGAATGAGATATGGCCGATAGGGTCGCGATCTGTGAGAGTCGCAAGCATAGATCTGACCGATTCGCGATCAGCTTGTAATGTCTCAAGCTCTAGGCGCTTCATGGCCAAACCCTCGCCAAGTGTTGCAGTGCATCGGCGTCATCAGACACCATAGGAACCCGCAGCATACCCTTCCATAGGTGCGACACGCGCTGGTGTCCGAAGAGCCCATGCCAGTAAGTTACCTGAGCAATCATCTCAGGTAACGGAGAGTTTGCATCGACGAAGTAGGCATCGCACCTGAACGTCACTTTGGTCTGTATTGCGTCGAAGAGTCCGATATTCGCGGCGACGAAATTCGCCCAAGCTGAGTCGTCATCGCGGTGTACTGGGCGGACGAAAAACGTGACCACGTCGACATCGCTCGGGCTTCGCCCCTGAAGAGCTTCAATATTTTCGCAGAAGCTTCCAGCGCACCACTGGTAGCCGTTGGTGATTCCCAGTGAGCGTAGTTTCTCGCGCAGCGAGATGAACCCGCGAAGGATGCTGGCTCGGTCAGCGCTTGTCGCAAGAGCTGCGACTACTTCGCTCATCGAGGTGTCGAAGGGAGACAACCCTGCCGGGTCCAGAGGGGATGCTCCGACAAATGGAGGAAGGACACCAGAAAGGTTGAAGGGCGGGATCATTCGTCTTCTCTCTGCGAACTTAACGCGGGTGCTTCGATTTTATACATCATAGATGTCTCTATGATAATTCAGTGACTGCTTCGGGTGAAGCGACCGACAGACGGCTCCTGGCCGAACTGAGACATTGTCCTTCTCGAATCTTCATCGGATCACCTGCCGCCATTCGCTCTCGAAGTAGCGCACCAGCACCTGGTTGTTGAGCCGGTTCACTTCGGCATCGACGCGCGCCATGTCCTTGGGAAACTGGAACAATGCCGGGGTGATTTCCGGCGTCAGAAAGCGCGTGGCGACGGCATAACTCTCGGGCGGTTGGTAAGCGCGACGACCGGCGAGAACAAATCCCCATTCGCCGAAAGATGGCACCAGCGCGTGGTACGGCGTGACATTGAGGCTGACGCTTTCCAGCGTCGTGACGACACACCAGAAAGATTGCCGGGCATAGAGCGGCGAGGTCGATTGAATGACGGCCAGCGCACCCGCCGACAGGTGTTTTTCCAGCAGGCGATAAAACGCCGAGCTGTAGAGTTTGCCGATGGCGAAATTCGACGGGTCGGGGAAATCGACGACGACAAAATCAAAGATGTCGTCGTGCTCTTCGAGCCATTTCAGCGCGTCGGCGTTGATCACTGTGACCTTGGGCGAAGCGAAGGCATCGTCATTGAGTTTGCGCAACGCCGCTGCCGTCGAGAACAACTTCGTCATTGCGGGGTCGA
>JAPUDU010000057.1 GCA_027492935.1 Fimbriimonadaceae bacterium
GAAGGTTTGATGGCGCGGCATGTGCTTTCGGCTTTGAATGATTGGACTGGCCAGAATGCGATTGTGAGTACTGATGTTGGTCAGCACCAAATGTGGACGGCTCAGTTCTATCAATTCAAGCGCCCGTTCCAGTGGTTATCGAGTGGTGGCTTAGGGACGATGGGTTACGGATTTCCGGCGGCGATGGGGGCAGCATTTGCCAATCCAGACGCCGAGGTCTGGGCGGTTGTTGGTGACGGTGGGTTCCAGATGACCTTGCAAGAGTTGCAAACAGCGGTGGAGAACAATCTTGATGTAAAGATTTGTTTGGTTAATAACGGTTACCTGGGGATGGTTCGACAATGGCAAGAACTATTCTTTGACAATCGTTATAGCCATGTTGCTATGGGTAACCCTGACTATTCGAAGCTGGCAGAGGCTTACGGAGCAAGTTTCCTTCGTTGTTCGACCCGAGCAGATCTGGACGAGACAATTGAAAAGGCACGTTCGATGAAAGGTGTTGTTTTGGTTGAATTCATGGTTGAGATGGAAGAGAATGTATTCCCGATGGTTCCGGCGGGCAAAACAAATTCTGATGTTCAGATGGATCCTTTGTTGAAGCAACGCGTTAAGGTGGAGGCGAATTGAGTATGCAAACTGCGCCTCATTTAGTAAGTGCACTTGTTCAGAACGAACATGGCACATTGAATCGGCTTGTGAGCTTGTTTCGACGGCGTGGCTTTATGGTTAATAGCCTGTCGGTCGGTGATTGCGAAGAAGCAGGTTTGAGCCGGTTGACGTTGGGAGTTGAAGCGAACGATAACATGCTTCGGCAGTGTGTGATGCAGCTTGAGAAAGCGGTTGATGTGATTAAGGTGGAAGACCTTGGTCAGAAAGAGATTGTTCATCGGGAACTTGCGTTTGTTCAAGTGAATGCACAACCCGAAAAGCGTTCGGAAATTATTGATATTTCGCGGGTTTTGAACTGCGAGATTGTTCACCTTGGGCAGACGACGATGACCTTGCAGGTTGTTGCGAATGCAAAGAAAATTGAAGGATTGATCACTTTGCTCAGTCCTTACGGAATAAGAAAAATCACTCGATCGGGCATTGTTGCAATGAACGTTGAGGAAGATAACGATGCGGAGAGGAATTAAAGATGGCAACGGTTTACTACGAGAAAGACACAAATCCCGACTTGGCTAAGTCGCTTAAGATCGCAGTTATTGGTTATGGTTCACAAGGCCATGCTCATGCCTTGAATTTGAAAGATAGTGGATGCAACGTTCGTGTTGCGCTTCATGCTGAGAGCAAGAGTCGGGGCAAGGCGGAAGAAGCGGGGCTTGAAGTACTCACCGTCGATGAGGCGACCAAGTGGGCAGATGTGATGATGTTCTGTACGCCTGATGTGCCCATGCGGAATATCTTTGCTGACAATGTCGCTCCGCATTTACGGGATGGGCAAACGATCTTATTTGCGCACGGGTTCAATGTGCATTACGGTTTCATTTCAGCACCGGAAGGCGTTGATGTGGCAATGATTGCGCCGAAGGGTCCGGGTCACCGACTTCGCGCTGAATATGTGACGGGCAGTGGAATGCCAGCGCTGGTGGCGGTTCAACAAAATCCTTCGGGTCACGCAAAAGATCGCGCACTGGCTTATGCATGGGGAATTGGATGTGCAAAAGCTGGCGTTTTGGAGACGACCTTTAAGGAAGAAACCGAGACCGATTTGTTCGGTGAACAAGCTGTTCTTTGTGGTGGTCTTACTGAACTGATCAAGGCAGGTTATGAGACGTTGGTTGAGGCTGGTTATCAACCAGAGGCGGCTTACTTTGAGTGCTTGCACGAAACGAAACTGATTGTTGACTTGCTTTATGAAGGTGGCCTTTCTTATATGCGGTATAGCGTTAGCGATACTGCAGAGTGGGGCGATTACACAGCCGGGAAGAAGATCATTACGGAAGAATCGCGGGAGGCGATGCGTGGGTTGCTAAAGGATATTCAAAGCGGCGAGTTCGCAGAGAATTGGATTAAGGAATCGGAGGCGGGGTCGCCAAATTTGCTGGCTCACCGCAAAGCGGGGCAGGAGCACTCCATCGAGAAAGTTGGTAAGGAGCTTCGGGGCATGATGCCGTTCCTTCAGCAAAAGGAAGTTCCTCAGAACAACTGATTGAGATGAGAGTGAGTGATTCAACCGTTGTTGAGCCTGTTATGATGCCGGATGAGTACCTCCGGCGGATGCAGACTTCGTCAGTTTATGATGTTGCGCGGAGGAGCCCGGTTGAACTGGCTCCGGCGTTGTCGCAGCGGTTGAATCACAACGTTTGGATTAAGCGAGAGGATCATCAGTCGATTTTCAGCTTTAAGATAAGAGGGGCATACGAAAGGATGTCGAAGCTGGCTTCGACGGGTTTTCGGGGAGGAGTGATTGCGGCGAGTGCAGGGAATCACGCTCAGGGAGTTGCGATGTCGGCAAAGGCATTTGGGACGCACGCAACTATTGTCGTTCCGGAAACGACGCCGGAAATCAAACGAATAGCAATCAGAAATTTGGGGGCAGAGCTGATTGTTTTTGGGGACACTTATGATGATGCATATGCCCATGCTTTAAAACTTGCAGATTTACACGAACTCGATTTTGTTCATCCCTACGATCATCCAGATACGATTATTGGACAGGGCACGATTGGGTTAGAACTTTTCGAGCAAGTTCCGGACTTGGATGCAGTTTTTGTACCGGTTGGTGGGGGTGGATTGATTGCGGGGATTGGGTTGGCACTTAGGCAGCTTTCTCCGAAGACCAAGATTATTGGAGTTGAAGCAGAAGATGCAGACGCGATGACGCAATCTTTGAGACAGGGGCAAAGGGTTTTGTTGCCGCAGGTCGGAACGTTTGCGGATGGGTGCAGTGTTCGGCAAGTTGGGGAGGAAACGTTCCGGTTAGCTAGGGAACTTGTTGATGAGATGATTCAGGTTTCTAACGATGAGATCTGTGGGGCGATTAAGTCGATGTTTGAGGACATTCGGGCTCTCCCGGAGCCAGCGGGGGCACTTGGATTGGCGGGGCTGATGAAATATTCTCAGCGGGCGGAACCGAATCAACAGTTTTGCGCGTTGCTGACAGGAGCAAACTTAAACTTTGATCGCTTGCAATTTATTTCAGAGCGAGCAGCACTTGGTCGGCATAATGAGACGATTCTGGCGATCAAGATTCCTGAAAAACCGGGGTCGTTTGCTCGACTCTGCGAGGCGATTGGCAAGCGGAATTTGACCGAATTTAATTATCGTTTTGCGGCGGGATCGGATGCGACGGTGTTTGCTGGGGTCTCGGTTGCGGATGAGGATGATTCGGAGGCATTTAAGGCGGCGCTTTCAAGGCATCAATTTGTCTACACGGATTTGAGTGGGGATGAACTTTCCAAACTTCATCTGCGGCACTTAGTGGGTGGCC
>JAPUDU010000058.1:0-4914 GCA_027492935.1 Fimbriimonadaceae bacterium
TCACCCGACAAGGCGTCAACTATATCCTCAGCGATGCCGGAACCCCAATCGGCACTGGATACCAGGGCGTCCGCCTTGCTGGCCCCGTAGCTCTCCAACCCGGCGATACGTTTCAAGTTGGCAACCATCAACTCCAGTTTCTTGTCAAAGCCTCCGCCGCCCGTAAAATCCAAGAAGGCCGCGCTCAAGGTGTTCCTGTCGGCGGGTCAGGCTACTCTCCCTCCGGTATGGGTCATCAACCGGGTACGCCACAACAGCCACGACAACCTCTGCAACCAATTCAAACTGGATCACCGGTAAACCCACAAACTTCCCCTCTTGCCAACTCTGCGGGAGGTTTTGCCGGAGCGGTTGCTTCCAATCCAACTCAAGCATACAGCCCTCAAAGCATGGGTGCCACTGCTGCAACCAATACTACAACCTATGTCCTTGTTGCCCTCGACGGCCCCATGACCGGACAAAGAATCTCCGTTGCTGGCCCAATCGAAGCGGGACGAGAAACCCCCGGCATCAACCTCGGATATGATGCCCAAGCCTCCCGACGCCATGCAACGCTCTCCCCTACCCCCAGTGGAGTCTATGTCAAAGATCTCGGCAGCACCAACGGAACTTATCTGAACGGACAACGAATTCCCGAAGCCAACGCCCCCGTTGGGAGCGTCATAAAGATTGGATCAACCAGTTTTCGAGTCGAATCGGCCTAAACAAACCCCAAATAAACACTCATGAACCAAAACGACCCTAACCGCACAATCATCTCCGGCCCCGTTGACCCCAACCGAACAGTTCTGGGCGGCCCGATGAACAGCAACCAAACCATGGCTATGAGTGCGCCTCCTACCGCTGGCGATCCCAACCGAACTGCCGCATTCGCTCCAAGCCAACCACTCAGTTTTATTCTCACCCCCACCCGCACCGCAACAATGGCAAACGGCCCTGCGCGTGAACAATTTCTCCTCGAAATCACCGCTCCATCTGACGGCGGACTCCCCGGAATGCAGATGACTGGAGATCGTGCGCCCCTTAATCTCTGCCTCGTCATCGACCGGAGCGGCTCAATGGAGGGCCAACCCATCGAATACGCCAAGCAAGCCTGTAACCAGCTTGTTGACCTCCTCAGCCCCAACGACATCCTCTCCATCGTCGTCTTCGATGAAATTGTCGAAGTGCTTATGGCTCCCCAACGCGTCACTGACAAACAAGCCATTAAGAACGGCATCGCCCAACTCCAACCCGGATACACCACCAACCTCTACGACGGCCTCACTCTCGGTTCCCAACAACTCGGACAAGCCATCGAATCCGGCCGTGTCACACGTATGGTCGTACTTACCGACGGCGAACCCACTGCCGGAATCAAAGACTTCCAACCCCTCGTCGGTCACGCCGGTGAAATCAAAGACAAAGGCATCACCACCACCTACCTCGGCTTCGGTCAAGAATATAACGAAGAACTCCTTGCCGCCATGGCCAAAAAATCTGGCGGTAACTACTACTACATCCCCCAACCCCAACTCATCCCAGAAATCTTCCGAACCGAATTCAACAAGATGGTCAGCACCACCGGTGTCAACCTCAAATTCGATCTCAAAACCGCCCGCTGGGTTAATTTCAAAGGCGCCACCGGATACTCCGGCCCCGCCGGAGAACGAGAAGTCAGCTTCAATCTCGCGGACATTGAAAAAGGCTCATCCATCGAAGTCGTCGTAGATTTTGAATTCGACAACCACCCCCTCGGTCATTACCGCGTCGCCAGCGGAAAACTCACTTACGATTCCCTCGGCGGCGGCACCCAAGTCGTCGATGTCGATTTTGTTATGGAGTTCACCGCCGAACAAGCCCGATACATGGCTGCCCCCAACCCCAAAGTCGATGCCGCTTGGCAAATAAGCGCCGCTTCACGAGTGGTCGAAAAAACCATCATGGGCCTCAAAACCCAGGCGATCACTTCTCAAGCCGCTCTTGCCGACTTGGCCAAAACCCAAGCCCTCCTCACCTCCCAAGGCAAAACCTCCGACGCACAAGAAGTCACTATGGCTATGCAAGCCATCCAACGTGGCGACGTCGGCGGCGCGGAAAAAACCCTCATGGGAACCATGGTTCACCTCGACCAAGGCAAGTCTCAATAAAAGCAAGTAGTGAGATTAACAAGTGTTAAGCGGGTGGCTCAAAACTCCCCGCGATGACTTAGCAATAACCAGGCGCAAGAACTAGAAGGCGAATGCGCGCAACTCGATCAGTCCTCTTGCGGCCTCTGCATTGGATCGAGTCGTGCAGCAAGGCAAAAAAAGACCGCCAATACCAAGTCGTTCACATCTTCCGAACAGTGCACCGAGTAGTGAATCATTTTCTCGATATCGGAATCTCTCCAACTCCTCTCGAACAAAGCCACAACAAGCCCTTCCGAGTTAGCCAAAAATCTCTGTCCTCCCAGGCTGCCCAATGTGTAGCTCTTGCCAACGTAACTCAGTTCAAAAGAAAACTTATACACCTCCGTATGGGTCAAAACCATCTCGCGAGATTCAGGTTGAATGTGAAAATTAAACTGTCTGAACTATTTTGCCGCAGGTGCAATTGATAATCTTTGTCCCCAGTTTGATCTCTTCTGAGTAAGTTCTAAATCGCACCGTAAACAGAGGAGCGGATCGGCTCTCCGCAAACATCTTCCAATATGGCCACCTCCCATAAAAAGGAATGTGCCGATCAAACTGTTCGCGGTCGATTGCTGACTGCATCAAATTAACTCTCCTCAACTATAGATCGTACAGGCAAGAAAAAAAGCTCCCCCCATTTCTGAGGAGAGCCACCACACAATCAACGCAATCTCCATTCTTCGATTTCCGTGCCAAAAACCGCATTGCGATGAATATCGCAACTCGACCCAAACAGCCCTAACCCCGCTATCAGCAATCTCGCCCATCTATGGTAAATTACATCTCAGTCGAGGAGCGCTGCGATCGAAAGAGACCAGGCTCGACAAGCCCCAAATCAGGGGAATAAGAACTGCGCTCGCAATCAAAAAATGATTGCGAGCGTTTTGTTTTTTCAAAACCAAGCAGTCCATCCCTACACACCAGGAAAAACAAAAATGAGCACTGTTAGCCCAAGCCAAACCGATTTCCAAGTCGCCGATCTAACCCTCGCCGCATGGGGCCACAAAGAAATCCGCATCGCCGAAACCGAAATGCCCGGACTCATGGCCATCCGCGACGAATTCGCCGGCTCAAAACCCCTCGCCGGAGCCAAAATCGCTGGGTCACTCCACATGACCATCCAAACCGCGGTTCTTATCGAAACCCTTATCGCCCTGGGTGCCGAAGTCCGCTGGGCCAGCTGCAACATCTACTCCACCCAAGATCACGCCGCCGCCGCAATTGCCGACCAAGGCATCCCCGTCTACGCATTCAAAGGCGAAAACCTCGACGAATACTGGGAATTCACCCACAAGATCATGGAGTGGCACGATGGTGGCACCCCCAACATGATTCTCGATGACGGGGGCGATGCCACCATGCTCATCCTCCTTGGAAGCAAAGCCGAACAAGATATCACCGTTCTTGATAATCCCACCAGCGAAGAAGCTATCTGCCTCTTCAATTCTATTAAAAACAAACTCTCGACCGATCCAACTTTCTACAGCCGAATCAAAGCCAATATCCAAGGCATTAGCGAAGAAACCATCACCGGCGTACACCGACTCTACGAACTGCAAAAGAAAGGCGAACTCCCATTCCCTTGTTTCAATGTAAACGACAGCGTAACCAAGAGTAAGTTCGATAACCTCTACGGTTGCCGCGAATCCCTCGTGGATGGGATCAAGCGCGCCACCGACGTCATGGTTGCCGGGAAAATCGCCCTTGTCTGCGGCTATGGCGATGTTGGCAAAGGCTCCGCCCAAGCTCTCCGCGCCCTCAGCGCCCAGGTCTGGGTTACTGAAGTTGATCCCATCTGCGCTCTCCAAGCCGCGATGGAAGGCTACAAGGTTGTCACCATGGATTACGCCGCCGATAAAGCCGACATCTTCGTCACTGCAACCGGCAACTACCACGTCATCACCCACGACCATCTCAAGGCGATGAAGAACAACGCCATCGTCTGCAACATCGGCCACTTCGATAATGAAATCGATGTTGCATCAATCGAAAGCTATGAATGGGATGAAATCAAGCCCCAAGTCGATCACGTTATCTTCCCCGATGGCAAACGCATCATCCTGCTTGCGAAAGGTCGACTGATCAACCTCGGCTGCGGAACCGGACACCCGAGCTACGTCATGTCCTCATCATTCGCCAACCAAGTCCTCGCCCAAATCGAGCTTTGGACAAAGAAAGGCGAATACGCCCCTGGCGTTTACGTTCTGCCCAAATTCCTCGACGAAAAAGTGGCGCGTCTGCAACTCAATAAGCTTGACGCCCAACTCACCGTCTTGCGCGATGACCAAGCCGAATACATTGGCGTCGAAGTTACAGGCCCTTACAAGCCAGACACGTACCGCTACTAAGCCTCATTAATAATAGAAAATCGCCGCCTGGTCAGATAGCGAATGACTAGTGACCAGTGCGGCGTTTTCCTCGTGCAGAGTGGCGGCAATTAAGCTCATATCCGCAATAACTTTTAAAGCCTTGTCTAGAGTTACAGGCTTAATCAACTTCCAACAACATTTGACCCGACTTCACCGTTGCCATTTCCCCGCTCGCCTGCAACTGAATGAGTACGTCTTTATCAAATTCATGTGCAATCTTGATGGGATAATCCCCCGTAAAGCAAGCATTACAGAATCGTCTCTCACCCTGACCCACCGCATCCATCGCCCCATCCACGCTCAAATAACCGAGCGATGTCGCCCCCAAGTGAACTCGAATCTCCTCAATCGTCTTATTAGCCGCAATCAACTGACCCCGGCTCGCCATATCA
>JAPUDU010000058.1:4924-26299 GCA_027492935.1 Fimbriimonadaceae bacterium
GCGGCGCGGTAATCCGAACATTAACCTCCGTTGCCCCATTCTCAAACATCATCCGGACAATCTGATCCGTCGTGGTGCCGCGAACAATGGAGTCATCAACTAAAACAATGCGCTTCCCTTCAATGTTTTCTTTCAATGGCGAAAGCTTCATCCGCACCCCAAGTTCCCGCATCCGTTGGTCAGGCTGAATAAAGGTTCGGTGGATGTAACGACTCTTCATCATCCCTT
This sequence comes from Fimbriimonadaceae bacterium, assembly GCA_027492935.1. Lineage (GTDB taxonomy): Bacteria > Armatimonadota > Fimbriimonadia > Fimbriimonadales > Fimbriimonadaceae > UphvI-Ar2. Next base: position 5,153 of record JAPUDU010000058.1, read on the forward strand.
CGCCAAACGGAATTCCACTCGCCTCGGCATAACCAATCGCCGCCGGAATTCCACTATCCGGAACCGGAACCACCATATCTGCCTCAACCGGAAACTCCTGAGAAAGCGCAATCCCCATCCGCTTCCGAGCTTGGTAGAGCGTTGTGCCGTACATCGCACTATCTGGCCTCGCAAAGTAAATAAATTCAAACAAGCACATATGCCCTTTTGTGCCTTCAACTGCCTGGAAGGAATGCATGCCATTTGAATCAATCACAACGCATTCGCCCGGCAAAATATCGCGCTCCATGTGTGCAGCGACCGGATCAAAAGCACAGCTTTCACTCGCCAGCATCCACCCATCACCAATCCGCCCCAAGCTCAAAGGCCGAACGCCGTAAGGGTCACGGAAACCAATCAGCCGATCCTGCATACAAATTGCAACCGAATATGCCCCTTCAATCCGCGCCATAGTGCGGCGAATTGCTTCATCCACACCGAGTTCCATATACTTCATCAACAAAATCGCAATCAGTTCACTGTCTGCGTTTGTTTCAAAGGTATGCCCCTCTGCCTTCAACTCTTCGTGAAGTTGAATGGTATTGGTCAAGTTGCCGTTGTGAGCAACCGCCATTTCCCCAACCACTGTCACACAGAAAATTGGCTGAGCGTTTCGTTGTTCACTGCCCCCAGCCGTTGAATACCGCGTATGCCCGACCGCAACATGTCCGCGCAATGAATCTAAAATCTGCTCATCAAAAACTTTACCGACGAGCCCCATGTCTTTGTGCATCCGCACCTTCTCGCCATCACTCGCTGCAATCCCGGCCGACTCCTGACCACGATGTTGCAACGCAAATAATCCAAAAAATGCGAGCCGGGCAACATGCTCACCCGGAACATAAAATCCTACAACGCCACACTCTTCTTTTATCCGATCATCGTGCCAAGCGTCGTGATGCTTCTCCATTCCTTGTTAATAATACTCCCCAAAGCCTCGCTCATTTCCCCACCGTTCCTAACTAGCTAGTCACATCAAACAACATCTAACGCTTTCTTCCCTTTATCAACGGTCAAAAAAATCGTGCGGATTAAAAAGCCCAATCGAATGCCGAATCAACCCGTTTCGACCCCGCAAAATTACGAGCCAGGAAATTTATCAAACCGTCACTAGGCCCGAAGCTAAATTAGCCATAATTAACCTATGGCCGTAGAGATTTTGATGCCAGAATTGGGCGAATCAGTCCACGAGGGCACCGTCAGCCGCTGGCTTAAGCAAGTCGGCGATTTCGTCAAAGAAGACGAACCTGTAGTAGAGATCATGACCGACAAGGTCAACACCGAACTCGGTGCACCAGCAAGCGGCTATCTTGTAAAAATTATTATCCCCGAAGGAGAACTCGTGGAAGTCTTTGCCGAAATGGGAATCATCGAAGAAGATGAAGCCACCGCAAAGGCAATGCTCAACGGCGGCGCACCTGCTCCGGAAGCAAACTCCGCTCCTAAAGCCGAAACTCCTGCCCCTGCTGCCGAAGTAGCCTCAGAACCCGAAGTAGCTCCTGCTGCTTCAGAAGACGGCGAACGACGCTTCTACACCCCGGTCGTACGCGCAATCGCTAAGCAAAACGGAATTACCGACTCAGTTCTTGCAACCATCTCTGGCACCGGTCAAGGCGGACGCGTTACAAAGTCCGATATCGAAGCCTACATTGACGGCAAAGGCGCAACCACTGCTCCCGCTACAACTCAACCCGCTACTGAAGCACCAAAAGTCGAAGCTCCAAAAGTTGAGACACCCAAGGTTGAAGCACCTAAAGTGGAAGCCCCGAAAGTCGAGGCTCCCAAAGAAGTCAAACCTGCTGCTGCTGTTACTGCTGGCCCCGACCAAGAAGTCACCAAGCTTCTCGGAATGCGAAAGATGATCGCCGACCACATGGAACGCAGTTCGCAAATCCCGGTCGTTAGCACCCTCATCGAAGTAGATGTCACTCCGCTTGTCGATTACCGAGCCCTCAACAAGGATTCGTTTGTCGCCAGCCACGGAGTCAAACTCACATACACCCCGTTCTTCATCAAGGCTCTCGCTGAGTGTCTCGGCCAATTCCCGATGCTCAACTCCAGCCTCCAAGATGGCAACATCATCACCAATAAGAACGCCCACATCGGCATCGCCGTCAGCCTCGGCAAAGATGGTGAAGGCGGACTCATCGTTCCGCCAATCCGCGATTGCAACACGAAGTCGCTCATCCAAATCGCTCGAGACCTCGATACAATTGCCGGAAAGGCCCGTTCTAACACACTTGCCGTGAACGAAGTCCAAGGCGCAACCTTCACGCTTACCAATCCAGGTAGCTACGGTGCAATCCTTGGAACTCCGATGATTTCTGCTCCACAAGCGGGCATCCTCGGTGTCTACGGCATCGTTCAAAAGCCTGTAATCATCAACGGCATGATCGCCATCCGATCAATCATGAACGTGGTTCTCACCTACGATCACCGCCTCGTTGATGGTCTTCAAGCCGGTCGATTCCTGCAAGCCTTCAAAGGCAAACTGGAAACGATGGACTTCTTCAAGTAGAAGAGTCAAATCTAGTCGTACTTTTTGCGACCCTGCCTTATGCATTAGCATCAGGCAGGGTTTTTCTTTACTAACTTTTCGTCCGAGCCTCAAAACTCATCAATTCCTCACTTAAGAAACAATATAATTTCTCACCTAAATCTCACAACCATGGTCGTACAATCAACTATGGAATTCTTCACCCGAACCCAAACACGCCGAGACTTCTTCCGCCAACTCGCATCTGGCGCCGCGTCGCTCTCAACATTTGCGATTTTCAAAGAAGAACTTCTCCGTCTCACCGAATCGGGCACCTACCAAGACCTTCTACAGGCAACCCCTCAAGTCACAGAAGGCCCCTTTTATCCTAACAAGATGCCCCTGGATAAAGACAACGATCTTATCCTGATTGGTAGCTCAAAAATTGCCGCACTTGGTCAGATCACCCATCTAGCCGGGAAAATCACCGACCGCACCGGCGCGCCAATCAAAAACGCCGTTATGGAAATCTGGCAAGTTGATGGTAACGGTGTCTATATCCATACTGGATCCGACAACGGCGATAAACGCGATCCCAATTTCCAAGGCTTTGGACAATTTGAAACTGACTCAACCGGAATGTACAAGTTCCGAACCGTCAAGCCAATCGCTTACCCCGGGCGCGCTCCGCACATCCACTTCAAAGTCAAAATCAAAGGCAAAGAAGTTCTCACTTCGCAGATTCTTGTCGCGGGCGACCCAGGCAATGCCCGCGACGGTGTACTCCGCTCCGCGGGCAACGCCGAAGCCCAAAAACTCCTCATCGCTGCCTTTGATCCTCTCAAAGATTCCAAAGCCGGTGAGCTACAAGCCAAATTCAACGTCATTCTGGGAATCACTCCCGAAGATGACCACCACCACTAACTTCGTCAGATGGTGCCCCGGCAAGAAATTGCCGGGGGTTGAACTATTATTGTTTTCGCCGACGTGCAGCCAACAAGCCAAATGCTGCCAGACCAAGCATTGAGATCGGCTCGGGAACTGCTTGCTGATTAAACGAAATGTTATCCAAGCCAACGTTATCAGAATTACCGCCAAGACCGGAAATATCAACTTCAATCGTCAAAGAGGATGATGTCAGCCCACCAAAATCAAAATGGACGTGAGGCGTTCCTGAAGCACTCAGAGCAATGTTGGTTTGCGACCACAAAACTCCACCTGCCGCATCTCTAATCGTAACTCCCGGGACAGTTATTGCCCCGCCAAAATTGCCCATATCAAAACTGTTGAGTACAACATTCTGACCATTTGAGCCTGTAAGAGTCACCGAGTAAGTAGGAGCACCATCTGGCTCATATTCCAATACATTCGTCAAATCGCTGTAGCCAGTGCCCCACCAGTTAAGATCAGTTTGGTTTCCTGGCGAACCCAAATAGCTCACCGCAATATCAGCCGTCGTGCCATTACTAATATCGTAATGGAAACTGCCCATTGTTGCCGCCGTAACATTGTCGCCATAACCTTGTGGAAGTGCCTGACCATTACTAATCTGATCAATATCAAACGTCAAGATTGTCGCTTGCGACATTGCCGCGACGACTCCAAATGCAAGAACAAAAGTGCTTTTCATGTTTTCCTCTACACCCAAACGCAGAACCGTCCGGGAACTAATCTTATAGTATCAGTTAAACGTGAACTTTGCGTGAAATTCAGAAAATCGCGAAATTTCTCCCCAGCCTTCACCCGAGGCCGCGCCCTCGGCGGTCAGAAGACCGCCTCCGCCCTCCGGCTGGGGGACCAGAAAAATGCCACCCCACCGAACAACGTAAAATAGAACCAGGCATGAACCTCGACGTCACCTACGAACGCCGCAAAACCAAACCCTGCCGGGTCGGCAACATCACAATGGGCAACGGACACCCCGTCGTCGTCCAATCCATGATCACCGAAGAAACCCGCAACATCGATGCCTGCGTTGAGCAAATCATCGCCCTCCACAAAGCTGGGTCAGAAATCGTCCGAGTCACCACTCCTAGCCTCGGCGAAGCATCCTGCCTCGAAGAAATCAAAGCCAAAGTCCGCGAACAACACACCGACGTCCCCATGACCGCCGACGTCCACCACCAAGGTACAAAAATCGCCATCGAAGCCGCCAAATACGTCGATGAAATCCGCGTCAATCCCGGCCTCTTCGTATTCAAACACCACGGCAAACGCGGCGACGACATGCGCGGACGCACCGAAGAAGACTTAACGTCCGTCGAAGCTCTCCGATCCGCCCTCGCCTACTCCCCCGAAGAGTGGGCCGAAGAAATCAAAGCGATCGAAGAAGATTTCGTCCCCGTTATCGAAGCCTGCAAAAAGTACGACCGCGCTATGCGCGTCGGCGTCAATCACGGCTCCCTCAGCGAACGCATCCTCATCTCCTATGGCGATACCCCCCGTGGCCTCGTCGAATCCGCCCTCGAATACCTCCGCATCTGCGAAGCCCACGGCTACTTCAACCTCAACATCTCCGCCAAAGCCAGCCGCGTCCCCGTCATGATCGCCGCAAACCGCCTTATGGCTATGCGCCTTGATGAAGAAGGCATGAACTACCCGCTCCACCTCGGCGTGACCGAAGCCGGTGATGGCCAGTACGCCCGCATCAAATCCACCGCCGGAATCGCAAGTCTCCTCTCCGAAGGCATCGGCGACACCATCCGCGTCAGTCTCAGCGAAGATCCAATCAACGAAATCCCCGCCTGCTACGAAATCCTTCAGGCCATGAACCTCCGCAAAACCCAGGTCGAATACATCGCCTGCCCCAGTTGTGGACGCACAAAGTTCGACCTCCCGTCCGTTCTCAACAAAGTCCGCGACGCCACCAAACACCTCGCCGGACTCGATATCGCCGTCATGGGCTGCATAGTCAACGGCCCCGGAGAAATGGCCGACGCCGACTACGGCTATGTCGGCGCCGCGGGTGGGAAAATCACGCTGTACCGCAAACGCGATGTCGTCAAATCAGGAATTCCCCAAGAACACGGCGTCGAAGAACTCGTAAATCTCTTAAAGACTGACGGCGTGTGGTCGGAACCCGAATTAGTTAAGTCCTGACCTCCTCCCAAGTCACCCCGAGAACTCGAAAACTCTTAAAGACTGGCAGCGTGTGATCGGAACCCGAGTTGGCTAAGTCCTGACCTCGAACCAAGTCACCCCGTTGAAGAACGGGGCCTAGTGCACGGTTAAACCCTGTGATCCGAAAGGATCGTCAGATTTAACATTAATGTGACCAGGCCCTACTTTCGTCGTAAACGCAAACTACCTCCTAACGTCATTCACGTTTGTGGGCAATACACGCGCCGTACATACTTCCCACATCATGTCGTCGCCGCTGGCAGAATCACCCTTTACCGCAAACAAGATATCGTCAAAGCCAACATTCCCCAAAATACCGCGTTGAGGACTAGTGAACTTACTCAAATCCGATAAAGTACAGTTAGATGCCTTGACAAGTTAAAAACATTCATGTTTACCGAATATTTAGGTACAGTACGTATATGAGTAGTTGTCAGTACTACTTAGTAGAAAAAAGTAATAGTCTAAATCATATTCGTGAGCTACTCTCGGAGCTCGCAGTCGCAAAACAACGTTATGAAGAACACACCCCATTTACCTACACAGCCGTAGATGATCCAACTGAAATATTACTTCAAGGATACGCTTTCTCTAAGCAGAACAATACAAGCCCAGCGGGTTGGTATTCATTGTTCGAAGAACTCACTGAGGACGACTTTACAAACAGGTTTACTTCTAGCTCTCATTCTGGGCTACTCGTAGTTGAGTATCTATCCAGAGTATGGATACTGACATTTGGTCAGGCCTTTCGCATAGCAGAGGAGCTTCCTGTTGAAGCCCGATTTGGGCGCATATCGGTTAGCAACGCAATGGCCAATACGAATGCTCTGCGCGGCTTTGTAAGTCAAACATTCGGAAAACACTCCAAGGTAAGAATGGAAGCAGTCGCAAATGATGGGCCAATGGATAGACTAGTCTTTTTAACAGAGTCAAATAGACTAAAAAGATTACGTGCTAGTATAGAAATTGGAAAATCAAACAACATAGTCGAAGGTGGCATTGCGCTTCGATTTCCTCGACCGAAGGATTTTGAGCAACTACGTGACATTTTAGAACAGATGCTGGAATGGTGGAACTCCGGAATCGAAGCCAAAATTGAGATAGCATTAAAGGATCCAGTGTATGAAATCAGAGATGACAAGAGAATAAACACATATAACTCGATTTATGAGAATTTGCTAAGTAACACTAATGGGCCTACTAACAATTTTTACTTGAATTTCGATATAACCGAACTATGGAATGCGGAAGAGTACTGGTTAACTATCAACAAGAAAATCTTACTTGAAGTTGGCATTCCCGAACCCAAATTGTTCGTCGAGACAGTCAGAAGTGTCCTTTCACACGAGACATCCGCTGAGAAACTTAGAGTGCAATTTTTACTTTCTGATGGAACTAAAACAAGCAGAGACCTCAGAAGTGTTCTCTCATTTATTAAAGAGCAAGATCCTGGAGAAAATTTTTTGGTATTAAAAGATGAAGGAAGATGGTGGGAGTACAAGTCATCCTGGATAGGATACATTGACAAGCTTTTCAACTCCCATCAGAAACGAACAGCAGGTACTGCATCTACTTTACGAGGCCTCGTTGAACCTTTTGACAGAAGTAAGTATGAAAACAAGAAAAATAAAGAAGAACTTTGGATAGAGGATCAAATTCCTCGAATCCCTGGTTCCAAGAGAGGGCACATAGGCTCAAATATTCCAATTTCAGGAAGTAGATCAAACGTAGAGTTAGCCGACATATATTTACCTGGAAATTTTTTTCTTGCAGATAAAAGAGCAGGTGAGCTACGTTCAATTTATTAGGTTACAGATCAAGCAGAGGCAGTTGCTAGAATGATAAGGCGGAACCCTGATTTCGCTGATAAAGCAAAGCTGTGGTGTGTTAAGGAAGGAATAGCTTCAAAATTTTCTGACGACACTTACATCGGTTGTTATTATATTAGTTCTCGCGGCGTTTCATCCATAAGAGAAAAAGAGCGTGTATTAAAATATCATGAAGTTATGAGAGAGCTAAACTTTCAGTCTATCTTTATTGTTGCTAAGCCAAAGTACTGATCTCACCGAGGCCACCGAACACTCGAAACCGCCCCCGGCTTAGCCCCCAAAATCGCCGACTTAATCCGATCCAACTGACTCAAATAAGTCTCCTCATCCGCCGGACTAATCTCCAGCAGAACAATCCCGAACGTCCACCCCTGTGACCCTGCCGGAAAACGGAACTCCCGATTCGCCGTCACAATCGCATCAAACTTCATATCCCGCGCCTCCCGCATCACCGTCCCCGACCCCTTTTCACTCAACCCCATTTTCCGAGAAGTCAAAACGTTATAACCGCTCATCCGCTCCGCCAAAAACTCCAGCGACTCATCTGCCAACAAAACTTTCACAACCTCATTAGACCCCAAATCCCGCGGTCCCAAGCAAGTTCAATAGAACCTATGCCATAATTCACCCGGCTCAAAAACCAAAGACAGCAGGCGTTGCAATTAAGCAACCATAAGAATCCAGCCCGCCGAGGAAAGACGAGACAACCACAACCAGTTTTCAAAAAAATCGGTCGGTTCCTGTCCCCTCATCCTATGGACAAGAGTCGGCTTTTTTTCGTTTAACAAAACGAAATCCAAAAGGCAAAAATGCAAGTAGCCGTAAAACCCCAAATCCAAGCTAAGGCTAACGTGGTAGATCAGACGCAGGAGAAATACCAGCGCGCTGCCGGTGTGTTCTTCACCGAATATCGCGGCCTCAAGGTTAAGGAAATCCAATCTCTCCGAAAGCAACTTCGAGAGAAAGGCGGCGAGCTACACGTCATCAAAAACACCCTGTTCCGAAAGGCAATAGGAGATGACGCGAACACCGTTAGCGAAGATATGACAAGCGGACCAACCGCATACGCATTCGTTTATGAAAACGAATCCGATTGCGCAAAAGTTCTCTTCGACTTCGTTAAATCGAGCAAAAAACTCGTGGTGCGCGGAGGAATTCTCGACGGAAAGGCATATTCTGCCGCCGGAATCGAATCCCTCAGCCAGCTCCCACCGCGCGAAGTCCTCATCGCCCAAGTTATTGGCACGATCGTGGCTCCGCTCACCAACCTTGTCGGTGTCGTCGAAGCACTCTACGCAGATCCTATCCGCGTAATTGGTGCTGTCGCCGATAAAGTCGCCGAAGGATCGCCAATCGAAGCAAAAGCTCCCGAAGCTGCACCTGCAGCCGAAGCAGCTCCTGCAACCGAAGAAGCACCTACCGAAGCCCAAGCTCAAGAATCTGAAGCCCCCGCCGAAGCAGAAACCGCAGAAGCCACGACCGCAGAAGAAACTCCTGCACCCGAATCGGAATAAAACAAAATGGCAAGCACAGTAGAAAAGTTGGTAGAAGATATCAGCAAAATGACCGCTCTTGAACTCAGCGAGCTCAAGACCGCCCTCGAAGACAAATTCGGCGTAACCGCCGCTGCTCCTATGATGGGCATGCCCATGATGATGGGTGGTGCACCCGCTGCAGAAGTCGAAGAAAAGACTGAATTCGATGTCGTCCTCACCGAAGCCGGCGCAAACAAGCTCGGCGTCATCAAGGTCGTCAAAGAAGCTCTTGGCCTCGGCCTCAAAGAAGCGAAAGACATGGTCGACACCGCTCCTCAAAAGCTCAAAGAAGGCGTTGGCAAAGACGAAGCCGATGCACTCAAAGCCAAGCTCGAAGAAGCTGGCGCGAAAGTCGAACTCAAGTAATTTTCAATTACTTGAAAAACCAAAACTCCCTGAACCACCACGGTTCGGGGAGTTTTTTCATTTTAGCCACCAAACCAGTAAACTCTCCACCAGCGTGAACCACCCCCCAACCATTCTCTGCCCTTTCACCCCCACCAAACCACCCCTCGATAACATCGATTCCCCTCTTTGGGATCTCGCGCCCTGGATCGAAACCTGGACAGAAATCCGAGGTCACGAAACCTGCCCCACCCGCATCAAGTCCAAACTTCTCTGGGACAACCAAAACCTCTACCTGGCCGCCCAAATAGCCGAACCCGATCTCTGGGCAACCCAAACCGAACACGACTCCGACGTCTATCTCGATAACTGCTTCGAACTCTTCCTCGACCCCGACGGCGACGGTCACAACTATCTCGAGTGGGAAATCAACCCCTTGGGCGTCACTCTCGACCTCCGCATGGACAAACCCTACATCTGCGGCGGAACGAGAGATGACAGACTCGAAATCCCTGATCTCGAGCTCGCTCTCCTCACCGATGGTGCCGTCAACGACCCCAGCACCCAAGCCACGGGCTGGGAATTTGCCGCTGCAATTCCCTGGTCAACCCTCACCCAAATCGGTCACTCCGGAAACCCACCCCAACCTGGAGAAGTCCACCGATTCAATCTCATGAAATGCTGGTGGCCTATCAAAGTCCAAGATGGAGAATATCAAAAAGACGATTCCCAACCCGAAAAATATTGGTGTCTCGCCCCAACCGGGGTCCTTGATATCCACCGGCCTTGGCTCTGGGCATATCTTCATTTCACCAATTCGACAACCGAAACCCCATACGTCGATCCAGATTGGAATACGAAATTGGCCCTCTGCCATACCGCCGGGCTAACAAGCCGATTCCGCGCCGATGGCCCAACTCCTAAGAAACTAATTGAACTCACAGCCACCCAAAACCTGATCGATGATCCATCTGGATACGCCATTAAAGCCAATTCCTCAGGTGGTGAGTACACGACGCTAACCGCCGATGGAAAACTCAGCAAACATCCAGAGTAAGAATTAGTGAGTTCATTTCAAATAAGTTTCCTGGCCGCTCAAACAACCAAGATTCAGCCCATCGAAACCTTTAAGCGTCGCACGAACTGAGAAGATGCAAATGAGATGAGGAACTTGATCGAAGAATTCATCAAGCAATAAATAACAAAAAAATGGTGTCCGGATAAACCAGACACCAAGTATCGAGGACTACAAATGAATGTAGTTTTACTTGCGGCGCTTGCGCGCTGCGACTGCGGTTGCAGCAAGACCAAGAATCATCATGGTTGCCGGTTCGGGCACTGCATCTGTTCCAACCAAGGAAACGTTATCAATGTCGCCGAACTCACCAGGGTTTTGCCAGCTATCGCTGAACATAACGATTTGGTTCAAGCTCGTGTTGCCATTCCAGTTCGCACCGGAGTAGATCGAAGAACCGTTGTAGCTGTAGCTAATTGTGTTGTTAGCAATGTCTTGAACGACCGTCAAGTTGTTGTATCCACCAACAGTCCAACTAACACCAGTATCAACATATTCGGCACCTAAGCCAAGATCATCAACAACAAAAATGTTGCCTTGCCAGTCAAATTCGACTCGGAAGTTCAACAAGCTAGCTACTGTATCTTGTGCAACGACTGAATAGTTCGCACCAAGGTCACCACTGATAGCAATATCGAGCGAAAGTGTGTAAACGTCATTTGCACCAGGCGTAAAGACTGATGAAAACGCTCCACTCAATGTTCCGGTTGTTGACCCACCTTGTGGAAGGCGAAGGTGTTGTGAACCAGATGCTGCGTTTGCCGTGCTAATAACGGGCACTGCAGCTGCAGCCGTGAAAGTCGTGTAACCGTTTTGACCATCGATAGCGCCAACAGTGAAACCTTCTGAAGATTCAAATCCGGTTGAGTAAGTAAAGGCTGCTTGGGAAGATACAGCAGCAACAACAAGCGATGCAAAAGCAAGGGCTTTAATTTTCATTTTTTTCTCTCAGTTAGTGTGAATTCATAGACCAATATAATTCACATGTCGCCCCCACGTTGGAGCGAACGTATCTCATGCTAACACAACTTTTCCTGCTATTACCCAAAATCCTAGGCAACCTATTAAATATACGAGGAAAATTGAGCATTTGAACTCAATTTTCAAAATTAAGTGAACATTTTAAGAAAAGTTGGCTCCAGCATTTACGCTAGCCTCATGAACTTAGTTTTTTTAGTATTAGACTTCTTCCCATGAGCCCTCAAAAACACCTCATTGAATCTTTCAACTACGATCTCTGGGCTAACCTACGGTGGCTAGAATTTCTACCTCAAGCAACTCTAGAGGAAGTTGCAGTTTTCGTTCACATACTCAATGCACAAAAAATTTGGGCCGATCGAGTCGGCGGTAACTCTCCTACCGAATTTCCAAACATTGAGCCAATTGCAGAAAACATCCGTTTCTTAAACCAAGTCTGGTTGAACCTTCTTGAAGAGTACGGCATTGATGAAGTCATCGATTACAAACGCACCACCGGCGAACCGCAATCCCTCGAATTTAGTCAAATTATCCGCCAGGTTACAAATCATGGAACCTACCACCGCGGCCACTTGCGCGGACTATGCCAAGCAAGAAATTGTACTGATTTCCCCGAAACTGATATCCTCCACTATTACTGGTCACTTTAGGCATAGTGAAACAAAATTCCCTTCCCAGGCATTTAAACAAATACTCATGAAACTCATTGCCGCTATCGCCGGAATCGCCGCCGCAACCCTTGCGGCCTACGCATTCAACACGCTTCCCCAAAACCCAGACGAAAAACCATCCGCCAACATAACCCTAGCCGCAACAAAATTCAAACCCAGTGCCGGAGTTAAAACCGAACGTGCTATCTTCGCTGGTGGATGTTTCTGGGGACTCGAAAAGCACTTCCGTGAAACTCCCGGCATCACTGCAACCGCCGTCGGATACATCGGCGGATCAACAAAAAACCCAACCTATAAGGAAGTCTGTTATGACCACACTGGTCACGCGGAAGCCACCATCGTCGAATTCGACCCAACCCAAATCACTTACAGCCAAGTCCTCGACCGATTCTGGCAAATCCACAATCCGTGCACCCTTAACAGTCAAGGCCCCGACTACGGAGACCAATACCGCTCCGGAATCTATCCTCTCAACAACTCTCAACTCAAGATCGCCGAAGAATCAAAAGAAAAATCAGCTTCACTCTTCAAGCGCCCTATCGTGACGGAAATTAAAGCCGGACAAACCTTCTATATGGCTGAGAATTACCATCAGCAATATTCCGAAAAGACCGGACGAGCTTGTGCCATCGACCGCACCGACCATAAACGATCAGGGAGCTAGCTCACTCCCAAATCTTCATATCTGGGCGCAACTTATGGAAACCCAGTTTCTTCTGGATTAAGTAACCAGCGCTCAGCATGATCCCTTCATTCAGCGGTGAGCACACCATCGAAAAACTCCGGGCTCTACCCCGGTCATCAACCCCTGCCGGTATCAATAACTGAGGAATGCCTGTCGCATTCAATCCGAAAATTCGTGGATAAAGCCGGTCATCGGCTAAAAGAACATCGTATTGATTCAGCACTCCACGATAAATATCCGCCAAGATCACTCGATACCGATCAGCCTGAATGTATTCCACCGCCGGAATTAAGCGACCAGATCGAAAAGTCTCTGGCCAGCTTGAATATTTCTCAAGTTCTTGAATATCTTCCGAACGCGTAAAGCTCTCAAATGCAGCCGAGCACTCCGCCAACAAAATCGCATCCAGTCCGTCCGGATACTCCGGCAAGTAAACCGGCTTCGGAGAAATTCCCATCTCCCGCAACACTTTCAACCAAGGGCGATTCTCTTCGGCCAAACCCGCTTCTGCTTCTTCTTTCTTAAAAACCAGATAACCAATTTTCAAATCCGACAGGTTCTCAACCGGCGAATAACTAAATGTCCGTTCGATCTGCCCCGGATCATTTCCCGTATAGGTGCAGAGGGCGTTGAAAACCACCGCGCAGTCTTCCGCAGTTCGGCAAAGCGGACCAACTTTATCTAAACTCCAGCAAAGCGCCATCGCTTTGTCGCGGCTAACCGAGCCAAATGTTGGTCGTAACGAAGTAACCCGGCAATTATGCGCAGGGCTTACCAAAGATCCATTCGTTTCTGTCCCAATCGCAAACGCAACTAACCCCCCTGCTACTGCGCTACCCGAACCCGCCGAACTTCCACTACTGCCAATCTTCGCATCCCAAGGGCTCTCCGTTCGCCCTTCGTACCAAATATCACCCATTGCCAGAGCGCCCAAGCTAAGCTTTGCGACTAAAACCGCCCCCGCTTCTTCCAGCAAACGCACAACATCACAATCTTCCGTCGAAACATGATCCCGGCGTGTGCCTATTCCCCAAGTCGTTGGGTGACCTGCCGCATCAAACAAATCCTTAACCCCAAACGGAATCCCGTGGAGCGGCCCTAAGTATTTGCCACTCTCATAAAGGGCATCCATCTCTTCGGCCTGCTTCAATGCCCGCCCTTCAGTCAAATTAACTACGCAACGCAGCTTCGGCCCATACTTCTTCAATCGGCGAAGATACATCTCTGTGAGTTGAACAGCCGTTACTTTTTTCGCTCGGAAAAGAGTCCCCAGCTCAACAACATCCAAAAACGCAAGCTCTTCGTCAAGTTTAGGCAACTCTAATTGGCGATCCGACCAGATCAGCCCTTCATCTCGAATCGACCCGTTCCCCTCCGCTTCCAAAACCTTCCAGTTCATCCCCATGAACCCCGCAGCTTTTGAAGCTTCCCGTAACTGAGGCCACCACTGACCAAATCCCGTCACAGATCCCACCATTTCCGTCAGTTCTTCTTCCGCAAAACTTAAATTAGCCAGCTTTAACGCCGTCCTGATCTGCTCTACTGTCACCTCAGCCTGAGCGGAACTCTGACCAAACTCTGCCATGGATGACCCCGGCAACATGGCCCCCGCAATACCAACGCCGGTCATTTTTAAAAACTCTGCACGAGAAAGGTCTGGCACGATTTCACCGTACCAGACCCCATCTCAAAAACTAATGTTTTCTATTCAGCTTTCTTCGATTTCGCTTTCGGCTTCTCCGCTGGCTTAGAATCCGCAACCGGCTCAGCTTTCGGAGCCGAACCAACCGGCTTTGATGAACCCGCAACATCGTTCACATAAAATCCAGAACCTTTAAATGAAACTCCGATCGGTTGCATAACTCGCTTAATCTTCCCTTTGCCACAACGGCACTCAGTCAAAGCATCTTCAACAATTCGTTGCTCCACTTCATAAACGTCACCACAGGTGTCGCATTCGTAAACGTAAATCGGCATTGTTCCCTTCTCTCCTTTCGGAGACTGTCTTTATTGTTAGAGATTGTGGCAGAATCAAGCCCGATTCACTGGCCTACAGACCCCTATGCATTTTCCCGTTCAGATTTTTGAATACTCCGACATCGCCGTAATTGGCATGCTCATTCTGCTCGAAGGATTGCTCAGCGCCGACAACGCGCTCGTGCTTGCCCTGATGGTACGGCACTTACCCAAAGATCAGCAAGCTCGAGCCCTCACCTACGGCCTCGGCGGCGCATTTGTATTCCGCGCCATCGCTATCTTGCTTGCCACTCTCATCATGAAACTCTGGTGGCTCCAAGCTATCGGGGCCGGATATCTCATCTGGATGACAGCCAAACACTTCCTAACGAATCGAGACCACCACGACGAAAAGGAGGCCGGACACAAAGCCGACAATGCAGGATTCTGGAAAACCGTCATGCTCGTCGAGCTAACCGATATCGCCTTCGCGGTTGATAGCGTTCTTGCCGGTGTCGCAATGGCTAAAGCCAGCACCAAACAAGCCTTCGACACCAAACTATGGGTTGTCTATTCCGGCGCCGTCATCGGAATCATTCTCCTCCGTTACGCTGCAAAAGCCTTCCTTAAACTTCTGGATAAATATCCTGCACTTGAACATCTAGCCTACGCTCTCGTCGGTTGGGCCGGGATTAAGCTACTGGTTATGGCGGGTCACCACTTCACCGCCGAAGTCAAAGTCGGATTCCACATCCCCGAGATGGAACCACCCGTTTTCTGGTCGGTACTCGTCCTCATCTTGATCGTTGGCATTTGGCACGCTGTCCGCCACCAAAACCCATCAGCTGATGGCGTACCCGATGACATAGAAAATGAGCCGCTAGAAACGCCTGCCGAATAAATACGGAATCTTACATTCACACGCAGATGTAACATCAGGGCGCTGGCAATGTCACCTGAACAAACGATTCTTCCAGTGCTGAGGCAACTATTTTTGGTTCTAATAAGGCTGGCGATAATGGGCTCAGCGGTGTCGTAGACGTCCTCATCTCACAATACCTAAAACCTATTTCCCTCTCGGCTATTCAAGGAGAGGGCACTTTTGTGTTTGAAGCGTATCTCGCGTAAAACATATGGAATTTATATTCCATAATAAAAA
Source organism: Fimbriimonadaceae bacterium (assembly GCA_027492935.1). Lineage (GTDB taxonomy): Bacteria > Armatimonadota > Fimbriimonadia > Fimbriimonadales > Fimbriimonadaceae > UphvI-Ar2. The sequence continues at coordinate 21,021 of JAPUDU010000058.1, forward strand.
ATAAATGGACTATAATAATCGTTATGGTTCGTATGCCCAAACAGTTATTCCTCACTGCCTGCACAGCACTAGCAATCTCCGCCGCCCTTATAGGTTGCGCCGGAAGTGGATCATCCGCTCCGGCAATCATCGGATTTGCCATCCTTGATAACTCAAACGATGACATCACAAAGATCTCCGACTTTAGCGGTTCAAATTGGGACAAGTACGGCTCTGGTGGCAGCGGCACACACCAATTCTCAAACCTAGGCAACATTGTCCAAGATTCCCTCGGTCGGTACTACATCGCCGATGCGGGTAACGACCGCATCGTTCGGATGAATGATCTCAACGGTGCAGGTTGGGTGAGTTACGGCGTAACCGGTTCCGGAGTCGGCCAATTCCAAAATCCATTCGGACTGTGTATTGATTCTCAAGACCGAATCTACATCTCCGAAACCAACAATTCCCGAGTTGTCCGAATAAACGATATTACTGGCGCGGGCTGGGTTGCATTTGGCACCAATGGTAGCGGCATCAACCAATTTGGTAGCCCTCGTGCAGTCTATGTCGATTCCACGTTCCGAATCTATGTCGCTGATGAGTCCAATAATCGAATCGCTCGGTTCGACAACATGACTGGCCTCAACTGGACTACTTTTGGCACGGCAGGAAGCGGAACTAATCAATTTGACGGTGTCTGTTCAATCACTCAAGGCCCAGACGGAAAGTTCTACTCCGCTGATTACAACAACAGCCGAATTGTGCGATTCAACGACATGACAGGTGCAGGTTGGTCAACATATTCAACTGGACTAAGTGATCCCAACAAAGTCCGACTTGATAAACAAAACCGCATCTACATCTGTGACTACACCCTCGATCAGGTTGTCCGAATTGACAATATGAGCGGGAGTAATCGCACAACTTACGGTTCAACAGGAAATGGAGTTAATCAGCTAAACGGACCTTCCGATATCCTAATCCGGTACTAAAAAAACACTCTTAAGTCCACGCCGCCGGAACAGCAACTCTGGCGGCAATCCCCGCATAAATATCTAAGAATTTCAAATAAACCCGATCATTTCAAATGTGCCCTCTTATCCCAAACTTCCCGTAAAAGTTGAACCATCAAGTACTTTTACTCGTTTACCAGTCATAATGACTTCCGTTATGAAGCGATGGATCGCATGTTTAGCCCCATGGATGGTGCTAGCAAGCGCGGCTACTGCCGCCAAGCTAGAGCCTGTGAGTGTTCAACTCACTTACAATACACCTAGCGCAACCGAAGCATATCGCGTCGGTGATCAGTGCTACATCACACCCAAATTAGCCAAAGAATGGGATTGGAACGTATCCATTCTTGGTCAAGAAATGCAAATCGCCACCGAAGGCAGACTCTTCCGAGTTCCCACGTTGCGCGAAGAAGGCAAGTTCCTCATGAGCTTAACCGAGGCCGCTCGATACCTCGGTGCAATCGCAGAATGGGATGGCAACACCTACCGAGTTCTTGGTCGAATCCGTAACGTAGAAATTACATCTGCCGGACTTCAAGTCGATTCAACCATCAAAATCAAGCCGCGATTCTTTCGACTTGCCTCACCCGACCGATACATTATCGACTTTCTCGGCGGGCGCATGGATGTCCCCGATGATCTTGAAATCCCCGCTTGGTGGCGTGTCGGCCAATACGATCCCAACACCGCGCGAATCGTTCTCGAACACCCTGCTGCCGTAGCAATCCCTGCGGGCAAAGTCGAGCAAACTCGACAATTCATCTTGCCCCTCCCCGCTATTGCGCGGACTGCCCCAGATAAAGTCACCGGAATAATCACCCCTGTTGTTGACGCGAACGTAAAAGTTGTCCCTCCTTCAATGACATTGGCGCTTCCCGAAGTAGCGAACGATCATAACGGTGGAACCTTGCTTACAATCAAAGCCAGCACAAAGTTAGAACAACCCCCGGCGATCCAATACATCAGCCCAACCCAACTTCAAGTTTCAATGCCTAAAGCGGCATTCAAAGAAATGGTCTCCCAAAACATGGGTGACTCGCGATGGGTCAATTCGTTCTCGACTTCAACGGACGGTGCTAACGCCATCCTCACGATTCAAACCAAACGAGCACTTGCCTTCTCTGCTTCTACCAACGGAAACTTGATTAACATTCGTTTGACAGTTCCTTCAAGCAGTGGAACCCTCAACGGTAAGGTCATCGTCATCGATCCTGGCCACGGCGGAAAAGATGGTGGAGCACATTCTAACGGTGTTAGCGAAAAGAATCTCACATTGAAAATCAGCCAAGAAGTTCGCGATATTCTTTCTGGAACCGGAGCGAGCGTCATCATGACTCGCGACACCGACGTATACCCTTCGTTGACCGCTAGAGCGCAAATCGCCAACGACAGCAAAGCTGCCGTTTTTGTAAGCATCCACATCAACTCGATCAACAAAGATAACAGCCGATCAGGCGGAATGACGTTCTATCACATGCAGGATCCCGAAGATCGTCTTCTTGCCGAATGCATCCAATCCGAAATCGCCAAAGTCAGCGGAATACCCGACCTCGGTACTTGGTCGGATCGCCGAATCTACCAAAGCGGCTTTAGCGTATTGAGAAACAGCACGGTTCCATCCGTATTGATCGAAATGGGCTTCATTAACCACAAAAACGACCGAGCACAAATGACGCAAAAAGACTTCGCTAACCGAGTCGCTAAAGCAATTGTCAAGGGAATCCAAATCTTCTTAGGAGAGCAATAATCATGGGCACCAAAAACCGCAACGCACTCGCCCTCGGCATTATCGCCATTGGCACTGTCTCACTCGCCGGACTGGGAATCTATGCTAGCAACAGCAAAGCAAATCCCGCTCCTAAAACTGAACAGACCGCATCTCAAAATAAACCAGATATCAAAGTCGATGTTCAGTCAGACGATGAACGAGATCAAACCACAACCATTACGCCAGAATTCGTCGGCGACGATCTTAAATTCAATAAGGAAAAAAAGACTCCACCCGCCGGAGTTGAACCGATGGCGTGGACCGTTGACCAATACCTACGAACGCTTAACGCAGTCCCTAAGGAAGCACACGTTCTGAGTTGCACAGTTGATAACAGCATCGCAACGGTTGATTTCAGCAAAGAAATTGAAGCCGGTTATGGTTCAACCGATGAACAGACCCTTGTGAACGGTGTGCTAACCGTGATGAGCCAGTTCAATGGTGTTCAAGCCGTTAAGTTCACCGTTGAAGGAAAAGCGATCGAAACCTTTGGCAACATTGATCTCACCGAGCCTCAAAGAGTGCTCAAAATGTCGGATAACTAAAGCGCACTGCTTTCCGGCAATTCAGCATCGGGCTCTCCTTTATGGGGAGCCCGACGCTTTTTCCAAGCTTCCCAACCCACAATCAAAACTCCCGACATCGCCGCCCCCACCATCCAACCAAACAAAACCTGATACGGATAATGCACGCCGACATAAATTCGGCTAATCCCCGTCAGTATCGCAATCCCTAGCCAGAAGAACCCTACGGGCCTCGCATAGTACAAAAAGGGCACCGCTACCGCCATCATATTTGCCGAATGTGCCGACGCCGTTCCAAAGCTTGTTAACCGATTCACCCGTACAATCGCATCGGCTACTTCAACGCTTGGTCGCCCCATCTTAAATCCATTTTTCAACAGATCACAAATCTCGTTGGCTAACGGCCAAGCAATGAACGCAATCACAACTGCAGGGCGAAGCTTTGGCTTCCATAAACAAAAAGCCAAGAACGCAAGCAAAACCAGGCGAACCCCCAACCACTTATTCCCTTCACTCAAAGAGTAAAACAATGGATTCAAACTATCTGGCCAACCGTTGATCCAGTGGAAAACCTGCAAGTCAAACTGCCGCACTCACTAATTCTACTGCCCCCTTCGCGTAACCTCTGCGCCCTCAAAACGATAGAATAGAAACGCGAGAAAATCGCACGCCATGAATCAATCGGTCTACGACGCAACCATCGCCGCCATAACTGGACTTACTCTCGGAAGCCCCCATGTCGGTCGCAATAACTTCCAACGCCTGACCGGATATTCACCAATCCCTCACCGCATGAACGCTCATGCTTCCCTCGACACCTGGCTGATCTGGCAAAAAACTGCGGAAGAAGACAAGTCCCCTGAATCCCTCGGAAGCCTGTTCTTAGAAGGCATCGAAGATCACACCGATGAAACAGCGTATGGCTTGATGAACTTACGTCGTGGATTCGGCTCCCCACTCAGCGGTCACCAAGATAACCCACTTGCCAACGGTTCACGCGCATTACTGCGTTCCCTCGTCTGGGCGTTTCTCAAGCCGGAAGAAGCCGCCAAGTACGCTTATTTCGACAGCAGTATCGACCATGCAGACGAAGGTGTTTGGCTCCCTGCCGCCCTTGCCCACGCCGTCTCCATTCTTCCCCCTGTCGCAACCGCAACGATGCTCTGGGAGGCATTTACCGCCGTTCTCCCATCCAGTAGCCTCATGCATCGCGTTGGCCCTTATCTCTTAGAGAATCAAGGACACCACGAAGCGACCCAAATCTTCGCCAACCAATTCTCGTCACGATTCCCTGGTGTAGATCGAACCAGTATCGTTGCCAGTACAAGCTTTGTTCTCATCGGCCTCATCCATGCCGATATGAACGCCGAAAAAGCCATGCTTCTCACTGCTGGCTGTGGCGGTCAATCCGATCTCACTACCGCCACTTCTGCCGCAATCGGCACTTATCTCTGGGGGCCACCGCCGCCAGACTACATCGGCTCTCTCGACGATTCATATATCGCCACTCACTGCCTTAAGCACCTCACCCCACCGACTTCTATCGTAGAATTCGCCACCCTCATCGCCTCCTCCAGCCCCGAAAAATCAGTTGTAATCCCCTTCACCACCGAAGAAGAACCCAGTGAAGAGTTGATAGAAATCAACCCCGCCATTTCCCTTCCTGAGGAGGCACTTGAGGAACAACCAATCACAGGAACCCCGGATCAAGAAGTTCCTGAGGAAAGCTCAGATGTAACTGCCTCAAACTCGGATTCAGATAGCGAAGCACTCTCTCCCCCCTCCGAGAAAGAGTTAGAGGAAGAGCCAATCGTGGTCAACCCAGATCAAGAATCAGATAACCAAACTCTTTCCGTCCCTAACTCGGAAATTTCCTTAACCACACAATTAGAAAGTCAAGCAAAGGTAAAGCAAGCCCAAATCCTACTTACCCAAGAACCAAACTTTACAACCATAGAAGTCGCCGGGATCAAAGTAACACCACAGTATCTT
>JAPUDU010000059.1 GCA_027492935.1 Fimbriimonadaceae bacterium
GGAAGGCGTGATTATTGACGTTCGTGAAAATGGCGGTGGAAACATTGCTGACTTGCTGGTTGAGTTGCTTGACCGCAAGATGCACATGCAATATGTGCCGCGAGACGGTGACCTGATTACCGGCCCAGGCCAAATGTGGGATAAACCACTTGCGGTTATGGCGGCTGAAACGAGCTTCTCTAACGCGGAAATGTTCCCTGAGACGATCAAGGCATTGAATCTCGGGAAAGTCGTTGGCATGGCAACCCCAGGCTACGTTGTTTACACCTACGGCGGGCAACTTGTTGATGGCACTTCGATTCGATTGCCGAGCACTGGTGTTTACCGAGTCGATGGTTCCCCGATGGAAGACTTGGGAGTTGAACCGGATATCAAGGTGGACATTGATCCGAGCGAGTACTTTAACGGTCAGGATCCGCAGTTGAAGCGTGCGACGGAAGAAGTTCTGCGCCAAATCAGCGCACGTTAGAGCCGAGGTTAAGCGCCCTTCGGTTCACATTTATGCGGCAGGTTAAATTATCCTGCCGCATTTTTTTATAGGTCGGGCGAACTGGCTACGTGATTTTGGCGTTATGGTGATTAGATCGCCTTAAGATAAGGGGAGTAGCACCCAGAAATGGGAGTGATAATCGTCAGTACGAACCTGTGTAGGTTCCGGTTTTCACTACAATTGCAAGACCTTTGATGAACGAGCGAAAACCTAACGGTTTTGCTTATTTGTCAAAGGTTTTTTCTTTATGGGAGGTGGTCACGGACTGATATGAACACGTTGAAAGTTACGATCTTGTTGGCGGGATTGACGGGGTTGTTCGTCATGATGGGGAAAGCCATTGGTGGCAACACGGGGATGTTCATCGCGTTTGGGATTGCGGTGGTGATGAATGTTGGGGCTTACTGGTTCAGTGATAAGTTGGCTCTTAAGGCGGCTCGGGCTCAGGAGGTAACTCCACAGCAAGCGCCAGAGCTTCATGAAATGGTCGAGGTATTGAGCGACCGGGCAGGGATTCCGAAGCCGAAGGTTTATGTTGTCAATGATCCGAGTCCGAATGCTTTTGCGACCGGCCGAAATCCGCAAAATGCGGCAGTGGCAGTCAATACGGGGCTGTTGGACATTTTAACCAAAGACGAGGTGTTTGGTGTTGTGGCGCATGAGATTGCACACATTAAGAACCGAGATACGCTGACGATGACAGTGGTTGCTACGGTGGCAGGGGCGATTTCGATGTTGGCGAATATGGCTCAGTTTGCGGCTCTATTTGGAGGCCTGGGACGAGGTGATGACGATGAAGGAATGAATCCTATTGGGATGCTTGCTCTTGCCATTGTTGCTCCAGTTATGGCGTTGATTATGCAAATGGCAGTATCGAGGGCTCGCGAATTTGAGGCAGATAAATGGGGGGCGAAACTTGCGGGTACGAGTTCCGGATTGAGTAATGCTTTGTTGAAGTTGGAACGGGGTACGGCTCATGTGCCAACGAGAACGGATGCGGCGCACGCTCCGCTTTATATCGTTAATCCGCTGAAGGGTCGTGGTAGCTTAATGAAATTGTTCATGACGCACCCTCCGGTTGAGGAGCGGGTTTCTAAGCTGAATGCGTTGAATGTAAACGGCTAATTAGGTGTATGAAGTTGTTAAGTCAGCCCATGCTTTAGCTAAGCATGGCTGACTTTTTTTGCTCAGGCGTTTTCAGTTCTTCCAGTCGGCGATGAAGAGATTGGTGTCGTGAGGGATTGTTCCGTGTCGGTTTGAACCCCAGACGAGCTTTTTGCCATCGCGGGTGAACATAGGGAAGCCATCGAAGTCAGCGGAGAATGTGACTTGATGAAGATCAGTTCCATTGATATTAATGGTGAAAAGATCAAATTCTCTGCGCTTGGGATCGTGGTGATTGCTGGCGAAGATGATTGTTTTGCCGTCGGGGTGGAGGAACGGAGCGAAGCTGGCACCATCGAGGTTTGTGATTTGTCGCTTATTGGTTCCGTCGGCGTTCATTGCCCAGAGATCCATTTTGCTTGGTCGCACGAGATGCTCTTTGAGAAGGTCTTTGTATTCTTTGATTTCTCCGTCGTTGGTGAATGGCGCGGATCGACGGTAGACAATGGTTTTTCCATCGTAGGAGACGAATGGGCCGCCGTCGTAGCCGACTTCGTTGGTTAGCTTTTTTATGTTCTTGCCGTTAAGATCGGAGCGGTAGATTTCGACATCTCCATCCCAATTAGCGGTGAAGACCATGTATTTGCTGTCGGGTGAGATTGTGGTTTCGGCGACGTATCCGGGTTTAGAAATGATTGTTTTGAGGTTTTTACCGTTTGTGTCGGTGCGGTAGAGGGAGAAGTTGGGGTTGACCATCCACACATAACCTTTGGACATATCGACGTGGGGTTGGGCACCGGGTTGTTTGACGTGGGTGCTGCTGAAATAGACATATTTTCCATCGGGGCTGAAATAGGAGCAGGTGCAACGACCTTTTCCGGTGCTAATGAGCTTTCGGTTTGAGCCATCAATGTTCATTGTGAAGATTTGCTCATCGGGGAAATTTGGTTGTCGCGTTTGGAATGACAGTTTTGTCCCCGCGAGGTTGAAATAGGCTTCGGCGTTTTGACCGGAGAAAGTAAGTTGCTTGATGTTGGAGAGATGTAGCTCACCCGTTTCGCTGGCCCAGGCTTTGTTCTTTGGCCACTTTGACATGGGTAAGGGTTGGGCGGTTTGTTGGAGGATAGAAGTGGCAAAGAGAGCCGTCAGCATATGTTGATTATGGGTCTGAGGGGTTTTTGGGCCTAATGTAAAAAATAACGACTGATTGTCGGTGGCGGTGAATCTGCGAGCCCGGTAAGGATTGTAGTGTGAGGTGCCGAATATAGTGGAAGGAACCAATAGGGATGCTCACGGGTGATGTATTTGTTGATGAAGGGTTAATCACTCCTTACCAGCTTCAACTTGCAATAAACAAGCAAGTGGAGATGGGGGGGAACGATCCGATTGCTAAGGTCATGGTCGATCTTGGCCTCATCACGGAGAAGGATAAAGTTCGGTGTACGGGCCGGGCGTGGGACATTCCGTTTGCTGATTTGACAGAAATGGGGCCGACTCAGGAAGCGTTAGAGCTTTTGACGGGTCAGTTTGCAAAGCGGTTTAAAGTTTTACCAATCAAGAAAGAAGGCGACGTGCTTCACGTTGCGATGTCTAATCCGCTCGATGTCTTTGTTATTGATGAGCTCTCGATGAATACGGGGCTTGAAATTTATCCTTATATTGCGCTTGAGGAAGAGATTAATTCGGCGTTCGCGGAATATTACGCGGCTGATCATAGTGTTACCCATCAGCTTGATGGGGTGATGAAAGACTTTGATACTTATTCTGGTGATGCATTTTCAAGCATTCCGGAATA
>JAPUDU010000060.1 GCA_027492935.1 Fimbriimonadaceae bacterium
ATATTCCGGATTGTGTGGGTGATTTGCGAGAGGGCAAGTGGAATAAGAAGGCTTACAGTAAGGGTCGCGGGCTTTATGGTTTGACTCTAGGTTTGGTTGGGATGGGAAACATCGCGCAGGAGATGATTCCGCGGGCGAAAGCTTTTGGGATGAATGTAATAGCTTTTTCGCGATGGATGCAACCTGAATCAGCGGCGGCGCTTGGGATTGCTCGGGCAGAAACACTGGAAGATTTGGCGATTCAGTCAGATGTGTTGAGTGTCCATACGGCGTTTACACCGGCAACGAAAGGCATGATTTCGGCGGATATTATCAGCAAGATGCGACCGGGTTCGATGCTGATTAACACTTCGCGAGCTGAGGTTGTAGATCAGGATGCTTTGGTTGCGTCCTGTGGCGCAGGGAAGATTCGAGCTGGGTTGGACGTTTTTGATGGCGAACCAGCCGGGGCAGAAGGGGAATATTCGGGAGCGATGCAGGACTGCAAAGGTATTTATTGCACGCACCACGTTGGGGCTTCGACCGAACAAGCTCAGGAAGCCGTTGCGGCGGAAGTTGTGCGGATTGTGACGGATTACAAATCAATGGGAATGGTACACAACGTTGTTAACGTTACGAAAGGCGCGGTTGCAACCCACCTTTTGGTTGTACGTCACCAAGATAAAGTTGGGGTGCTGGCGCATGTTCTTGCGACCCTGAAAGATGAGGGAGTAAACGTTCAAGAGATGGAGAACATTATTCTCGGTGGCGCCCAGAGTGCGATTGCTCAGATTGCATTGGATAAGAATGTGAGTCCATCGGGATTGATGAAATTGAAGGGACACCCTGCCGTTTTTGACGCAAGCATCTTTGATATTTCGAAGAATTAAGCCGGGTAGATGTAGCGGCGGTTGACGCGGGTCATGAGGCGGGTCACAATTTCGTGGCTGTTGGTTTCAGCGAGTTTTGCGAGGGTGGGAACGCGGATGTTTTCACCCAGAAGCTCTACTGTGTCACCCAGTTGAACATCGGGGATATCTGTGACATCTATCATCATTTGATCCATGCAGACAAGTCCGATGACGTTGGCGTTTAATCCGTGTAATTGAACTTGGCTTTTGTTACTGAGGGCACGAGGATAGCCATCACCGTAGCCCACGCCGAGGGTGGCGATTCGAGTGGTTTTTTCGGCGATCCAGGTTGCATTGTAGGAGACAGTTTCGCCTTTTTCGATGGTTCTGATTGATGTGATGCGGGTGAACCAACGCATCACGGGGATTAACTGATTTTGGTAGAGGTTATCGGGGTCGATGCCGTAAGCGTGCATTCCGACGCGGACGAGGCTTTTGCGGGAGTCGGGATAGAGAGCGGTTGCGGCGGAGTTTGCGGTGTGGATTAGGGTTTGCTCGGGGAGTTGGATATCCTTAATCGTTTGGTTGAATGTTTCGAGTTGAGTGGTTGTGCGCTCGGGGTTTGAAGATGAATTTAGGAAGTGTTGGGAGATACCTTTCAGTTCGGAATGAGGGCTTGAAATGATGGCATTTACGAGGTTCATCGTGTCTTTAGGGTTGCAACCGAATCGGTGAAGTCCGGTATCGACCTTGAGGTGGAGAAGTGCGGGTCGGTTTTGAGACTCAGAGACCTCTTGATAATGTTTGATTGCTTCGAGTGATTCCACAAATACATTGAGGCCGTAGAATATTGCTTGCCCAGCTTCGATTGGTAATGTGGGGGACATCACCATGATGGGGCAGTCGATGCCTGAATCACGGAGGGCAACGCCTTCTTGGACACTGGCTACACAGAGCCAATCGGCTCCATTTCGGGCAGCGAATCTGCCAGCAGGGACAAGTCCGTGGCCGTAAGCATCAGCTTTGCAGACGAGTCCGAGCTTGACATTTGGGCCGATCCGCTGGCGAATAACGGTGAGGTTATGCGCCATTGCAGGGAAATTGATTTCGGCCCAGGTTCGCGGGTACGGCTCCACACAGTTATTTTGACAGGTTTTCTGAGATAGATATGGCATTTTGACCATCCAGACGGTTAAAATAGTTTTATGCAAAAACGCCGACCAGAAATTCTACAGAAATGTTATGACATCGTAGGTTCAAAAGGATTAGAGAGTTTGCATGCGCGAACGGTTGCTTCGGAGATGGGAATGAACCACGCAACAATCCACTATTATTTTCCCAAGCGAATTGATTTGCTGATGGGGGTTGCAGAGCATGCGCGGCTTCAGTTTGCAGCGGATAGAGCGAAATTTTACGAAGGGCTTGGTTCGGCAAGTGAGAAGGCAGAAGGCGAACTCGCTCTGGCGGAAGCATATTGCAAGAAACAAAGTCGTTTTGCGAAAGTGGTTTTGAGCTTATATGCGGCTTCCATTGAGCACGCAGAGTTGCGGAAGCAAGTTTTGGGTCTTTACAATGATTGGGTCGCGGCGTTGACAGAGGCTTTGGGGAAAGCGAAGACTCGAAAAAATACTCCTTATGCTGATCCGGAGCTTTTAGCGGCGACTTTGCTTGGGTTTATGGCGACGGCGCATTTAACGAATCAGAAGTTTGATGCGACAGCGAAGATTGATGCGGTTTTTGAATCGTTGCTGGCTTAAGCTTCGCTTTTTGACTTGAATAATCCGCCGGATTGCTCTTCTTGATCGCGGAGTTGGACTCTGGCTATTGCTGGAATAACAGGCGTTAACCTAAAGGTTGAAGTGTTTGGGATTCGGCTAACCAGCATGCTACCGATGTTGTAGGGGTTGGGATTGCAGGCGGTTCTTCGGTGCAACGGTCAAACTTTTGAGGGCAACGAGGAGCGAAGGGGCAGCCGGTTGGCAGATCGCTGAGGAGGGGGGGCTGGCCGGAGATCGTTTGGAGTCGGTCGCGACCTGGGATGGGGATTGCTTCGAGAAGGGCTTGGGTGTAAGGATGTTGTCCATTTTTGAGAACATCTCGGACATTGCCGGATTCGACAACGCGTCCCGCGTAAAAGACACTGACTCGATCTGAGACAGAGCCAATGACTCCGATGTCGTGGCTGATGAGGGCTACGGCGGTGCCTTCTTCTTTCTGTAGTTTTTCGAGAAGGCGGAGAATTTGGGCTTGGAGGGTGACGTCGAGCGCGGTGGTGGGTTCGTCGGCGATGAGAAGTTTTGGTCGGGCGATGAACGCGATAGCGATGACTACCCGTTGGCGTTGGCCACCAGACATTTGGTGGGGATACTTACGAGCGGTTGCCTCGGGTGAAGGTACGCCGACGGTGCGCAACATTTCGATAGCTTGTTTGAGGGCTTCGTCTTTTGGGGTTTTCTTGTGGAGGCGCAGAACCTCAGCGATTTGATCGCCGACGCGCATGAGGGGATTAAGGCTGGTGAAGGGGTCTTGCATGACCAGGCCGATTTCTT
>JAPUDU010000061.1 GCA_027492935.1 Fimbriimonadaceae bacterium
AGTGACGCAAGGATTTGAGTGCGGCGGACGGAGTTGTGACTTCGACGCTAGAAGCAGCGGTTGTGCGGATTAGCGATCGGGTGGCTTACTTGAATCATGACTTGGACGATGCGATGCGGAGCGGGTTGATTGGTGGGATTCCGGATCGGTTTTTGGCAATTGGGGCGACGCACGGGAAGCGGATTAGTGCGATGGTTCAGGATGTGATTTCGGAGAGTCGAGACCGAGATACGATTGGGCTTTCTGAGCCTATGCTTGAAGCGATGAATGACTTGAAGGAGTGGTTGTTTGTGAATGTTTACTTGAGAGAGCCGGTTCCGATGGTGCAGGTGCAAAAGGCGAAGAAGATTGTTCGAGAGTTGTTGTTGCACTTTTCGGAGCCGGGAAATCTTCCGCACGGTTTTAGTGGGATTCAAGGGGCGGTGGATTATGTGGCAGGAATGACTGATCGGTTCGCGATTAAGACGTATCAGGATTTGTTTATTCCGACAGAGTTTTCGGACATCGTTGCTCGGGTGCGGTAAGAATTTGAGCTTATCAGCTATAATTTTCTATACTTCTCTGACCGCAATAATGATTGTGGTTTGAAATTTTTCGATGGCATCCCCAATTAATTCCTCGGACGCACCTATTCCTGGGTGGGATCGAGTGCTGGCGGCATTTGATCAGCACTGGCCGGGGTTTAGTCACGACCGATTGACACAGGCACTGGATATGGCGCGGTTGGCGCATGAAGGTCAGTTTAGAAAATCGGGTGAGCCTTACATTTTGCATCCGGTTGCGGTGGCATCCACGATTGCAGAGTTAGGGATGGACGAAGATAGTATTTGCGCGGCGTTGTTGCACGACGTTATTGAAGATACATCGATTACGGCGGATGATGTCGAAGAGAGTTTTGGGGTTGAAGTCCGCAAAATGACCGAAGGGGTTACTAAGCTGGATTCTCCGCAATTGGTGGAGAAATCGGCGAAACAGAAAGCCCGAGCGGAATCGAATCGGGCGGCGGAAAGTTTGCGCAAGTTGCTGTTGGCGATGGCGGACGATTTCCGGGTTATGGTCATTAAGCTGGCGGATCGTTTGCATAACATGCAGACGTTGGAATCAATGCCGGTTGAGAAGCAGATGCGGATTGCCAACGAGACTTTGGAAGTCTATGCGCCGATTGCGGCCCGGTTGGGGATCTGGCAGATTAAGTGGCAGCTTGAGGATTTAGCATTTAAAACGCTGCACCCGGATGAGTTTCAGGCAATTCGAGATCGGATAGCGAAGTCACGTCGGGATCGAGAATCGGAGCTTGAGTTAGCGACCCAGCAACTCACTGAAATGCTTCATGGTATGGGATTGAATGATGTGAAGGTTGTTGGCCGACCGAAGCATCTTTACAGCATTTTTAATAAGCATGTAAAGCAGGGAGTGCCGTGGGATGAGATTCTTGACTTGATTGCGCTTCGGGTGATTTGCGAAAAACAGCACGAGTGTTATTTGGCGTTGGGGTTAGTGACAGAGCTTTGGCAACCCATACCGGGTTTGTTTACGGATTACATTCAAAATCCTAAGCCGAACGGTTACAAGAGTTTGCATACGAAAGTAATTGGGCCGAGCGGGGAACCGCTTGAAGTTCAGATTAGAACACGGCAGATGCACGAGATTGCGGAATTCGGGGTTGCAGCACACTGGACTTACAAAGAAGGAGGCAGAAAACCAGATTCTGCGGCGGGGTTTGCTCAGTTAAGGAAGCAGCTTTTTGACTTTAGTAACGATAACGCTTCTTCCAGTGATTTTTTAAGAAGTGTTTCGACCGACCTTTTTGCGGAGCAGGTTTTTGCGTTTACACCTGGCGGTGATGTTGTTGATTTGCCGGCGGGTTCAACGCCGATTGATTTTGCTTTTCGTGTTCATACCCGGCTTGGTGAGCAGCTTGTTATGGCAAAGATCAACGGGGATGTTGTTCCGCTTGGTACGCCGATCAAGAATGGCGATGTTATTGAGATTATTACGCGGAACAATGCACAACCAAGCTTGGACTGGCTTGAGCACACGAAGAGTGCGCACACCCGTAGCAAGATCCGCGCTTATTTTAGGAAGCGAGATCGGGCGGTAATTATTCAGCGTGGCCGCGATGCGGTTGAGCGTGAAATTAAGAATCGTGGGCTTGATCCTAAGAGGGTCATGGGTGATGAGGCCCTCAAAGGGGTGGCAAAGGCAATCAAGGATTGCAAGACGCCGAACGATGTTTTTGCGCGGGTAGGGGAAGGGCTTTCCGGAGTTCAATCAGTTGTTGATCGGCTTTTGAAGAAGGTTCGGGAAGACAACCCGAACGCCGAGAAAGTGAACGAGGTGGTTTCGCCGACGGAACCGACGGTTATCACAGGGATTGACCAGGTTATGACGAAACGGGCACGATGTTGTGAACCGGTGCCGGGTGAAGATGTTGTGGGGTTTGTTACTCGGGGGCGCGGAATCATGATTCATCGACGCCTTTGCCCAAACGTAATGAGCATGGGGGATCGCGATCCGGAGCGGTTGACAGCGGTGAAGTGGAATGGGGACGGAAAGTCTTACTCGGTTCATCTTTCGATTACTTGTGTGAATCGGCAAGGACTGCTGATGGACATTGTTTCGATTTTTGGTGAAAGCAAGACAAATGTTACGGGAGCGAAGATCAAAACTTTGCCGAACAATACGGCAGAGATTATGATTGGGATTGAGGTGATTGATTCTAAGAATTTGAGGGAACTGATGAATTTGATCGGCAACTTTGGGGATGTGATTTCGATTTTGCGGATTCATGCGCCGGGAGGAAAGAAATGAGGGCAGTTGTTCAGAGAGTGTTGCGGGCTTCGGTTAAGGTTGAGGGCGAGGTTATTGGGGAATGCGGGCCGGGCTTATTGGTTTTGGTAGCGGCGCATCGAGAGAGTGTTGAGCCTCAGGCGAGGGATTTGGCGGATCGGGTGGCGGGGCTGAGGATATTTAATGACTCGGCGGAGAAGATGAATTTGGCGTTGAAGGATTTGCCTGAAAGCGACCAAGCGCAGGTTTTGGTGGTGAGTCAGTTCACACTCTATGGGGATGTCTATGCTTCTCGGCGGCCGAGTTTTACGGGATCTGCGGTTTACGATCAGGGCAAAGCTTTGTACGAAGTTTTTGTTTCGGCATTGAAGCCATTGGTGCGTGGCGTGGAGACGGGTGAGTTCGGAGCGAGCATGGAAGTTGAGCTTGTGAATGATGGTCCAGTGACTTTAGTTATCGATGCGCGGTAGGACCGTGCTCGGCTTGGGTATTATCTCGGTTCTTGGTGTGCGCCGATGGTGGAATTGGTAGACACGCTACCTTGAGGTGGTAGTGCCCACAAAGCGTGAAGGTTCGAGTCCTTT
>JAPUDU010000062.1:0-9906 GCA_027492935.1 Fimbriimonadaceae bacterium
AAATTTGGGTTACCGGAATTTGAGATTGCGGGGGTTGGTGACCGTGAGAGTCAAGCGGCTGCACGATTACTTTTGGGATTATGCCAAGGAGTTTTGCGGAGTAAGCGGCTGACGGCAGGGGATTCGGTTGGCAGTAAGAGTGCGGCTTTCCGGATTGCAGGGGGAGGACTTGATCGGGGCCAATGGGAGGGAATCCCAGTACTGGAGGTTCTGCCTGAGAATACTGAAGATGTGAACGCCGTTTTACAACGATGGGAGGCAGAAAATGGATAGACCGAGTGCGTTGGAATTTGCGGGAATTTTGAAGTGTATGGGAGAAAGTGAGTTGAGCGGTTTCGACTTGCGGCTGCTGGCAATGCAGGAACTTGACAAACTATCGACATATGATTGGAGCGGAATTTATCAGTTGAAGGGGGAAATACTGCACTTGGATGCTTATGTTGGCGCGGCGACGGATCATACGGAGATTCCTGTGGGACGAGGTGTCTGCGGGACATCTGTGGTGGAGAATGCCAATCAGGTGATTGAGGATGTTCGGCAGCTAGAAAATTATCTGAGTTGCTCGGCATTTACCAGAAGTGAGATTGTGGTTTTGATTCGGAATGGGGATGAGATTTTGGGCCAGATTGATATTGATGGTCATCAAGTTGGTGCATTTGACTCTGAAGATGAAAAATTCTTAGAGGAACTTGCGGTCCTTTTAGCGAATCGCTGGGAATGAAGCCAACGTAGGGTACGTTAGGAGATGTAATGGACAAGGTCTATCCTTACCTGAGCAAGATAATCAGTCCGCAAGATTTGCGGAAACTGAGTGATAAAGAACTGAGTGAAGTTGCGAGGGAGGTGAGGCAAGCAATTTTAGATAATGTGAGTGTTACGGGTGGTCACTTCAGCTCGAACTTAGGAACGGTAGAGCTTACAGTGGCGATGTATGCGGCTTACAATATGCCGCCGGATAAAGTAATTTGGGATACGGGGCATCAGGCATATCCGCATAAGTTGTTAACGGGGCGGCTACCGCGTTTTGATACGATGCGGATGCACAAGGGTTTGAGCGGATTTTTGAAAAGGGATGAGCATGAACTTGATGCTTTTGGGGCAGGTCATGCGGGAACTGCGATTAGTGCGGCACTTGGTTTTGCTGCGGCTCGGGATCAAGCTGGTGGCAAAGAGAAGGTCGTTGCGGTGGCAGGTGATGCGGCGATTTGTGCGGGAATGAGTTGGGAAGGTTTGAACCACGCAGGCGAATTGGGGACGGATCTTTGTGTCGTCTTGAACGATAACCGTATGAGTATTGCGCCGAATGTCGGGGCATTAACGAATTACTTTAATCGATTGCGTTCGCGGAAATATGTGCAGTCGATGGCGCAACAAGCTAAACGGGTGATTGAGAAGATTCCTGGGCCAGCACCGAGGATTGCGGCAGGTTTGCGGCATGGCGTGACGCACTATTTTGCTCCGGAAGAAACAGGGACGATTTTTGAGGAGATGGGATTTGAATACATCGGCCCGGTGGATGGTCATGATTTGCCAACCTTGTTGGAAATTTTCCGGAACATTCAGGATGTTCGGTATCCGATTTTTATTCATGCTATTACGGTGAAGGGTAAGGGGTATGAGGTCGCGGAAGAGAACGCGACGAAGTGGCATGGAGTTGTTCCGTTTGATCTTGAGCAGTGTGAGATGCCTTCGAAAGCATCGCGGCCGACATATACAGGCGTGTTTGGCGATGCGCTGGTTGAACTAGGTGAAGAAGATCAGAAGATTGTTGCAATTACGGCGGCGATGCCGGATGGTACTGGTCTGAATGGATTTAAGGCGAAGTTGCCGGGGCAATATTACGACGTTGGGATTGCGGAGCAGCATGGCGTTACATTTGCGGCTGGCTTGGCCGCGGGCGGCTATAAACCGTTTACTGTGATTTATTCGACATTCTTGCAACGCGGATACGATCAGGTTCTGCATGATGTTTGTATTCAGAATTTGCCTGTTCGGTTTGCGATGGACAGGGCAGGATTGGTTGGTGATGATGGGCCGACGCACCATGGAACGTTTGATATTTCTTTCTTGACTCATATTCCGAACATGACGCTTTGTGCGCCACGTGATGAAACCGAGTTGCGAGAGATGATGAAGTTTATGGCGGATTATGATAAGGGGCCGATTGCGATTCGTTATCCGCGCGGTGAAACTCCGGAGAATCTACCGGAGAGTCGAACATCATTGGAATTTGGCAAAGCAGAGGTTTTAGGGGTGCCCGGAATTCCTCGAGGAAACGAGGGCAAAGTCGATGCAGTGGTGGTTGCGGTTGGATCGATGGTGACTGAAGCTTGGGATGCGGCTTCACGGTTGGCGGATGAGGGCAAGAAGGTATTAGTTATCAACGCACGTTGGTGCAAGCCGATTGATTGGGAAACGGTAGCTAACTATCTTGGTCAAGGAGTTTTGCTTGTTACGGTTGAAGAAAATGTTCGCATCGGTGGATTTGGTCAACAGTTGATTGACCTTCTGGTTGAACATGAATCTTTGCCGCAACGCGTGAAAGTAATGGCTTTGCCCGATGCTTGGGTTACACACGGAAAGCAACCAATTATTCGTGGTGAGTGTGGCTTAGATGCGGCGGGGATTACTTCGGTGATTAAGGCAGGGGTTCTGCCACGCGGATTAGCCTAGCTTTGGTCTTTGGAAACTGTTTGGGTTTTCTCCGGCGAGGAGGCCCATATGGTTTCCTTCTTCGCTACGCCCAAGGCACTCGTAGAGATTCCTGATAGATTGGCCAATGCGGTCGTTGCCGATTTTTTCAATTTGAATCAGGTTGACTAGGTGGCGGGTGAGATCAAGGGTGTGAGAGACCACAATCATTTGCTCGGGTGGGCTGGGATCGAGTTCATCATAACTGTAAGGATATAGCTCGGCCAGGATGAGGCTTGCTTGTTCTAAAGATTCGCAATCTGTTTCTTGTGGAGCGGATTGGGCGATACGCGCGCAGATGCGTCTTGCTACAGTTGCGGCATGACTGAGGTTGACAGGAGTGTTGAGATACGGCATCGTTGCCTCACTTTTGTTACTACGATGGGTAATGGGGATTTGCTTCATACAGTTCCTTTTGAGCCGTATAATAGAAATGAGATGTACCAAGCACCCCTGCCATCGGAATACACGGATGCGACGGAACAAGAGCTGAGGGAGCGTATTCTTTCAGCGAAAGCGGCTTTGGGCGATCGATTAGTTATCTTGGGGCATCATTATCAACGGGATGAAATTATTGAGTTTGCAGATTTTCGGGGTGATAGTTATAAGTTAGCGCAGGAAGCGAAGGGGCGTTCGGAAGCAGAATTTATTGTGTTTTGCTGCGTTAATTTTATGGCTGAGTCGGCGGATATTTTGACATAGGCCAACCAGAAGGTTATTTTGCCGAATATGGCCGCGGGTTGTTCGATGGCGGATATGGCGGGGATTTTCCAAGTGAGAAGTTGTTGGAAGCAGCTAGAGGAACTTGGGATTAGTGGGGTGGTTCCGGTGACTTATATTAATTCGGCGGCAAACTTGAAAGCGTTTGTGGGCGAGCGGGGGGGGATTGTATGCACTTCGACAAATGCTCCGAGTGCAGTGGAATGGGCGTTAGAACAGGGAGAAAAAGTGTTGTTCTTCCCTGATCAACATTTGGGACGGAATACGGGAGTGAAGCTTGGATTTGATCCGGACAGTGAGATGGTGGTTTGGGATCCATTTAAACCATTAGGTGGGAATAGCGCGGAAGATCTGAAACGTGCCAAGTTCGTTTTGTGGAAGGGGCATTGTTCAGTTCATAAACGGTTTACGGTTGAACAGATTGAAGAAGCGCGCAAGGAATATCCGGATGTGAAGGTGGTTGTTCATCCTGAATGCCCGTTGGATGTTGTGATTGCGGCGGATTTGAATGGTTCGACAGAGTACATTCTGAAAGTGGTTACGGAGTCGGAACCAGGAAGTGTTTGGGCAGTGGGGACTGAGATTAACTTGGTGAAGCGAATGGCCAAGGAATTGCCGGATAAAACCGTGTTTTGCCTTGACCCAGATATTTGTCCTTGTTCAACAATGTATAGAATTCACCCCAGTTTTCTTTGTTGGGTACTGGAAAAGTTAGTTGATGGTGAGGTTGTTAACCAAGTGGTGGTGCCGGACGACGTGGCGAAGTGGGCACGAGTTGCTTTGCAACGGATGCTTGACATTGGTGTGCGGGTTAAAGATTGACGCAACTTAAGTTAAGGCGAGATCAAGAACTTCGTTGGCATGACTGACAAAAGTGAAGTTGATCTGATTACGGACAGTTTCCGGCAGGTCTTCTAGATCGCGCTCGTTTTCGGCGGGGAGTATCACTTTCCGGATGCCAGCGCGGTGGGCGGCAAGTACTTTTTCTCGTATTCCACCAACTGGTAGAACATTGCCTCGGAGGGTGACTTCGCCGGTCATGGCGATGTCGCAGCGGACAGGTCGGTTGGTGTATGCGCTTGTTATCGCAGTGAGAAGGGTAACGCCTGCGCTCGGGCCATCTTTGGGGACAGCGCCTTCGGGGACATGGATGTGGATATCGTAGCGGAAATCAAGGTCGCTATATTGCGATTGGTTTTGCCGCAGGTAACTCATGGCGGCATGAGCAGACTCTTTCATAACATCGCCGAGGGAGCCAGTGAGCTGGATCGTTGGTTGGTCGGCGTACGGTTTGGCGAGGGCAACTTCAATGCTAATGATGTCCCCGCCGTACTCGCTATAGACAAGTCCGGTAGCGATTCCAACTTCACTCTTTTTGCCTTTGAGACCGTATCGGAATTTTGATCGGCCCAGGAAGTCAGGAAGGTTTTCGGTTGTTACAGAGACGTTGGTTGCACCGTTCTCCGCGATTTTGCGAGCGGTTTTGCGGCAGATCGTGCCGATTTCGCGGTTGAGTGAGCGGACGCCAGCTTCGCGGGTGTATTCGCGGATGATTGATTCGAACGCTGGGGTGTCGATCTTAAGTTGAGATTTTTTGAGTCCGTGTTCGGTGAGCTTTTCGTTGAGCAGGTACTTTTTGGCGATCTGGAGTTTTTCTTTTTCGGTGTAGCTTGGGAATCGGATGATTTCCATGCGGTCGCGGAGAGGGGCGGGGATGTTTTCGAGGAGGTTAGCGGTGCAGATAAACATGACTGCACTGAGATCGAAGGGGGCTTCGATAGAGTGATCGCTGAAGGTGGCGTTTTGTTCGGGGTCGAGGGCTTCGAGGAGAGCTGAGGTTGGATCGCCACGGAAGTCGGAGGTCATTTTGTCGATTTCATCGAGCATGAAAACGGGGTTTCGCGTGCCGGATTGTTTGAGAGCCTGGATAATACGTCCGGGCATTGAACCGATGTAAGTGCGGCGGTGGCCACGAATTTCGGCTTCGTCACGAACGCCCCCAAGGGAAATTCTTTGGAATTTTCTGCCGAGGGCTTCGGCAATTGAGCGACCAAGAGATGTTTTGCCAACACCGGGGGGGCCAACGAAACAGAGAATGGGGCCGCGGAGGGAGTTGCTGACTTGACGGACAGCGAGGAAGTCGGCAATTCGATCTTTGACTTGGACGAGGCCGTAATGGTCGCGGTCAAGAATATCAACGGCTTTTTTGACGTCGATGGAATCTTCGGTCAGGGTTTGCCAGGGAAGCGCGAGCAGCCATTCGAGGTAATTGCGAATGACCATGCCTTCTGGAGAGCTGCTAGGGGCTCTATCGAGGCGGCGAACTTCTTGAAGAGCTCGATCTAGTGTTTCTTCCGGCATTCCGCACTCTTCGAGTTTTTTACGGAAGGCGTCACCTTCTTCGCTGAAGTTGTCGCCGCCCCCGAGTTCGTTTTGGATGGCTCGGAGTTGTTCACGGAGATAGTATTCGCGCTGGGTTTGCCCGACTTCCCGTTCTACTTTCGTTCGGAGTTGGGATTGAAGTTCGAGGACTTGAAGTTCGCGGGTGAGGATGCGCACGAGTTCGGTCATGCGATCTTCGGTATTGAGAAGTTCGAGAAGTGATTGTTTGGTTTGGGAAGTGGTGGGAAGGTGGTGTGCGATTGTGTCGGCGAGTTGGCCGGAATCTTGGATTGCAGAGATTGTTTCGCTGACTTCGGGCGGAATCTGGATTCCGAGAGCGGCGGCTTGTTGGAAAACGGCAACTGCCTCTCGAATGAGAGCTTCGGTGTTAGCGGTTTTGGTGTTTACTTCTTCGGCGACTTCATATTCCGTAGCAAATGCTTTGGCTCGGAATGAAATTTTCTTGAGGTGCGCGCGGGCCATGCCACGGAGTACGACACGCATTGTTCCATCGGGAAGAGGGAGGACATGGAGGATTTCTGAGAGGGTGCCGATTTTGTAGAGGTCGGCGGCTTCGGGCTCATCAATGAGCTGATCGCGTTGTCCGACAACAATTACTTCTCGGTCGCGGTTTAGGGCATCTTGAAGGGCGCGAACGGACATATCCCTTCCTACGAGGAGGGTTTGAATGACTCCTGGGAAGTGGACGGTATCGCGTACCGGAAGAATCGGTAACTTGATCGCGGGGGTTTTGGGTTTAGTGGTGCGTTCGGTTCGCGCCATAAAATGACATTACCGCACGAATGCTCAGAATTAACCTGTGGAACCTTCTGGACTTTTCTTTTTCGGGAGAGTGAGGTTTTCCATTGAGTACTTGATTGATTCGTCGGATCGGAAAACTTCTTGGAAGACAATATCGATGATTTCGAAGATTTCGATAAGAATGGTGAGTCGGCGTCGAACGATATTGGCTTCGTCGGATTGGTCGGATTCGGGAATGAGGGCGATGCAGTCGCGGATTGCGGCGACGGTGGGGTCAATTTCTCGTCGTTTTCTTTCGCGGACTACACGGGTGAACATTTGCACGATGTCGTCATCGGTTCGGTAGATATCTTTTCGGTCGCCGGGCCGACGGTAGCGTTGGATGACGCCCCATTCTGTGAGATCGCGCAGGTTCATGCTGGCGTTTCCACGGGATATGTGGAGCCTTTCGATCATTTCGTCCATCGTGAGATCCTGGCCGGTGATCAGCAGAAGGGCATGGAGTTGGGCCATTGTGCGATTAATGCCCCAACTAGAACTCATACGGCCCCATTCCATGACGAACATCTCTTGTGCGCTTATGGTTTGAGGGGATGGTTCTTGATTGCTCACGGTGCTATTTTACGAGTTTTGAATGGCATGTGGCAGGAAGGGCGTTAATTTATTGGAATTTGAATCCGATAATCGGGTCAGGGCAGTTGGATTCATGTCAAAGATATCGGCACAAGACTTTGTTGGGACTCGCGCACGCTTTCAGCGATTGGGCGATGCGAAGCTCTTTACGGGTTGGATAGAGGACTTTTTTGGCAATAAGGTTGTGATTTCGACAAGTACTAGCCATGCGGTTCAGATAGGGGATGAGTTCAGATTTGAGGGGTTTGGAAACCGAATTGCAGTTGTCTTTTCGGCACGGTTGGAATCGGTCGTACAACTGGATTTAGGCAAAGATAGTATTGTTACTGAGGTTGAGGGAACAGCCGCACGAATTATTGAGGCAAAACGAGTTCGACTTGAGTTACAAGTCAGCTCGCCCGTACGATATTCGGCATCGCATGAGAACGTGCGTATGTTGGCTCCCGAGGTTTTTACAGTTTTGAATGAAGGTGAGAACCAAGTTGAAGGGTTCATGATCGACATCGCGAAACAGGGGATCGGATTTGTTTCAAAGAAGAAAGTGAAACCGAAAGAGTACGTCGAGGTTCGGATGGAGACGCGTATCGGGCCAATTGTTGCCAAAGGAAACATTCGTTACTGCACACCCGACAAAGATCGAAATGGATACTATCGCACGGGGATTATGTTTACAGATATGGATCGTATGAATCGACCAAGATGGGCTCGGTTTATTTCGCAAATGGACGAATAATCGTTAAAATTGCGGTATTGGGCGCAATATTTTGAATTTTAGCCTAACTATAGCGGGTAATTGAACCGAATCTTGACTTTGTTGGCGTTTGTATCGCTACACATTGCATCATGACCAAGATTTCAATCAATAGTTTCGTTGGCACGCGAACTCGTTTTCAGCGGCTCCGAGATGCGAAACTTTTTAGCGGATGGATTGAGAGCTATTCGGGTGCGTTTGTTGAACTTTCTACGAGCACAAATTTTGCAGTTCAGATCGGCGATGAATTTCGGATTGAGGGGTACGGGCATAAGATTGCGATGAGTGCCAATGCAAAGTTAGTTGAGATAGGGAAGCTTGACTTACAAAAAGAAGGCATGGTTATGGCGGTAGCCGGGACGAGCTCGGTTATAGTTGAGGCAAAGAGAGTTTTGTTGAGGCTGGAAATGTCTAGCCCGGCACGTTTTTCGGCTTCAATTGAGAACCTTAGAGTGAAGACTCCTTCAATCCCAATTCTGTTTGACCAGCAAGGAAATGAGTTTCAGGGTTTCTGCCTTGATGTTGGCCAGCAGGGGCTCGGGTTTACAACGACAGAGTCTCCTAAGGTTAATCAAGAGATTCAGGCTCGGCTTCAGACGGGGCAGGGAGTCATTCATTGCACCGGCAATGTTCGATATTGTTTGCCTGATAACGATCGACCAGGGATGAGGAGATGTGGGGTGCATTTGAACCCATTTGATCGAACCACGGGTCCAAAGTGGGAAAGGTTTATTGCTGAGATTAGCGAGGAATGATTTTCATTTTTCTGCAGCTACATTCTAGTGACCTAATTTAGTCTATCGCACAAACCGAAGATCAGATTCGGGAGAATTGCTCAGGCAACTACTTTGAAATGTCGAAGATCACTATTCACAACTTTGTAGGGACGCGAACGCGTTTTCAGCGATTACGTGATGCAAAACTGTTTAGCGGATGGATTGAAGCATATTCTGGTTCAACGGTCGATTTATCGACGAATACTAAGTACGACTTGCAGATTGGTGATCAGTTTAGGGTTGAAGGCTATGGCCATCGGGTTACTATGGTAGCGAGCGGTAAGTTGGTGGAAATTGTGAAGCTTGCCCAAGTTCTTGATGGTAAGGAATTAAAGATTATTGAATCCAAGCGGGCTTTGCTCCGAATTGAGGTTTCGGGGTCACCGCGTTATGCCAGCTCAGTTGAAAGTGTGCGATTGAAAGCGCCATCAGTTCCGGTGTTGTTTGAGCAGCACGGACGTGAGTTTCACGGATTTTGCATCGATGCTGGTTTAAATGGCTTCTCTTTCACCACTTCCTCGGTGGTTGAAGTCAATGAAGAGATTGTGGCTCAAGTGCAAACTAATCATGGGGTGATTGTTTGCTCGGGCAATGTGCGTTATTGCCGCCTAGATCGTGATCGCGAAGGCATGAACCGATGCGGTATTTATTTGCATCCGTTTGACCGCATTCGTGGTACTCGTTGGGAAGCTTTTCTTAACAGCTTAGAGTAGTTACCCTTCGGCTTGTTTACGGCCTTTCTCGGCATTTTGCTCGATAAAGTCCTTCCAGTTATCAGGTACGTCTGTATCGACGAATATCGCGGAGACGGGGCACTCAGGCTCACAGAGGCCGCAGTCAATGCATTCATCAGGATTGATGACGACCATGTCGTCGGTTTCATAGATGCAGTCGACGGGGCAGACAGTCATGCATGACTTATCTTTGACTCCAATGCAGGGTTCGGTGACGACGTAGGGCATCTTAATTTTCCTCTCGTGGTGATTATGCAGGATAAACGAGGGTTAATGTATGTGCTTATTGTGGGACCTGAATGTTGCCGAAAAAGTGCAGATTGATCGTGGTGTGAGGCATTTTGGCGGAGTTGTTCTAGGAATGTCCTGGGCTTAAGCAACGAATTCGATTGGTTTAGCCTAAAATAACAAACAGGAGTTACAAATTACCGATGGCAATCACCCTTTCTGATCGAGC
>JAPUDU010000062.1:9916-19425 GCA_027492935.1 Fimbriimonadaceae bacterium
AAGGACTTGATGGCAAGCCAAGAGAAACTTGATGCTGCGCTTCGCGTGTGGGTTGCGGGCGGCGGCTGTTCTGGTTTGACTTATGGCATGGCACTTGATGATGGCGAGCCAGAAGATGGTGACAACACATTTGAGCGCGATGGTATTCGCGTTGTGATTGATGGTTTGAGCTTGCAGTACATGGAAGGCGCAACGGTTGATTACGTTGACGACATGATGGGTGGCGGTTTCAAAATTGAAAATCCTAACGCTACTTCTAGCTGTGGTTGCGGATCAAGCTTCAAAACCGAAGATGGTCAAGCGCCGGCTGGCGGATGCGGTAGTTGCGGTTGCGCAAGCTAAACAAAAATAATTCATTACTAAAAAACCCCCGCTCGAAATGAGCGAGGGTTTTTTTGTGTGCAGACCGGGAAATTGCGATTAGCCAGTCAGCATTTCGCCTTGAGCTTTGAATACGCAGTGTACGTATTCCACCCATTCAATTCGTTCCATGGCTGTAGCAGGGGTTAATCGGAAACCGGTGCTGTAAAGGTCGGATTCGTCAATTGGCATGCTGTGCAAGGATTCTGCGTGGACTGCAATAGGGCTGGTGTTGCCGCGTCCAATTTCGAGCATATATTTTGCGCCGGCTTCGAACGGTGTCCTTGAGCGCACTTGGAGTCCGCCAAGACTAATATCAACGATAACGGATCGAGTTGACTCGGTGTCTCCATCTTTAGTAAGAATGGCGTAGTCCATCAATTCGAACCTCGCGTGTTTCCGTCGATCGGATAGGTTGTGTTCCATACTCATCTGTTTTTTCCCGGAGATCAGATAATCTGCTGTCTTTTATTTTTGGGTTGTTGTTGGCAAATCATTAGAGTGGTTTAGGCCGCTTTCCAAGGTTCTTGTTGAACCTGTTGACTGATAATGCCTTTTTGGTGAATGACTTGGCAGAAAGTTGCGAATAGATCGGAATCGATTTCTCCACGCTCTGAGAGGTCGTTCATTATGTTGAGAACTTTGTCGAGCTCCATTCCGGTGCGGTAGGCACGCGTGGAGGTCATCGCGTCGAAAATGTCGGCAATTGCTGAGATTCTGACAAGGACAGGAATATCCTTATCCTTGAGCTGATCGGGGTAGCCACGGCCGTCGAGACGCTCGTGATGCCATCGTACGATAGGAATACATTCCCGGAACATTTCAATATCTGAGATGATATTGACGCCGTACTCGGGGTGCTTTTTGATGATGTCGTACTCTTCTTCAGTAAGGCGATCTGGCTTGGTGAGGATTGCATCGGGGATACCGATTTTGCCAACATCGTGGACAAGAGTTCCTAGTTCGAGAATTCGTTTTTCGTAAGGACCAAGGCCGATCGCTTCGCCCAGCCACATGCTGTATTGCATGACTCGTTCGGAGTGACCAGCGGTGTATGGATCCTTAGCTTCAACGGCTTTGACTAGGGCTCGAACAACACTTTCCAAATTGTGTTCTAGTTCGGCGAGAGCGTTAGACAGAAGCTTGTTTTTGTGTTCCACTTCACCATATGCGTTTTCGAGAGCATGTTTGGCTTCTACGGCGGCAGAGAAGTCTACGGTGAAAGCGAGCATCCGTCGGCATACGCCATCGTTATCGTAGACGGGCACTCCCCGGGTTTCCACGTGAAGAGTGGGGGTTCCGGTGCGTACGATTCGATATTGGGTCTGGAACGGTTTTGCGGTTTTGGCTGAGGTTTTTATTGTTTGAAGAGCTTCGTCTCGATCTTCAGGGTGAATTGAATCGTTGAGATTATCTAAAGTAATGCTTTCGCCAAGATGTGCAACTTGATTTTTGAATTCACTGTTGGCGAAGGCGATTTTGCCATCTTCGAGGACAAACAGTCCGACAGGAAGGTTTTCGACGAGGCTTGAAAGTTGAGCTTGAATTGAGTTAGAGGTGACCACGGTGTGGTCGATTCTGTGGTCTTGGTTTGCTGCGTACCGGACGAGGATGACTGAGATGCAACTGATGAGGAGAAATCCGATAAGTGCGCGTGAAGTGGATTGCGATTGCACTTCTTGAAGGTCATAGAGGTTATCAAGAATTTTGGTTTCCTGACTCGCGAGTTTATTGATTGCCTGGTTTAAGGTGGCGAGGCTATCGTCTGAGATTTTTTCTTCGCTGCTCAGGGATGCAATTGTGTCGTAAAGTCTTCCTTGCTTGGCGTTGAAAAAGCTTAATTTGATTTTCTCAAGTTCTTCGGTGGTTGGGGGAGTGCCAATCTGAATTTTATGAGCAGCCGCATCCGCTTTTTGAACTGTGGATTGGATAGATGCGAGAGTATTTGATGTGTTGTTGATTTGGAATTGCCGGATGACCGCGAGCCCGAGATCAGTTGCAATGGCGATGATGACAAAGGCCAAGGTGAGCTCAACAAAGCTTTTACCGAACGGCGATTTAGAAGTTTTTTCGAGGGTGATGAGTCCGGACGTTACTGGCCCAGATGCGAGCCAAGCTATGATCAAACATACGGCGATGATGAGGCTCAGAGTGGTTTTAAACTGGAGAAGAAGCTCTTGGTCGGGGACGTTTATATCTTTTGCATCAGCATCGACTTGGACAACGGCAACGGCTTCACCTTGTTCGTTGAGGACGGGCGCATATCCTGAGTACCAAGTCCCCCATCGGTCTTCGTGTGGGGCGGTTGAGCTGATCGCGGTTTGATCGGCTACTGCGCGGGTGAGATTCGTTGGGATCTCATCAGCAGGGGCAAGAAGTTCGGACTTTGAACCCTTTTGTCCAAGAGAACTAGCATCTACGATGTAATGATATTGTGGGCCAATAGCTTTGAGAACCGCGATGTGGGTGATTTGCGGATTGGCAGAAATTATCTTGGTGAGGACTTGGGTTTGGGAGGTAAATTCGGCGGCTTTATTTTGACTTGGTTCGTTGAGGGCAGTGATTGCAGTTGGGTCAACTTGCAATGCACTCATTGCAGCAATGGATTTTAGGTTTTGGGAAACTTGGTTGAAATAGGTTTCGCGTGCCCCTTTGAAGAGGATATATGATCCGCTGAAGCCCAGCACAATGAACCCAATTGCGAGGGATAGGAATACCGTTAAGCGTGAGACTGTCTTATGTTCCAAATGAGTAGTTCCCTTTTCTCCTAGTAAATGTATTGGTTGAAGGAGGAGTTAACAAGAGGGTTGAGGTTTTTGAGGGTTGAGAATAAAGAACCCTCTGGAGGTTCTCTCCAGAGGGTTAGGGATTTTTGGAACGGGTTACCGCTTACTTTTTGCTTGCGGTTTGGATCAATACGTGACCGGTGTTGGCATCGTATTGGATGTTGAGGTTCAGGGCTTGGGTCATAAAGCTCAGAGGAACAATTGACCGGCCTTTTTCGATGAACGGAGCGGTTTCTAGGAAAACCGACTGTCCATTGACTTTCGCTTCGGGGTTACCAATTCGGAACCAGATGACTTGACCATCGGCGTCACCATTTACTTCTTTGGTTTCGTGTGTCCACTTGACATCGCCACCGTAGCTTTCCAGCAAGTGTCGGAAAGGTGAAAGGGGGATGCCGTTTGTGATTCTCGGGGAAACATCGAAGTTGAGTTTTTCGCCACCCAGGTAGATGTCGAAATGATCAACATCAGGAAGGCGTCGACCGGGAGCGATTGTGAGCGGCTTGAGGGCCGTTGTATCGGTTGTTGTCGTTGTGGTGTTGGTGGCGGTATTGATTGCAACGAGTTCGCCGGGATTAGCGGGGTCGTTGGTGATCTTTACGTTCGCTGGTTTTTCACCGTTGACGCTGGTCGTTTGTCCTTGGGTGGGGTTGATCGTTTGAGCACCAGTGGCCGTACCTGATCCACCTGTGGCGGGTTTGGTTGAGCCTGAAGTTGTGATGTTGGCGTTCATTGGTACAGTGACCTTTGTGCCTTCCGGTTTTGTTACTTCTGGTTTGGTGTTTTCGACTGGCTTAGTGTTTTCAACCGGGTCTTGTCGCTTGGTTCGTCCACCTGGGTTGTCAACAAAGATACGAAGCTTTTCGGTTTTGAATGATGCGGAAGCATCATCGACGACCCATGCTTGAACTTCGTGCCAGCCGTTGGGAACGGTCATGGTGTCCCATCGGTAAGTGTAGGGCGGGAAGTTTTTAAGAATTTTGAATTCGTCGTTTACAAAGAAGCTGACATAAACATTTTTGAGTTGGTTTTTGAAACCAACTTTGATATCAATGACGCCTTGAGTTGTGATGTCTGGCTTTGGTGAAACAAAGAAGACTGGCCCGTCGCCAGATCGGTCGATTTTGATGTCGCTCTTTTGGGTGCCAAGCAGTTTGCCGCTGGTGTCGAAGAGTCGAATTTCGATATTGTTGGTTCCGTTATCGAGAGCAGCGACGTCGATATCGAACATCGTTTCGCCTGCGTCGAATTGGTCGGAAACCTTTTTGGAGGTCACGCTCTTTCCGTTGATTCGGAGTTCGACCATTGCGGCTCGTGCTCCGTCGTACTTGACAGTGATGGTTTTGTTGTTGGCGGCACGATCAATCATGATCGAGGCATCAACAAAGCTTGCTTGTGCAGCGACGGCACTGATAATCAATGCGGCGCAGATCAAGAGTTTGGATTTCATTCCGTTCCTCATATCCCGTTTTTCCTTTAGCCTGAGCTTGTCGGTGACAAATTTCAGGTTCAACGACGCGCAATCATCCCAGATTCATGCGTATCACTTCTACTATATCCGGTCCTTTTGATTGGATGCTTAGGTTTTTTTTATGGAATTTGGGTTTTTGAGCGTAATAATAGATGCAGGCAGTTCGGATGGAGCATAGATTTGCAGAGGTTGCACTTGGTTTTGAGCGTCTTAATGAATGGCGTGCTGAAGGTAATCGTTGCTTTTTTAAGGCTCATGCTTGGAAAAACGGGGTTTGGGAGCATGAAATTCGGATGTTTGCTCCGGACAGTGAGGCTGTCTCAAGTGATACGATTTATTTAGAAATAACAGGTGATGATGCTGGGGAGCCGGACGACGCTTATGGTCAAGCTTTGGCCAATTCACTTCGATTGCCGGTAGCAGTTTTGTTTGGGATACCTAATCAGCCACTTTTCGGAAACATGCGTGAGGATGATTTGATCGCGCATACCTTTGAGCAGTATGTTGACAGCGGTGACCCGGAGTGGCCGTTGTTGGTTCCGATGGTTAGGAGCGTGAGTTGCGCAATTGATGTTATTGCTGACTGGAGCGCAGCCCGTTACAGAAAGTTTATTTTTGGTGGGGCAAGTAAGCGCGGCTGGACAAGTTGGCTGATTGCACAGATTGATGATCCTCGAGTGGTCGGGATTGTTCCGGTTGTTTATGACAATTTGCACATGCAATTGCAGGTGATGAATCAGGAGCGCGTTTGGGGAAATATGAGCCCCATGCTTGAGGATTACACTCGGCGGCGATTGCATGATTTGGCTCGCGTGCCAGAAGGTCAGGCGCTGATTAAGTTGGTTGACCCGTGGACCGGATTGCGGGTTCAGCGCGCACCAGCTTTGATTGTCAATGGCAGTAATGATCCTTTTTGGACGGTGGATGCAGCGCGGGTTTATTCGGCAGGTTTGCCGGCGGGCTCAGCGGTTCAGATTGTTCCGAATATGGCGCATTCAATAGGGCAGTGGGAGTATCGGCTTTCGACGGTGGCGGCTTTTTGCGCTCGGTGTGCGGGAGCTGGCATTTTTCCAGAAGCTCGGTTCCAGTTGCTGGATGAAGCGAACGGTTTGCGGATTCGGGGGAGTTCTAATGTTCCGCCGGCGAAGGTTCGAATTTGGGGTGGGGTGAGTAAGAGTCGCGTGTTCACGGAGACAGAGTTTTTTGTTGACTTGCTATCGGAGCCGGAGGTATTTATTCCTCGTCGGGGCGGGCACAATCAGGCGGTTTGGATGGAGTTCGAGTTTGAGAGTGAACTAGGGCCTGTTCGGTTGACGAGTCCAGCGGGGATTGTTCCAGAGTTAGGTTAGTTGTTTAAATGAGGTGAAGGGTTTAGGAATGCTTGAGCGCTACCTCTCGTCATTCCCAGTACTGGTTAACGTTTTCCCGTTTCGGCGGTGATGACGCTGGCGATGCCGCCTCGGACGGCGAAGTGTCCGGTGACGCGCATCCAGCGGGGGGAGCAGGCGGCGGAGAGTTCATCGAGGAGTCGGTTGGTGACGGCTTCGTAGAAGATTCCTTGATCTCGGAACGAATGGTAATAGTATTTGAGGGCTTTGAGCTCGATACAGGTTTGGTCGGGGATGTATTCTAGTTCGATCGTGGCGAAGTCGGGGAGCCCGGTTTTGGGGCAGACTGATGTGAATTCAGGGCAGGAATGGTGGATGGTGTAGTCGCGGTGGGGGGCGGGGTTGGGGAATGTTTCGAGGATTTCGGCGGACATGTTTTGGAGTTTACTTTTTAGGGTTTTGAGCCCCGGGGCAGACGAGGGCATCGCTTGCGATGCGCGAGGAGGGCTTGGCCTTGGGCCGGGGCGTTATTGTTCTGGAAAATTCATGTCTTTCGCTGGCTAATCGTCAGAGTTGTTGAACTCTAAAGGGGTATAAGTTGGTCATGATCGCGGTTGTTTTTCCAGGCCAGGGTTCGCAGAAACCGGGGATGGGGCATGAACTTTTTGAGCACAATACTTTTGCCCGTCAGGTTTTTGATCAAGTAGAAAATGCGACAGGGATTAACGTTGCTGATCTTTGTTTTAATAGTGACGAGGAAAAACTTCGCCAGACACAAAACGCTCAATTGGCACTTTACACGTGCAGTTTGGCGGCGTTTTATGCGCTGAAGGATTGTTGCCCGAGTTTGAAGATTTCCGGGATGGCAGGCCACTCGGTTGGCGAATATGCTGCGTTGGCGGCAGCGGGGGCAGTGAGCTTGGAGACTGGAGCTAAGTTGGTTCAGAAGCGGGGCGATATCATGGCTCGAGCCGGAGAACTACGACCGGGGGCGATGGCAGCAGTACTAGGTTTGGAACGGGCGGATATTGAATCGGCATTAGGGGAAGTGAAAAATGGAGTGGCAGTGATTGCGAACGATAACTGCCCTGGCCAGTTAGTGATCAGTGGGGATCGCGATGCGATTGCGGAAGCAACTGGGCTTTTGAATGAACGCGGTGCGCGACGAGTTTTGCCATTGAACGTGAGTGGGGCATTTCACTCGCCTTTAATGGAAGATAGCGCGGAAGCGATGCGAGTAGCTTTGGATCAAGTGAATTTCCATACGGATGCGACGCCGGTTTACAGCAATGTCACGACAGAGCCGGGATCGGATTGGCCCGAATTGTTAGAACAGCAATTGAAGTCGCCAGTGCTTTGGACGGGAACCATGGAACGCATGATTGCTGATGGTTTTGATACGTTTATTGAATGTGGAAGCGGGGAAGTTTTGATCGGGTTGTTACGGCGTATTGATAAAGATAAACGTGGGTTGCGGGTAATTGACACGGCTACTTGTGACGAGACAAAAGCCGCTTTGGAGATGAATTGATGAATATAGACATGACAGGAAAGGTTGTTGCAGTTACGGGTGCTAGTCGTGGAATTGGAGCAGCGATTGCGATGGCATTTGCGGATGCAGGGGCCTCGGTGGCTTGTATGGCGACAACTTTGGAGAATGCGGCGCGAACAAAGAATGCGATTCTAGAAAAAGGTGGGGTCGCGGCGGCTTTTGCCGTGAATGTGGCGGATGAAGCGAGCGTTGCGGAAGCATTTAAGGCCGCTGATACCGATTTGGGGCCGATTTCGGTTTTGGTCAACAACGCAGGGGTTACTCGCGATGGGTTGATGATGCGGATGAAGGCAGATGATTGGGATACGGTTTTAGGAGTTAATTTGAAGGGGGCTTACTTCTGCACACAAGCAGTTATGAAAGGGATGATGAAGGCGCGGACAGGGCGAATCATTAATATTTCAAGTGTAATTGGGTTGCATGGAGCCGCTGGTCAGGCGAATTATTCGGCGAGTAAGGCGGGTTTGCTTGGGTTGACAATGTCAACAGCTAAAGAGCTTGGCTCACGAGGGATTACTTGTAATGCGGTGGCCCCAGGATTTATTGAGACAGATATGACTAGCGAATTGGGCGAGGATTTTCGGGCTCATGTTGAGAAGACGGCTCCGGCAGGTCGGCTTGGGACGCCAGATGATATTGCAAGTGCGGTTTTGTTTTTGGCGAGTGATGGGGCTGGTTATGTGACGGGCCAGTGCTTGACAGTGGATGGTGGACTTTTCCTTTAAGTTAGGTTTATTCAACCCTCCTAACCCTACTGGCCACACTCCTCGGACTTGTGGAGGTAGTGGCTTTTTTTCGAGCGGTGGGCAGATTAATGCCCGACAGCGAATGTCGGCCTGTATCTTTAAAGGTGTTGGAATAGCAGATTTAGGAAATTGAGCCTGCCTAGCTGATCCTTGATCTCAAAGCATTTTTTCAAGCGTATTTAAGTTGCGGTTGGTTGTGGTTGCTTTGTATTTGGGTTTGCCGAGGTGCTTGCCAAAGGGGCTGGTAAGCGTTATTCCTCGAGGGACTTGCCAATAGATGACGTTTTTGCCTTGATCGACTTTTTCTTCAGTTTGAATATTTGCGCGGGCGAATTCGAGGAGTTCAGATTGAATCTGTGAGTCAGAGCAGAGAATTGCATAGCGATGGGTATCTGGCGGGGTTTCTGGCCAGGGGTAGTTGTTGACAATTGCTTGCAATTCTGCCTGCGTAAAAATGAGGACGAAAGCTTGGTAATTGAATCGGTCGGTAAGAGAATTTTCGATAGCGGATTTAAGAATGTGGAGATCGCCTTGATGTTCACAAGTGATATTTCCGGTTTGGAGGTAGGTTTTGACTGTAGTTAATCCTAATTGTTCGAGGCAATCGGTTAGATCTGGCATTGAGACTTTTATGCCACCTACATTGATTCCTCGGAGAAAAATTGCAAATTGGGCCATGTTCGTGATTTTGTACTGGCGGAATATGAATTGGCCTAATAAAAATGAGTCAAATGGTGATAAGCCCCAGCAACTCGGCAAGACATTTGAGAGTAATATAGCTGGGGGCAGAAATTGCCTCGATTTGTAAGGAAACTTGAGAAATGGCAGAAGTTTTTGATCGCGTCCGAAAGGTTATTTGCGAACAGTTGAGCGTAACGGAGGGCGAAGTCAGTGAGGACAAGCGCTTCCAAGAAGATTTGAATGCAGATTCACTTGACGTTGTTGAGTTGATCATGGCATTGGAAGAAGAGTTCGGGATTGAAATTCCGGATGATGATGTAGCAAACATGAAGTCGGTTGGCGACGTCAGTGGTTACATCGAAGGCAAGGTTTGATTTAGCCTTTAAGTAGGTCCGTTAAGGAACAATGGGTTTTCCTCCTGAGCCGTCTGGGCGTGTTGTGATTACCGGAATGGGGGCAATTACGCCTCTGGGATCCACAATCGATTCTTTTTGGCCACGTATGCTGGCAGGGGAAAGTGGAATTGGTGACATTACACAAATGGATGTCACTGATTACCCAACCAAGATAGCAGGTGAAGCTCTT
>JAPUDU010000062.1:19435-26180 GCA_027492935.1 Fimbriimonadaceae bacterium
ATTTTGATCCTGAGCTTTACTTAGAAAAGCGTGAAGCCAAAAAAGTTGACCGCTTTATTGCGTTTGCGGCGGGGGCGGCAGCCCAAGCTTTGGAGGATGCTCAGTTCCCGATGGACGATGACGAGCTTAAGCTCGAAACCGGGGTTTTAATCGGTTCTGGTATTGGGGGTCTGATCATGATGAGTGATCAGACAAAACGACTTTGGGAAAGTGGCCCGACACGGGTTTCACCTTTCCTTGTTCCCTATATGATCCCGGACATGGCCAGCGGTTATGTATCAATTTTGCACGGCTTTAAAGGCCCGAACACTTGTGTGGTTACCGCTTGTGCGACAGGTGTGAACGCAATCGGCGATGCTTATCACATTATTAAACGCGGTGACGCGGTTGCGATGTTGGCGGGCGGAACCGAAGCTCCGATTTCACCGATTGGTTTGAGCGGCTTTTGCGCGGCTCGGGCGATGACAACAAATAACGAAGCTGGCCCAGGGGCAAGTCGACCGTTTGATGCAAATCGCGATGGGTTTGTTATGGGTGAAGGGGCAGGGGTTATGGTCTTGGAAGACTACGCCTTCGCGAAGGCTCGGGGAGCACAGATTTTGGGTGAGATCGTTGGCTATGGAATGAGCGGCGATGCACACCACATTACGATGCCTGATCCGGATGGTGATGGTGCGCGACGGAGTATGTTGAAGGCATTGAAGAGTGCGGGCTTGCAACCAGAAGATATTGGATATATCAATGCGCACGGAACTTCGACTCCCTACAACGATAAGTTTGAGACGATTGGAATTAAGCGTGCCTTTGGCGACCAAGCATACAAAATTCCTGTGAGTAGCACGAAGAGCTCGATTGGTCACCTTTTGGGCGCCGCTGGTGCGGTTGAAAGTGTGATTTGTATCAAGGCTCTGTTGGATGGCAAGTTGCCGCCAACGATCAATTACGAAACTCCTGACCCAGAGTGTGATTTGGACGTCATTCCAAATGTTGCACGGGATGCGGACATTGAATACGCGATGACGAATTCGTTTGGCTTTGGGGGCCACAACGGAACGCTGATTTTCAAGAAGACCGTGGAGTGATGTGATGGCGCGGTCGCTTGATGAGGCGATTCAGGCGTTTTTAGACCAGATGGGGGCTCGCGGTTCGGCGCATACAGTGCGTAGCTATGGGGCCGATTTATCACAACTTGCAGCGATCACGGATGGCGCTTTTGATCTTTCGGAAGCAGTTCTGAGGCGTTATTTGCGTGAGTACGGAAAAACCCCGATTACACGGGCGCGGAAGCTGAGTTGCTTGAGAAGTTTCATCAAGTTTTGTCGGTCGGCAGGGTGGATTGATCGTGACCCGACGGAAGGGTTTGAGGCTCCTTATCGAAGACGAGATTTGCCTAAGAGCTTGAGCCAGATGCAAGCTGAAGGTTTGCTGGAAGGTGAAGTGAAATCACAGACTCCAAAACGAGATCGGGCGATGATGGAACTGGCTTACGCTACGGGGATGCGGGCGAGCGAGATCGTAGGGGTTGATGTTAGCGATTTAGACTTTAAGTCGGGGCGGTTGATCGTTTTAGGGAAAGGGAATAAGGAGCGAGTCGTACTCTTTGGGGATGCTTGTGCGAAAGCAATTAAGGAATTTGTTGATAGCGAACGGGTGGCGGCGGTGAAATCGGATGCTTTGTTTACAAATGCGGACGGTGGGCGTTTGACAACCAGAACATTGCAGAATGTTGTTCGGAGATGGGCAGTGCAGCTGGGATTGCCGGAGGATGTTTCTCCGCATACTTTGCGGCATAGCTTTGCGACGCATTTGCTTGATGGGGGAGCAGATTTGAAATCTGTTCAGCAACTATTGGGGCATGAAAATTTGGCGACCACACAGATTTACACTCATGTTAGTATCGACCGGTTACGAGATAGTGTGGCGAAAGCACACCCTCGAGGTCGGAGTGAGAAAGGGTAGGGAGATTCCCTACCCTTTCTCAGACTTATTCGACGATTCCAGCTTCCTGACCGAAATCGAAGTCGGGGCGGAAGAGGTAACTGTGGCATCGTTGGGAATCTGACCAGCGACTGATCGGTTGGGTAGTGCCGTTATAGTTTGCGAATGGATCTTTAAGTGGGTCGGTGTTTGCCGTGGTTTTGACTCCGAGCTTGACCCATTTGGCGTGGGAGTCGGCGTAGGTGAAGATGATTCCGCCTGAGTGGAGATCGTATCCGAGATTACGGGAGTTGAGGCTGAGGAAGCTGCTGTTGCCGTTTCCTGAGTTGAGTGGACAACCAGCAACCGGTGGTTTATATACACAAGGAGCGGCGGTGTCGTAGCAGTACATTGGCGGGTTGGCGTATGCCCAACCTGTCAGAGATGCTCTTCCGCGTCCGTTCCAAAGCACTGGGAGCTGAGCCGGGGTGGCGATGGAGGTGTGGCTGTATGAGTTGAGATTGCCGTTATAGGTGTAGCTGATATTTGGTGCGGAGGATGGCGGAGTGAATGAGGGGTAGGGTGCGGACGTGGTGACTACGGGAGTGCTGTTTGCATCGTAGAGCAGTTGGTCGTTCTTGTAATAAGGGTAGGTGTTGGTTGCCCAGGAACTTTCGTAGGCGACTCTTTGGAGGTTGTTTGCAGGAACGAACCATTTTCCAGCGGGGGTGAGGATTCCGTGGGTGGAGTGGGCGGGGTTCGCTGGATTTGGCGCATAAGTGATTGGCATAATATCGTCGTAATCACTGAGATAGATATGCATTGATGTTGCGGCTTGCTTAAGATTACTCACGCTTGTGATTTTCTTCGCGGCGGCTTTTGCTTGTGCGAAAACAGGGAAAAGGATAGCAGCAAGAATGGCGATGATCGCGATGACGACCAAAAGTTCAATGAGGGTAAATGCGCGGTTTTTCATTTTGGGAATGCCACGTGCGGCGCGTTTGAGCCGCATTCTCACACTATAACTGTTCGGGGCAAATTTGACAGGTCATTTGGGGGTTTTGGCATAGAATAGAGAAATGAGATTTTGCTTGGCGGTGGTTGCTTCGATGTTGATGGGGGCGGTGACCGTAGCGGATTCGGTTGATGATTATGTGCAGGCACAGATGGAGAAGGATCATCTGCCGGGGGTGGTTTTTGCCGTTGTTGATCCAGTGGGGAATGTTTCTTATCGTGAATATGGGGTTGCAAATCGAGAAACCGGGGAGAAATTTACGAAAGACAGTGTTCATCGGATTGCGAGTTTGAGCAAGCAGATTTGTAGTTATGTTTTGTTGAGCCTAGTGAAAGAAGGGAAGTTGAGCCTTGATGATGAGATATTGAAGTGGTATCCGAAAGGGCCCGAAACTTGGAAGGGAATCAAGATTCGACATATGATGAGCCATTGCAGTGGGATTGCTGATCCGGCGGACTTTGACTATGCGCACGAGTACACCGTTGACGAATATGTGGCAATGTTGGCGAAGAAGCCGCTGGATACTGCGCCAGGAACGAAGTTTAGATACAACAACTACGCCTATGGATTGCTGGGGGATTTGGCGGGCAAAGCAGGAAGCTCCACGTTGCCCGAATTAGCAAAGAAATATATATTTGAACCGGCAGGGATGATACGAACGGGTTATTATTCTGCGGGCGAAAAGTATCCGAATGAAGTTTATGCTTATTACTGGGAGAAAAACGCTTATGTGAGTGCGTTGCGGGTTCGACCACAGATGTTTAGTGGCAGCGGGGGTGTTCATGCTTCCTTGAAAGATTTTGTGAATTATGAATTGGCGTTGCGCTCGGGAAAACTTGATAAGTCGATATTGGAGCAACAGTGGACACCGCAGTTTCCGAGTTTGAGCGTTTATGGTTTTGGGTGGTATGCCGATAAAGGTTCGGTACGTCACACAGGCACGACGTTTGGATTTACGTCGGCGTATTATCGCGAGCGACCCGATGGTTGGTCAATCATTTTGTTTAGGAATTCTAATACGGGTAGTCAGATGGATATGGCGGTAGAGACTTTGAGGTTGTGGCGGGCTCAATTGGCTATTCGCTGAGGATGAGTTATTCAGGGTCTGAGACTAACTCGTCAATCGCGTTGTGAGCCTGGTTTTGGGCAAGGAAGCTTTGGATGTGTTGGGGGTTAAGAATAACGATGTTTGGGCTGGCGAACTTTTGAAATGTTTCGTTATCAGCGTGATCAAGAGTGCCATCCGAGTTGAATTCGTCGAGGAGTTTGGCGAGGACTTTTGATGGGGACGGGGCGGAGTTATATACATCTACCCAGAGACCAGGTTCTTTGTGCTCGGTTCGGTAAGCGACAGCGGCGATGTAGAGTTCATCCATTGATTGATGGTCTGACTCTGTGCTCCAGACTCCGTTTCGGCAGGTGTGACCGAGGGAGGTGAGCTTTGCCTTAGCTTCTTCTAGTCGGATTGTGTGTTTGCAGCGGAACAGTGTTCCATCAGACTGGTCGGTGGTTGTCATGACGGTATATCGTCCGTCACGGGCTAGATACACCGTGGTTCCGCTGGGCCAACGGTTTTGTAGTTCGGCAAGGAAGCCGTTCCAGTCGGTGAGAAGCTGCATGTATTTTTATTATGCCTGGGGATGGATAACAGCCATCTCTGAAGTGGGCCGGGAGATAAGTTTCCAGGTGACTCCGTGTTGATCGACGGTGCAACTACGGCCCTCAAAAAATTCGGTGAGGCTCTGGGGATCAGGGCAAGCTTGGGGATCGACGTAGAAAGCTGGGCCTTGAGGAAGTCCGGGTTCGATGATTAGCCGGATTTGGTTTGAGTCGATGGTCCAGCCGGCAGGAGTTTTGGTCGCGGATTCTTCGAAGACATCGGCGTAGAATTGGGCGGCTCGTTGGGTTTCGTGGAGGTGAAGAGCGATCTTGGCGGGGATGGCGGGGTGGGTTGTTGGGAGTGATGGCCACTCGGATTCGGGGGCTGATTGGAAAATGTTCCAGGCGATGCCGAAAGGATCGGTGACGAGGTTGAGTTTGCCGGGGCCGTGCCAAGTTTGTTCTTCAAATCCAAGGGCTCGGAGGATTGGTCGGGCTTCGATTAGGTCTTCGGTTAGCAGTTCGAGGATGGGCGGTTGTCGCGGGCCAGGATCGAGGAAAAACGCGAGTTTGCCAGTTGAGAGTTTGAGCCCATCATGGGAAGGCGATTGAGTCATTCCGAACAGCTCAGTGTATAGTTTGACAGCCTCGTCGGGTTGAAGGGTGGTGAGGCCAATGCATTCGCTGAGTTCGAAGGGCATATAACGTGATGATATCCAATAAGCTCACAAGGTAAAACAAATTTGGAGAAGACACTTTGTCAGAGACGATAGATACCCTGCTTCAAGAAAACCGAAAATTTGCCCCGAGTGCCGAATTTGTTGCCCAAGCGAACGCGAATGATGCTTCGATTTATGATTCAGCAGATGCTGATTGGCAGGGATGGTGGGTCAGCTGGGCAGAACAACTGGATTGGTTTAAGAAGTGGGATACGGTTTGCGAGTGGGAAAAGCCTTTTGCGAAGTGGTTTGTTGGTGGAACGCTCAATGCGTGCTTTAATGCCGTTGATCGCCATGTGTTAGCCGGGAAAGGAGATAAGGTTGCTTGGATTGCGGAAGGGGAACCGGGGGACATTCGGACTCTGAGTTATGCTGATGTTTTGCGTGAGGTTCAGCGGGTGGCAAATGCTCTGAAGGAGTTAGGCATTCAGCGAGGGGATCGAGTTTGTATCTATATGGGTCAGGGGCCGGAGCTTTGCTTGGCGATGCTCGCTTGTGCGCGGATTGGGGCGGCGCACTCGGTGATTTTTGGTGGTTTTAGCGCGCAGTCGATAGCAGAACGCGTAAATGATGCGGGGGCGAAGTTGATTATCACGGCGGACGGCTTGTGGCGTCGTGGCAAGGTGATTGCGCTGAAAAAAGTAGTTGATGATGCCCTGGAGATGGGTTGCCCCACGATTGAGCATGTACTCGTTCATGAGCGAGTTGGGGTTGTGGGCGATGTGACAAACGGGATCGCGGCTCCGGAATATGATCGAGGATTGATTGAAAAAGGTCGGGATGTGTGGTGGGATGACTTAGTTGATCGGCAAAAAGATGAATGCCCATGCGAAGAGATGGGCAGCGAGGACTTGCTTTACATTCTTTATACAAGTGGTTCGACAGGGAAGCCTAAGGGGATTATGCATACGACGGGGGGTTATCTGGTTGGAACATCGGCGACCTCGAAGCTCGTTTTTGACCTTAAAGATTCGGATATTTATTGGTGCACGGCTGACTGTGGTTGGGTGACGGGGCACAGCTATGTGGTTTATGGTCCAATGGCGAATGGGGTGACTCAAGTGCTTTATGAAGGGGCACCAGATACGCCGGACAAGGATCGCTTTTGGAAGATTATTGAACGCCATAAAGTGACAATTTTGTATACCGCTCCGACCGCGATTCGCACATTTATGAAATGGGGCGAGGAGTATCCGGGTAAGTGTGATTTAAGTTCATTGCGACTGTTGGGTTCGGTGGGTGAGCCGATCAATCCAGAAGCATGGATGTGGTACCACCGCGTGATTGGTGGGGAGCGGTGCCCGATTGTTGATACTTGGTGGCAAACCGAGACAGGGGCGATTATGATTACTCCCTTGCCGGGCGTTGTTGATACTAAACCTGGGAGTGCGACGCGAGTCTTCCCTGGAATTGATGCAACAATTTATGACGAAGACGGTCGCGATCAAGTGAAGGAGAAAGGGTTACCAGTCGGAGGATTTTTGGTTTTGCGGCG
>JAPUDU010000063.1 GCA_027492935.1 Fimbriimonadaceae bacterium
CGTTATCACATTATTCGTGGTGCGCAACAAACTGGTGGCGTTAACAACCGCAAAAACAGCCGAAGCAAATACGGTACGAAGCGACCGAAGCCGGCGGCATAAAGAGAATTTAGGAGACATATACAGAAATGCCACGAAAAGGTCCAATCCAAACCCGAGAGATTCTTCCGGATCCCGTTTACGGAAACGTTTTGCTTCAGCGATTTATTAACCGCTTGATGCTTGATGGTAAGAAATCAACTTCAGAAAAGATTGTTTACACTGCGCTTACTAATGCTGCAGTGAAACTTGAAGTTGAGCCAATTGAAGTTTTTGAAAAAGCGATGTCCAACGTGATGCCGCAAATGGAAGTTCGACCCCGACGGGTTGGTGGTCAAACCTACCAAGTCCCGATGGAAGTTCGGCAAGAGCGAAAGAGCACCTTGGCTCTGCGATGGTTTGTGACGTTTGCTCGCAAGCGCAGCGGTAAAGGCATGATTGAAAAGCTTGAAGCTGAATTCGTTGACGCTTACAACAACACAGGTAGCGCGGTCAAGAAGAAAGAAGACACGCACCGAATGGCAGACGCTAACCGTGCGTTTAGCCACTATCGATTCTAAATTAGTCAGAACAAGAGGAAACCCACCCCATGCCCCGATCCCATCCCCTAGAACTCATTCGAA
Organism: Fimbriimonadaceae bacterium; assembly: GCA_027492935.1. Classification (GTDB taxonomy): domain Bacteria; phylum Armatimonadota; class Fimbriimonadia; order Fimbriimonadales; family Fimbriimonadaceae; genus UphvI-Ar2. The sequence goes on from JAPUDU010000063.1 coordinate 663, forward strand.
ACATCGGTATTGCTGCTCATATTGACGCAGGTAAGACGACTACGACCGAACGGATTCTTTTCTACACCGGAAAGACTCACAAGATCGGTGAGGTTCATGATGGCGCGGCAACGATGGACTGGATGGAGCAAGAGCAGGAGCGAGGAATTACTATTACCTCGGCTGCTACTTCTGCGTTCTGGCGCGGTTCGAACATGGATCGACCCGAGCACAAGATCAACATCATTGACACCCCGGGTCACGTTGACTTTACGGTTGAAGTTGAGCGGTCTTTGCGCGTTTTGGACGGTTTGGTTGCGGTCTACTGTGCGGTTGGTGGCGTTCAGCCTCAGTCCGAAACAGTTTGGCGCCAGGCGAATAAGTATAAGGTTCCGCGAATTGCTTACGTCAACAAGATGGACCGACTTGGTGCGGACTTCTATGATGTTGTCAATAAATTGCGCGGTCGATTGGGTGCTAACGCAGCCCCGATTGCGATTCCCATCGGTGCAGAAGGCGAATTCAAAGGTTATATCGACCTTTTGAAGATGAACGCTACGATTTACACTAGCGACGACGGAAAGGAATTCACCGAAGGTGATATTCCGGAAGACATGGTTGCAGAAGCGGCTGAATGGCGCGAAAAGTTGATGGAGTCAATTGCAGAATTTGACGACTCAATCATGGAGCGATTCCTTGAGGGTGAAGAAGTCCCGATGGAAGAGCTTAAGAAGTCTTTGCGCGTCGGAACCGTTGCGAACCAAATCATTCCGGTTCTCTGTGGTAGCTCCTTTAAGAATAAAGGTGTGCAGTTCCTTTGCGACTGTGTTACGGATTACTTGCCGTCACCGCTTGACGTTGATGCTATTCGGGGTATTGACCCGGATACGGACAAGGAAAAGCTTCGCATGCCGAGCGACGAAGAGCCGTTCAGTGCTCTCGCGTTTAAGATTGCATCTGACAAGTTTGTTGGTCGTTTGACTTACGTCCGCGTTTATAGTGGTCAGCTTAAGAAGGGTTCACAGGTCACGGTTTCTTACCGCGATCCGCAAACCAACGACTTCCGCTCGCGAACTGAGCGTGTCGGTCGAATTCTTGAAATGCATGCTAATACGCGACAGGATATCGACGCAGTTTATGCTGGCGAAATCGTTGGTGTGATTGGTCTTAGCGACGTTAAGACTGGTCAGACACTTTGCGACGGTTCGAACGAAATCGTTCTTGAGGCGATTAAGTTCCCCGAACCAGTTATCCAGGTTGCGATTGAACCTAAGAGCCGTGCAGACCAAGAAAAGCTTGGTTCAAGCTTGGTTCGATTGGCGGAAGAAGATCCGACATTCCGTGTCTTTACTGACCCGGAAAGCGGTCAAACGATTATCAGTGGTATGGGTGAGCTTCACCTTGATATCATTGTTGATCGCTTGAATCGAGAGTTTGGTGTTCAAGCCAACCAAGGTAAGCCGCAGGTTGCTTACCGAGAAACAGTTTCATTGAAGGCAAAGGCTGAAGGCCGATTTGTCCGACAAACAGGTGGTTCAGGTCAATATGGGGTTTGTACCCTTGAAGTTGAACCGATGGAAGTTGGAAAGGGCTTCGAATTTGTTAATAAGGTTGTTGGTGGTTCTATTCCTAAGGAATACATCCCAGCAATTGAAAAGGGTGTCCGCGAAGCGCTGAGCAATGGCGTTATTGCTGGCTATCCTGTAGTTGACGTGAGAGTTACTGTTATTGATGGTAGCTACCACGATGTTGACTCGAACGAAAACGCCTTTAAGCAGGCTGGCATTCTTGGCTTCCGCGAAGCCATGAAGAAAGCTAAGCCGATCTTGAAGGAGCCGATCATGCACGTTGAAGTTACAACTCCCGAGCAAAACGTTGGGGACGTTGTTGGTGACTTGAATGGTCGAAGAGGAAGAATTGAAGGGATGGACTCCGCTCTCGGCGGCGTCACAATCGTCAATGCGCACGTACCGTTGGCAGAAATGTTCGGATACGTAACCACCTTGCGGGGCCTTACGCAAGGTCGGGCTAACCCGAACGTTACACCGTCTCACTATGAGCAGGTTCCTAACAGTGTCGAAAAAGAAATTGTTGAGAAAAATCAGCAAGGCAGCTAAGGTAATCAGGAAAAAGACATGGCAAGAGCTAAATTTGAAAGAACGAAGCCCCACGTTAACATTGGAACGATTGGGCACGTCGACCACGGCAAGACAACATTGACGGCGGCTATCACTGGTAGCTTGGCTCTCAAGGGTCTTGCTAAAAAGGTTAACTACGCAGAAATTGACAACGCGCCGGAAGAAAAGGCACGTGGTATCACGATCAACATTTCGCACCAAGAGTACGAAACTGATACGCGACACTACGCGCACGTTGACTGTCCAGGCCACGCTGACTTTATCAAGAACATGATTACAGGTGCAGCGCAGATGGACGGAGCGATCCTCGTTGTTAGCGCAACCGACGGTCCGATGCCCCAAACTCGAGAGCACATCATCTTGGCTCGGCAGGTTGGCGTACCTTACATCGTTATTTTCATCAACAAGGTTGACCAAGTTGACGACGAAGAGCTTTTGGAACTCGTCGAAATGGAAGTTCGCGAACTTTTGAGCAGCTACGGCTTCCCAGGCGACGATACTCCGGTTATCCGTGGTTCCGCTTTGAAGGCAACTGAAGCTCTTGACGGTGGTGCATC
>JAPUDU010000064.1:0-1374 GCA_027492935.1 Fimbriimonadaceae bacterium
TGCTCTACGTTAACGGAAAGGTTTCGCTATACTTCCAATACGGTTTTTGACTCATTCCCATGGCCTCAGAATCCTTCACTAGTTCAAGTTAAGAAAGTTGCCAAACTGGCTGTAGAGCTTCGCAAGCTACGCGAAGATTTGCGCAAGAAGCACCACCTTTCTCTACGCGAGTTATATCGTTCGCTTGAGTTGCCGGGGTCACATCCTCTGAAGGCAGCTCATGAAGCCCTTGATGAAGCGGTACGGGAAGCATATGGAATGGGGAAAAAAGCTGATCCACTTGAATTTCTTCTTAAGCTAAACGCTGAAGTTGTGGCGACAGAAAAGGCTGGAAAATTAGTCTTAGGGCCAGGCCTCCCACCCTTTGTGACCGATCGCCAACAATTCGTAACCAAGTATTGCATTGAGCCATGAGATTCCGAAAAGGAAGCCACGATCAATTCGAAAAGCTCAAGGTCGACAGTTCTTGGGATGATAGAGCTGAAATCATCCAGCGGCAGATGTCCGAGGTCTTCGGCTCTAAGAATCTGTCTTTCCTGATGGGATCAGGTTGCTCATCTTTGCGTAATGGCAATGGCGAACAAGGGATCCCAACAATGAAATTCTTAGCAGAAGAATTTCAAGCGCTAATAGTCTCCGAAAATGGAACAGAGCAAGGTTTTGTCTACAAAGAGCAAACGACAGAACTTTATGATAAGCTCGGAATTGACCTTTCCGCCGACGATATTAAAGGCAATTTGGAGCAGATGATGGCTGTTCTGATTAACGCCCATCAGTTCTGCAAAACAAGCGATAAGGAAGAGCTAAGTGCAGTCTCTCCTCTAGTAGAAAATATCATCGTCGGCATAAAGAAGTTCGTTCTTCACAAGTGCACAACAGGGCCTTTCTCAAACGGTGACGAGAGCGTCGTCGCCCTCTATCGCCGGTTCTATCAATCTTTGGCAACGCGCGCACGCGGTCTTGCGCCTCCTTGGGTCTTTTCGACCAATTACGATCTTTTCAACGAACGCGCGATGGACCGTTCAGGCATCCCGTACTCGAACGGCTTCTCGGGAACGGTTGAACGCAGGTTCAACCCTGCGACCTACAGGATGGTGCTTGCGGAGCAGTTGGATATCACTTCCCGCCGATGGGCCGCCGTTGATGGTTTTGTGCATTTCTGCAAACTGCACGGCTCCGTCAACTGGATTGAAGAGGATGCGGGTCTCTATCCCATCCGCGAGTCGCATGCCCCGCCCGATCCTACTAAGGACCGAGTCATGATCTATCCCACCCCATCGAAACAGACAGCGAGCTTCGGATCGCCATACTCAGATATGTTCCGCGAATTCCAAAGACAGGTTGTGCAGGATCAGAGCGTCCTGATAATCTTGG
>JAPUDU010000064.1:1384-3331 GCA_027492935.1 Fimbriimonadaceae bacterium
AGCACGTCAACAACATCATTTTTCAAGGCCTGACCCTGCCTAGCTTCAAGGTTATCGCCTTCATGGACCCGGAGACGAATGACATTACGCGTGCGCTTGCAGCGCTCGGTGACCCACGCATCTGGTTCATTTGGGGCGATAGCAAAGAAGCGGGGAAGAAGGCCCATTACTTCGACGGCGTTGTCAATCATCTAATGCCCACGAGCGCCGATCAGAAGATCGACCAGACAATAGAGAAGGCATTACAGACGCTTCTTGCCAAGCAGCAGGATATTTAAGATGACCAGGGATGACGCAAGCCGCGCCATCGGGAAGATCGTCAGCGTTTCGGCTGACCGTTTGGTTGTAGAGCTTCACGGCGGCAGTGACAACTTCACGATCGTTGGCTTTGACGATATCCACTACGTGGCAACTCTTGGCTCGTATCTCACGGTTCCAATGCAGGCTGAATATGTGGTTCTAGAAGTCGTCGGTCTTCGCGAGAAAGATAGCGCCCAGCACCTCGCAGCTCATGCCGAATTAGACAAAACATCTTCCGCCAAATTTCTTGACTTGGTTCCAGTTGGCTCAATGCCCATACAGGGTGGGAGCTTTCGCTTCGGGGTTTCGACATTTCCACCGCTCTATGCGGACGCGCTCTACGCGCGTGACGAAGATCTCGATCGTATCTTCAATGTCGAACTGCCGTCTGAAATCGAGACAAAGAAGGATGCAGCTGGCACCGAGCAACAAGGTAGCGTCCCGCATAACATCGAAATCGGCACGTCTGCCGTCTTCAAAGGCTATCCCGTTAAGTCGCGCCTTGATGAACTATTCGGCGGTCATGTAGCGGTGCTTGGGAACACGGGAAGTGGCAAGTCCTGTACCGTTGCGTCAATCTTCCAGTCCGTGTTTATGAAGCCAGAGGCGTTTGCGGCACTGGGTGCAGCTTTCGTAATCTTCGACGTGAACGGTGAATATCGGCGGTCGCTCGATAATATCCCTGCCTGGATCAAGTCCTGTTATCTCAAGGCGAGCGAGCCGGATACACCGATTCTTGACCCTTCGGAGAAAAGGAAAGAGGCAGAGATTAAGGACAGATTTAAGCTTCCGCACTGGTTTATGAGCGTCGATGAATGGGCGTTACTCTTACGGGCGAGCGAAAAGTCGCAACTTCCCGCACTTCGAACCGCACTTGGTTTGACGACGCTGTTTCAAGAAACGCCTGAAAAGAAAGCGGTTGATGAAGGTGAAAGAGCTTATGACGACCTCAACTCGGTTCGCAACCATGTGCTAGCGAAAATAATTCTTTCGATTTTAAACACCGATTCCAGCACGGGCAGCAAGGAGGGCCAAATACTAGCCGTCTTAAATTCATTTTCTACGGAGCAAATTTCGAAAGATACAATAGCTGATGGTTTATATAACGATTATGGTCAATTCAAAGACGGGAGGAATTCAAGTTCCTCTAAAAACTACGACGCGGTGCTAGCGCTCCTTGAGGGATTTGTAAGCGACGAGCCTGTACTACCCAGCTATTCAAATGTGCCGTTTTCATTCGCGCGGCTTCAATCCGCGCTCGATCTTGCGCTTTTCTACGAGGAAGCGAACGGCAACAAGCAGATTCGGGAATATTGCTCGCAGTTGGTCACACGGCTCAAATCTGTGATCGACAATCCCGATTATGAGTTTCTGCGGGCTGATGTTGGCGCATTGCAAGACCATGACCGGGAACCGACACATTACGTGGACCGATTGCTCGGGATTACGGTCGATGAAGGGCGGTATTTGAAGGAGCGCCAGATATGCATTATCGACCTCAATGATGCATCTGATGAGATTGTCGAACTTGCCTCAGCAGTTGTTGCCCGCCTGATTTTCGATCGCATGCGCCGTGCTGACCCCCGCAATGCCATGCCTGTTCATTTGCTCTTGGAAGAGGCGCACCGCTACATTTCAGAGAAACCA
>JAPUDU010000065.1 GCA_027492935.1 Fimbriimonadaceae bacterium
CTACACCCAAAAGGATCTCAAGGAGATCGTCGCCTACGCCCAAGCTCGCCATATCACCATCGTCCCCGAAATCGATATGCCCGGTCACATGATCGCCGCAATCGCCGCCTATCCTGAGCTAGGCGATGGAAAGCCCGCCGAAGTTTTCCCACGTTGGGGTGTTGAATCCCGCGTTCTCAACCTTTCTGAACCAACCGTGCAATTCTGCCGCGACGTTCTTACCGAAGTGATGCAAATCTTCCCCAGCAAATTCATCCACATCGGCGGCGACGAGTGTCCAAAAACTCAATGGGAAAACGACCCTGCCGAACAGCAACGAATGGCCGAACGCGGCCTCAAAGATGCCCACGAGCTTCAATCTTGGTTCATCCAACAAATGGAAGACCATCTCCACAAAAATGGAAGACGTCTCATTGGCTGGGATGAAATCCTCGAAGGTGGACTCCCCAAACGATCCGCCGTCATGAGCTGGCGCGGAACAAGCGGAGGGCTCACCGCTGCCAATCTCGGTCAAGACGTCGTGATGACCCCGACCGGCAATATGTATCTTGATTACTACCAAGGCCCTGCTGCTGAAGAGCCCGAAGCAATTGGAGGGTTCGTCCCACTGCGCACCGTTTATGCGTTCGACCCTCACATCCAAGGCATCATGCCAGGTCATGAAAAACACATCCTCGGAGTCCAGGGCAACATTTGGACCGAATACATGAAAACCTACGAGCATCGTGAATACATGGCTTACCCCCGTGCATGCGCTGTTGCCGAAATCGGATGGACTCCTCAAGTCAAAAGAAACTTCACCGATTTCGTCGCCCGTCTCACCCCTCATCTCGAGCGGCTCAAATACGCCAAGATCAACTACCGCACCCCCAAAGCCACCGATATCCCCGCCAACACCTGGAATCCCCAAATGCTAAGCCCAGAATGGGCGGTTCTAAAGTGGACAATCACAGATAACGTTCGCACTCCTGGCAACTACCGAATCACCTTCATGTACACCGGCGGTTCCCACCGCCTCGATATCCAACGCGCAGAAATCTGGATCAACAATCAAAAAGTCGCGGAAGATATCCACGAAGGAACAACCGGCGGCTCTCATAAAGGCAACTTGTACAACTTCAAAGACATTGTCTTCAACCCCGGTGCCACCATCGAACTTCGAGCCAACGTCCGCCCCGATGGTGGCACCGATTCCTCCGGAAACATCTACATCGAAAAACTATAAACCCACGAGCACTAGACTCCAGCGAAAGCTGGAATCTGCGAGGAAGATGAAGACGCCGAATTACTTCTTCGGCGTTTTCATCAAACCCATTTCTGCCCACTGAGCGTCATCTACCGCCGATGGCGCATCCATCATCGGATCATAGCCATTCCCCATCTTAGGGAAAGCAATAACCTCGCGAATGTTCTCTTCGTTCATCAGCAACATCACCAGGCGGTCAATCCCCGTGGCAATCCCACCATGCGGTGGAGCACCAAGCTTAAACGCTTCCAGAATATGCCCGAACCGTTCCTGCTGAGCTTCTTCCGAAACCCCAATCAAACTGAAAATCTGTGCTTGAAGCTCAGGATTATGAATCCGAATCGAGCCACTGCCCCATTCATAGCCATTGCAAACAATGTCATAACAGTCCGCCCGAACCCGACCTGTATCCGTCGTCAAGAAGCCAATATCTTCCGCTTTCGGAGAAGTGAATGGGTGGTGGCTCGGATCCCAACGCTTCTCATCCTCGTTCCATTCAACCAAAGGAAAGTCAACGACAAATCCAAAGGCCATCTTCTTCGGATCGCGCAATCCGCACTCCGTACCAACGCGCAAGCGCAGTCGAGAAAGCGCCTCGCAAGATACCGACCAACTGTCCGCCACAAACATCAGCAAGTCGCCAACTTCTGCGCCCGAGAGTTCAACCAAAGCCGAAACTTCCGTAGCCGAAAGAAATTTACTAATCCCACCCTTAATCCGCATGCCGTTTTCCAGCAAACGCGATCCTTCAACATCTTCCGAAGCATCAATCAATGCAAAGTTAGCCATTCCTTTTGCCCCAAACCGCTTCGCTTCATCTTCAAACTCCGTAATTTGTTTGCGACTCAAAATCGCCCCGCCCGGATACCGAATCCCGCGAACAAATCCACCACCTTCAAGTGTCGATTTAAAAACCGAAAACTCAGAGTCCGCCACAATCGCACCGGCATCAAAGATTTCTAATCCAAACCGCAAGTCGGGCTTATCATTCCCATAAATCCGGAACGATTCCGCATGGGTCAAAACCGGAAACTCACCAAGTGGTTCAATTCCCAAATCAAACTCGCTAATCAGTTCATTAACAACCGACTTAGTCATCCCTTCAATCAAACCAAGAATATCTTCTTGCTTAACAAAGCTCATCTCAACGTCAAGTTGAGTAAATTCCGGCTGACGGTCTGCGCGCTGAGATTCATCTCGAAAACACTTCGCAATTTGGTAATAACGCTCAAGGCCCCCAACCATTAACAATTGTTTATATTGCTGAGGCGATTGTGGCAACGCATAAAACTCACCCGGCTCAAGTCGGTAAGGCACCAAATAGTCGCGTGCCCCTTCCGGAGTGGATTTCGTAATAATCGGCGTTTCAACTTCCGTAAAACCCTGATCGTCCATATAATTACGAATCTTCTTAATCGCCGCCGCCCTCAACTGCAACTTCTTCAGCATAATCGGACGCCGTAAGTCAATGTAGCGATGCTTAACCCGAAGCTCCTCGTTCACCTTTTCCATCAACTTCTCATCGCTGACCGGGAACGGCAAAGTTCCACACTGATTCAAAATCTCAAACCCTGTCACCGCCAACTCAACATCACCCGTCGGCTGGTTCGCATTTCGGTTCGATTCATCCCGCATACGAATCTCACCCGTAACACTTAAAACCGTCTCGCTCCGAATCTCCGCCTTCGTATTTTCTGGGAAAATAACCTGAATCACGCCACTTCGATCACGCACATCAACAAATAACAACCCTCCTAAGTCGCGCACCTTATTCGCCCATCCGTTAACCGTAACGGTTTGACCGACATGCTCCGCGCGGAGCTCACCACAGAAAATTGTGCGTTGATTAAAGCTCATTTCAGTTCAGCGAAGGATACCAGTCACCAACTTCCGGTCCCTAAACAGATCGCTTAATGAAAACATTAAGCTTCGCCATAGAATCGTAAAAACTCACCGAAATTCCCGACCCCGATTCGACGACTCTTCTCACCCAGTTCACTCAGCAATAGGGCATGGATCGGTTCAACGCACTCTTTTCCAAAGTCAAGTGACTAAGTTGTCTTGTTTTCGCATACAATAGTTCT
>JAPUDU010000066.1 GCA_027492935.1 Fimbriimonadaceae bacterium
TCACTCTTAAACCATGACAACGCCCCAAAAACTAAAATGACACCGACAACAAACCCAATCAGCGCCTTCATTGCTTTCGTCATAGCTCTCTATATCTCTCCAAAATCAAACAAGCCGCCTCACTGTCCAATCGCTTCTTGCGCTGACTTGCCTTCAAACCCGCCTCATACATTGCCGTGTTCGCCTCTGCACTGGTCAAACTCTCATCCACAAAAAAAACTTTCAACCCCCGATTTTCCAATTCGCCTCCAAATCGCCGCATCACCGCGCTCATCTGTGTCTCTTCGCCCCCATCAAGCGGCAAGCCCAAAACCACTCCCTTTGCTTGCTCTTTTTTCGCCACTGCCACAACTTGCTCCGCATCCCGAGCTAAAGCAGCTAAGGCATTTATCACCGGCAACGGCCGGGCTAAACCAACTTCCATGTCCATCACCGCGAGTCCAATCCTCTTCTTACCCAAATCCACCCCTAAAAGCCGCATTAAAAGGACTCCAATATGGTGCTTTTCAACCCCGGAACCGTGCTGATAAGTTCCAATCGATTATCCGGCAACCTACCATCCAACACATCCGACCCATCAAACTTCATGCAAACCCCGCCGGCTTCCTCAACAATCGGAATCACCGCACTCACATCCCAGCGACTCACCACCGGATCGACCATCGCCTGCACCCGACCACTCGCCACCAACATATGACCATATGCATCCGACCATGTTCGATGCGCCATCATCGGCTCAACCAGCTTCATAACCCCATCCAATCGTCCATATTTCTGCAACGAATTCAAACTCCCACTACAAACTACGGCCCGCTTCATCTCCGGTTGCTCCTTCACCCGAATCGGTTGATGATTCCAAAACGCCCCACCCCCACGCTCGGCATAAAATAATTCATCCAACGCCGGAAAATAAACCACTCCTAGAACCGGCTGGCCATCAACCTCATAGCTCAAAAGTGTCGAATAAAGCGGAACCCCGCAAACAAAACTCTTTGTCCCGTCAATCGGATCAACAACCCATCGCGTATCCCCCGCCTCGGCCTGACCTTCTTCTTCCCCCAAAACCACTTCGCCCGGAAACATCTCCGCCACCCGCCGCCGCACCAAAACCTCTGCCCCCTTGTCTGCCGCCGTCACCGGACTAGCATCACCCTTTAACTCCACCCCTACCCCACGCTGAAAATATTCCAACGTCCCTTTCCCCGCTTCTACTGCTATCTCAATCGCCTTTGCTAACCGGGGTGACATTCTGTCATTTTGACAGATCACAGAGCCACATTAAAGGACGACTCTCGACAATCACTTCCAGGTTTTTAAAGCGACTGCACCCGTCATCGTACTTACTAATAATGAATTCAATCCATCCTGAAACAAACTAGCGATGTCATTTAAATTTGAGTCTGCGTATACGTGGAGATTCTTAGATAGAATGGGTTCATCTGCCTCAACCGTCGGAACTCGTTTGCCGACGGGCTATATTAAAAAACTTGTAAACCCCGTTGCCTCGTACAGAGGAGGTAATAAGTAACAGATGCTAAAGAGTATAAGCCAAAAATAATTGACTATGAGACTGCATTCCAGAACAGCTTGGAGAAATTGTATGCACCATATTTGATCGTGCGAAAAAGCCGTGACAGAAGCACAGGAATGCGTTAAAAAAGTTGTAAAGTGACGATCAAATTCCGCCACCAAATTTGATTTGCTAATTAAGCCCTCAGTATAGGGTTTCTAACCCTACAACCCTCCAGCCGATATTCACATTTACACTCATGCTCAAAGTCATAACCACCGCGTAACAACTTAACCCCGTCTCCCAGATTCTTTTCATGTGCCCCCACGATCAAGCCAAAAGCAATGGCTCAAATCAATAACATGAAAATCAAAACAAAATCTATTGCCATTGCAGCCACGATGTTCACCATCGCCGCTGCAGCATTCGCAAGTTACACATCCGTCACGCGCCTCGTTGATGGCGCCAGCGGTGACGCCAAATACGTTGCTTACTCCCGGGACAGCGGCTCGGGAAGGTATGCCTACCTAAAACACAACGGAACACAATATGAAGTGCTAGTTGCCGGTGCCGGCATCACTGGAGCAGAAGTGTGCAACGGTAGTGTTGAAATCGTCAGCCGTCCCGCCATCTCGCGCGACGGAGAAATCGTCACATTCTGGGGCTACGATCCCCTCGAGTACGAAATTTCACCCTATGCCTATATCGTCGACCAAGACTCGTTAGTCGATATGCATACATTTGATGTCGTTATCCTGCCCATCGAACTTTGGCCGCCCCAGCCGAGCAACATCGATGAAGAAGGCAATTACAAGGTCGTTTTCAACGATCTTGATACCGGCAAACCCGCCCCTCCTGGCAATACTTGTTCAGGCACAACGGGCAACGCTTATTGGCAAACCGGACAACTTTATCGTTACAACAGCGCCGGCGGAAGTGGCTACGTTTCAACTGGCGATGGAAGCAATGCCTGCCCATATCTAGTGACTGAAGAAGTCTCCCATCGCGGAACGAAACAATATCCAGCATGGGTATCAACATTCACAATTGATAGCACTGGCAACATGGTGACCTGGGCAGCAAAAGCCATCAACAGTATGTCCGGGGTGACTCAAAGCAACCGACAAATCGTCCAACGCAACGTTTCAACTAATGCCCGAGACTTGATCAGCAAGAATGCTTCCTCGGGCAACGAAGGCAATGCCGATTCAGACAACCACTCAATGACTGGTGATGCCAACAGAATAGCGTTTGCTTCCCAAGCTACTAACCTGACAAGCTATTCAACCGACTACAACGGGGTTGCAGATATCTTTCGACGGGATAGAAGTGCTAACGCAACCATTGCTGCCTACAATCTGTCGCTAACAAATACCGGAACATTGAACGACGGCCCGTCGGGTGAACCGACTATCTCCGGAGATGGCAACTTCATTGCCTTTCACTCAACCGCGATCGGCTTACTCAGCTACTATTCGACAATCGGATACGGAATCGGGGGCACACCGTACTCTTTCCTCTCGGATATCACCTCTGGAACCCCAGCCCTGGAACTTGCTTCCTTCAAAGTTGGCGACCCGACCGACTGGCGAGCAGGTGCTTTCCCATCCATTGATTACGATGCAGATACTTACGGGTTCCATTCAATTGAGGGGGATATCGCCTCTCCTGTCCAAAGCGCAGGTCTGACAGACATCTATGAACTGAGTGGGCATTACTAAGTAACCCGACTCACTACTCAATCTCCTCAGCTCTGCTGAGGAGATTATCATATTTTTCTCACCCACCCCAGCCACCAATAATCTAACCA
>JAPUDU010000067.1 GCA_027492935.1 Fimbriimonadaceae bacterium
AGCCATAAACCGCCGAAGTCGATAAAGCGAACACAAATCGACTCGAATATATCGACTCTCTCAATGTCTCAGCTGAGCAAAAACAAGCAATGAAAGATCGCATTGCTAAGCCCAGCAGTGAAGCAAACGAAAGCCGAGGCAAATAACTCATGAGCGGACGGCGAAACTCTTCCATTACTCTCAAGCAAGTTGCAGAACATGCTGGCGTTTCCGTATCTGCTGTTTCAGCTGTCCTCAATAACAAAAAATCAAGCATCCGCGTTAGCGATGAAACGGCCTGCCAAATTCGAAAAGCCGCAACCGAATTACACTACATCCCTAACGGAATTGCCCAATCGCTCCGAACAAATCGCACCAACAATGTTGGCCTCGTTTTTGAAAACTTCGGTGACATCACCGACGGCCAATTCTATGTCGAACTCCTCAACGGAGTCGTTCAAGAACTGTTTAAGAACAAATACCGACTCACCATCCTCCCCGAAGTTGACCGCGCGAACCCATTAAAAAGCCTCGGCAATGGAATTCTTGATGGGATTATTTGGTGCAAATTCCCTCAATCTCCCGAAGTAAACGAGATTATTCAAAGGGCTTCAATGCCGTTCGTCGCCCTACACGCACGGCCCACCGTCGGACACGAAGCCGCCGCTTTTATAACCTCAGACAACTATGGGGGTGCTCGTTTAGCAGTTCAGCACCTCCACGAACTCGGACATAAAAACATCCTCTTCGTTCTCGAAGAATTCGAAGTCGATGTCCCCGATGCTCAAGCCCGGCTCAGTGGATTTATCGATGCTTGCACCGAGTTAGACATCCCCTGTTCCGAAGGCGACATCCGAACCTGGAATCGGCAGTTAGATGAGTTCAATGATTATTTAAAGTCGAAGCCTCCCCACACGGCAATCATTTGCTGGAACGAACGAACCGCTGCCCTTCTTCTTGACCTCGCGGATCAAGCCGGCCTCACGGTTCCAAACGATTTAAGCGTAATCGGATTCGACTCAACTTCATACAGTGACCGAACAACCCCTCGCCTCACATGTGTTCACCAACCAATCGGAGAAATGGGCGCCATGGCTGCCAGAACACTCCTGGATCACCTCAACGGCAAAGACTCTCTCCAAGATCACGATTTCAAAACCCACCTCGATGTCCGCGACTCAACCTCAGTCGCCCCGACCGTTGCCCCCTGGCAACAAACCTCTCAAAGTTGAGAACCTGCAATGAAAAAAAATGCCTTTACACTCATCGAATTGCTTGTCGTTATTGCAATAATTGCAATCCTCGCTGCAATCCTATTCCCTGTTTTCGCTCAAGCTAAAGTAGCCGCCAAGAAAACCCAGTCCCTCAGCAACATCAAACAAATCGGTACCGGAATCATGATTTACGCCACCGACGTCGATGATGTCCATGTCATGGGCGAGTACTCCTCCGGTGATTATCACGTCACATGGACAACGGCAGTTCATGGATACCTTAAGAACGGGCGAGTCTTCAATAATCCGGTCAGCGGAGTTACCCAAGTCTTTGGTGTCGATGGCATCTGGAGATCACCTGCATACCCCGTCGCAGCAATTCAAAATCCCACTAACGCTATCCAAGCCCAAACTGGTGGATTCAGCTACGGACTCCACCACTCAATCTTTGCCGATAACTATGAATCAAACATGTCATGGTTCCCTACGGATCAAATCAAACCCTCATTGAGCCAAACGCAACTTGAAAATGTTGCCGATAAAGTCATGATGATGGAAAAAGGTGCCAACGTCACCTGGAACTTCCCTTGGTTCCACCCCTGGCAAAACCAGTGGATCGGATCAATCGCTACCACCCCAGGTAACGAAGCAACAATTACCCGTGACGGAGTGGATGTCTATAACCCATCGAGCCCGGTCTACTCGCCTGTCTTCGATACTGACTGCTCTTCTGCAACCGAAGGAGCTTGGGAATGCGCTGCCCATGCTCGCTACCGATTTGCTGGCACAACCCCCATGGTCTTCATGGATAGCCACGCGAAAGCGATCAAGAAAGGCGGAATCAAGTGGTACCAAAACATCTTCGTACGCCGCGGAGACGCTGCTGGATCATGGAAGTACTGGTATCTCGACGGTGCCGTACCTTACTAGGATTTTACAAGCCTAACAAAAGTGATGACCCCCGGCATTACCGGGGGTCAAAATCTTTATCGTTCTACAAAAACGAAATTAAACGCCTTGCTTACGAATCCGATTAACTTTCTTGGCCGCTGAAGGCTTTGCCGAAGTCGTATCCTTCTGAATCGGCGCCTTAGTGCCTTCTTTCTTCATTGCTTCGATTTCAGCTCGAATCTCTTTTCTTGACGGTCGCTTCATATCTTAAGAATACTCCCATATCAATCAACCTAATACGTGCCCCAAGGAATACTAGATTAAAAAAGCGACCTCTTAAATACAACAAATCCCCACCGAACATTTTAGCTAAGTACTGATATGAGAACTCCCAGCGCATCAGTTAACCTAAAATCGCTTCTTCGCGAAGCTCTCTCGCGTCGGGTCACCAACGCCACCGTTATTCTCGTCTCTCTTTGCTTCCTCGACATGGCACACACACTTTTTGCTGTGCGTATGGGAATCGCTCACGAAGCCAATCCTCTCCTCGCACCATTCCTCGAAATGGGCGACATCAGCTTCCTTCTCGTAAAAGGAGCATCGTTCGTCATCCCCCTCACGATCGTCGAACTCCTCAGAGCCCAAAAGCCAAAATTCACCCAGCTAGTCCTCAACTTAGGCGCCATTGCCTACCCAACTTGCTATGTAATCGGAACAATCCTCGTCCACTAAAAAAGCTAGCCCAAACATGAAAAAGCGGAGTGTAGATAATTCCACACTCCGCACGCCCTCACCCAAACTTATCTAATAAACCGCAGTCGCGTCGCTACAGTCCATCGAATGATCAAGACGCTCATCAAGCTTGTTATCAAGTTTCTTGAAATTTCGCTCAGACTTCAATGCTCGATACAAGTTGATCCCAACCGTGGCGAGTGAACCTAATGTCGTGATAATCGTGGCGGCTCGAATGAACTTTTGAGTTGCTTTAGTCATTTTCTTTCTCCGTAAATAATAAGACGCAACTAACATGACGATGTTGCACCGAAACATCAATCTTCACGCCCTCTTTATGCGCCACACAGAATTCATTTGTTTAGCAACCTAGCGAATAAAGAAACCATGAACATTCGCAAATTAGATAGATTAGGCACGTATGATTCACAGTATGGAACCAGATTTGATTATCCAGACAGAAGCCATAGCCGCCGAACATTCAGCCC
>JAPUDU010000068.1 GCA_027492935.1 Fimbriimonadaceae bacterium
GAGTGGCCCCCCAACTCCAAAACCGATACCAGCCTTTACTTCAACGCGTAAAAGAAACTCACCGTCGGCGGTACACCCACAGATGGCACGTACTGCTACGTAAGCGACCCTGCCAGCCCCGTGCCTTACCAAGGTGGAGTACTCAAAGGCAGATCACGCGAATACATGCTCGATGACCAACGATTCTGTTTAGATCGACCCGACGTTCTCTCATTCACAACCGAACCCCTTGCCCAAGACTTCACCGTCTCCGGAAATGTTCAAGCTGAAATTTTCACCCAGATCTCCGGCACCGACTGTGATTTCATCGTCAAGCTTATCGACGTGTTTCCTGCTAGCGAGCCTGTTAACCCCAACTTCCACATGCTCGTTCGTGGAGAAGTCATGCGATCCAAATTCCGCAACAGCTTCCAAAATCCACAACCAATGGTTCCCAACGCCATCGAAAGAGTGCATTTCACTCTCCCCGATACCTGCCACACATTCAAAAAAGGCCACCGTATCATGGTGCAAGTACAGTCAAGTTGGTTCCCATTAGTTGATCGTAATCCGGGCAAGTTCATGAATATCTTCACCGCCCATGATGCTGATTATCAAAAAATCAACATCAAAGTTCTCACCGGCGGCAAAACTCAAAGCCGAGTAATTGTCGATAAACTCAACTAAGCAAAAAGAGACGGGGGCTCATAAGAGCCCCCGTCTCTAAAAATTGCAAACCCTACTTATTTAGCCGCGTTCTTCGCCCGCCCACAAACCTGCTCCAAAAGAGCACTAATCTTATCTGCGTCTTCCTCGCTTAATGCCTCAACCCAAACTTCAGCCAGACCCTGCTGAACTATCTCACAAGCCGTATGACGTGCTTTTATTCCCTCCGGTGTCACAACCGCAAACCAACCCCGGCGATCATCAGGAGAAGGTTCTCGAACGACATAGCCGACTTCCTCCAGCCGATCAATCATACGAGTCAAACCACTTCGACTAAACAGAATGGTTTCGGCTAAGTCGCTCATACGCAAACGATGACCCTCCGCATCTTCCAATGTACTAAGGACTTCATAAATGTCCAATGAAATTTGGCCCGCTTTCCTCAGGCGTGAATCCAACATATTCGTAGTCAATGACTGCGAAGTTAGAAACGAACGCCAGGCCCTCTGGTGTTTTTGCGAAATGACGTGTGGCATCTTCGATGTTCCGAACTGATTAGAGCCAGGTTCAACCCCAGGTGTTCCACCTTAGCAATTCAATACGCTTAAAAAGGGGCTCAAGGACTAACAATCGCAAACTATTTCCAAATACAACTAATTTACTTTTCAAAAACAAACGGTTCTTGACATTTTTATATCAAGAACCGCAATATTCCCATCACGATTATGGGTCAGATCCTGAACTCTCTCCAAACCAGACAAATATATCACTACAAACTTAACGTTTCCTGAACAACTAATCACTTTCGAGGAAGAGGAGGAAACTGAATAACATAGTCATCGCCACGGGAACCATCTGTCCTAATACCACCTTCATCAACCCCATTTCCACCAACCGAATATATTAACAAAGTATTCCCCTTTACCTTGTAAATCGCCTCAGTGCCATTCACGGTGTCGACCACCTCAAATCCTAGCTCCGCAAAATCCTTCGGATACTTCCCGTGCTTCACTTTGTACTCCGCCGCTAACAACACTCCTCGAACAGCATCTAGTCGAAAAACAGCGCCATCCGCCGCAACACCTGCCTGGACAAAAACTGGGAACATAATCCGATTGAGCGTTTGGCTCGCCTTAAAAGGGGGCTTATTCAACTCAATCGAATATTCATCAAACTTCCTCGATACGCCTGTCCAATTCCCGTCAGATGCTTTAATCTCTTTCTTAAAATAGATGTGCGCTTCCATCCACCGTACGGCAAAAGATGTACCAATCATTCCCTTCGGCAAACCCGTGCGAACGATATGCTCATCGTCGTTGTACACTTCATCACTGGCATCACCTGAACTAATATCTCGCGCCGATTTAAGAGGATTACCCCGCAGATTCCGGATCGTAGATAGCCCAATATACGCTTCACCCTCCATTGACCTCGGGAAATCAATCGCACACTTCCACTGCTCGACTTCTTTTCGCACCCGGCCCAGCCAAGCAACATCATTCGGCCGCACCGCCGCTACTCGTAAAGCAGCATCCAACGTGATTGATTGATCCGCAATCGCTACTAACATAGCGATAATAGTAGGCTCACCAGCAAACATGTTTCCCATTTGATATGCCGCCCGAAGATCAAGCAAAGCAGAATCAATATCTCCTTTCCGCGCCGAAATGAGAGCCTGATATGTCAGTAACCGAACCGCCGCTTTTGAAACTGCATACTCCGGAAATTGGAGTCGTGCCCCTTTATCCCAGTCACGCTTAAAATCAAATCCTTTGTACTGAGTCGATTTTCTCAGCAAATTAATCACCGCCGCAATTTCCCGCAACAACGACTCGGCTTCCGCCCACTTTTCCGCTCGGATTGCCGACTGGACCACCTTCTCCTCTTTCAATAAATTCCCGCCAGCTAACTTCTCTGCCTCCAAAAAAGCCGACACCCCATTGTCTGCATCAGGCAACGCCGTATTTAAGTCCGCTTGCTCCCAAGGCAAGCCCGCCGCCTGATACTGCTTCTGAACCTTCTGTGCCTCATTTGCAACAATCGGAAAATCCACCACTTGTAACGCCGCGACAACCACCCCACCGCCACACAATAATATAAAAATCCCGCAACCCAAAGCCCATTTCTTTGAATTCATTTTCCCAATGCCGTTAATCAATTTTGCCATCGTTCAAACCTCAATCATTGAAATGGTGAAGGAAGAAATTCTACTGCCAAATCATCTGAAAAATCTCGATTACGAACCCACTCATCATCCACTTCATTAAGACCAACTAAATAATAACAATTGAATCATCAAAATTTGTTTGCCATGCTCACGGCCGATTTACTAGATCGATCACCCCATGACCAAATGCATCCCAACCCAAAGAACTCCGACACGTTTTTGCCTTAATCTCGACACCCCGTTACACCGTAATCAACGCATCCAAACGAAAATACGCTGATCAAAGTACTGAAGAACAAAAGATACCAAAGCAAGAATTGTTAACGTAAAGAAATGTCCGCACCATTTCCTTTCTGACTTTAACGAATCAAGTTCCCTCCTGGCACCCCAGGATTGCCTGGGGTGCCAACCCAATGCAATGGAAGCCTACGCTTAACCGGAAACTGAAAATAAACATCATCACCCAATCTGATTTTTTGCTCAAAATTTTCTTCTTCCTTTCCATTAAATCCAACTAGGTAAACAAAAAACACTCCATTCTTCACCCTCACTTTGACCGATTCCTTTGTCACAGGATCAATTAATGGTGCCAACCCCAAACCCTTCCAGTCTTCTGGGAATTTTCCCGTCCGAGCCTTAATTTCCCCCGCCCGTAAAACCGCATCTGTCATCCCAACCCCCAGTTGGTTCTTCGCTACCGAATATCCAGCATCTGCAATCACAGGATAGAGGAGTTCCATCAAGGAATTACTCATCTTCTTACTCCCGGTGAGCTCCCGTTCAAAGTATTTCTCAATCTCCCGCGAGGAAAATGTCGGATCATTTTTATGGCGATCTCGAATCTTCTTTATTCCAATCGAAATTTCCATAGATCGAGTCTGGTATGCACGCCGCACTGCCCCTTTTCCAAACCCATCACGCACCAATTTTGATGCTGCCCGCGGAATGTACGTCTCTTCCGAATCAAAAGACTTCAAGTCCAAATAAACTTCTTTGTCCCGTAAGTTTCTCGGAATAGATATCCACCAATACGCTTCACCTTGTAAAGCAGATTCAAAGTTAAGCGTTGTCTGCCATCCCCCAATTTCTTTCCGAATCCTACCAATCCAAACTGCATCGTTCGGTCGTAATGCCCCCACATACTCCACCCCTTTCAATGCAGTCTTCTGACATCCAATCCCAACCAGAAGAGCTATGAGTATTGGCTCTTGACCAATTTGATCCCCGAGCCGAAATGCGGTACGTAAATCCGTCATTGCCCCCTCAAGGTCACCCTCACTAGCCCGGATCTCTGCTCGCCAAGACAATAACTTTACTGAATCTTTAAATTTTACGAATTCTGGAAACAATACGTCTCCCCCTTGATCCCAATCCTTACTAAACGCAATCGCTTTAGCCCGACTTGCCAATTCAAATTTCGCAATATAATCCTTAAAAAAATCGATCTCTTTACGTGCAGCTGCATAGTCATAATCACTCATCGCCGCTTCCAAAGTCGAGGTGCTTCGCGGGAGCGAACGACCCTGTGACTCCATCTCCTCTAAAAATTCGGCACTCGCGTTATCCGCTGCCGGAATGTGTCGATCAACATCACTCGCCACCCATGGCAACCCCGCCGCACGATACTCTTTTTCGACCTGCTCCGACCGCATCGCCACAATTGGATAATCAATCACCTGCAAACCAGCCGCCATTATCGCTACGCCAAGCAATAACGCTAAAGCTCCGCAACCCAGCGCCCACTTCTTATCGCTTAAAGTTGATAACTTTGTAAACAGCCCCATCAAAGAACTTGACTGAATTACCGTCCTAAACGTTCTACAAAACTATTATTAATTGTCTCAAACACACATATCGAAGAAGCAATATAAAAAAATACTCCTGCCGATCAACAAGCACCGCCTATCCTAAAACAAAAGTCGGGTGTGAACCGAATTCGATTCATACCCGACTGAGAGCAAAAAGTACAAATCCTAACCAACTGAGTGCTCAAGGCTAACCGCCAAAAGCTTCTGCGCTTCAACCGCAAACTCCATCGGCAACTCACGGAATACATCCTTACAGAACCCGCTCACAATCATGTTGACCGCGTCCTCCTCACTAATTCCGCGTTGAGCCAAATAGAACAACTGGTCTTCGCCAATCTTCGAAGTTGTCGCTTCGTGCTCCATCGTCGCCGAATTATTCTTAACCTCAATATAAGGAAATTTATGCGCACCACACCGATCACCCATCAGCATTGAGTCACAAACCGAATAGTTCCGCGCACCCTCAGCCCCAGCGTTGATCTTCACCAATCCACGATAAGTGTTCTGACCGTTGCCCGCCGAGATACCTTTACTCACAATCGTCGACCGAGTGTTCTTACCAATGTGAATCATCTTCGTACCGGTATCTGCTTGCTGTTTGCCCGCCGTCAAAGCTACCGAATAAAATTCACCCACGCTCGAATCACCCTTCAAAATCACACTCGGATACTTCCAAGTAATCGCTGATCCTGTTTCAACCTGAGTCCAAGTCACCTTACTTCGATCACCTTCACAGCGCGCGCGCTTGGTAACAAAGTTAAAAATGCCACCTTTGCCGTCTTTATCGCCCGGATACCAGTTCTGAACGGTCGAATACTTAATCTCTGCGTCAGCATCGGCCCAAAGTTCAACTACCGCCGCATGAAGCTGATTTTCATCCCGCTTCGGCGCCGTACAACCTTCCAAATAAGAAACCTTCGCCCCTTCTTCGCAAACAATTAAGGTTCGCTCAAACTGACCCGTATTCTGCTCATTAATCCTGAAGTAAGTGCTCAATTCCATCGGGCAAGTCACTCCTTTCGGAACAAATACAAATGATCCGTCCGTAAACACCGCAGAGTTCAAAGTCGCATAGAAGTTGTCGGTGTAAGGCACAACCGAACCCAAATATTTTTTAACCAGTTCAGGATGCTCTTTAACCGCTTCGCTGATGGGCATAAAAATAACGCCCGCTTTCTTCAACGTGTCCTTAAAAGTCGTCGCAACACTCACACTATCAAAAACTGCATCCACGGCAACGTTCGCAAAAATCTTCTGTTCTTCCAACGGAATCCCAAGTTTATTAAACGTCGCAATCAATTCCGGATCAGCTTCATCCAACGAATTTAACTTCGGCATTTTTTTCGGCGCAGAAAAATAAGAAATCTCCTGCAATTCCGGTTGCTTGTAATCAACGTTTGGCCATTTCGGATAAGCCATCGTCTTCAAATGAGCATAAGCCTTCAATCGGAACTCAAGCATCCACTCCGGCTCACCCTTTTTATTACTAATAAATTTAATGACATCTTCATTCAAACCGGGCGGCAATGTGTCCGACTCAATATCCGTAACAAATCCCCATTTGTATTCCCGCTCCGCGTAATGCTCAAGCATCGCGTCATCGTTTTCAAACTCTGGAGTAACCCCATCCAAAACTTCATTCACAGCATCGCTCGCAGAATCCAACATTCTCAAAAACTTCCCTGAACCGCCAAGGAACATATAAAGTTCTACGGCTCAACCAAGCCAAAGTGTACTACTTTGGCTTGGTTGTCCTAGTCGAACAAGCTACTGAGTCGGGACGAGTGCCCCGACCAAGTGACTTCTGCCTCTACGGCTGAGTGCGAATACGAGCACGGTCGATTGAGACCGTAAATGGAACGCCAGTACTCGAAGTCACATACAATGCAACTTGCAATTCAGCAGCAGGATTCCAGTAATTCGCCGTATTCAGCACATCGGCTTTAAACACCTGATCCGCCGTAGAGATCGAACCACTGCCAATCACGTCGAACCGCTTAGTGACCAAATTAAATGCCAGCAACTGATATTGCAATCCTGCAACATTGGTTTTTGCTTCCATCTCAATCCTAAACTGCGACAACGTCGGAGAATTGATTGACGTCAAGCCCGTAAATGCCGTCGTTCGGTCACCCGCATCCAAAATCGACCATGTCAAATAAGTGTCATTTGAAGTCGCAATGCTTGCGATTGTTCCAACCGAGTTCGTCGCGTTCTTCAACCTAAACTTCTGAATCGGACGATCAATTGTTGATAGAACAGTTACTGGAGCGGTTGTTGATCCACCCAAAGTAGCCGTTACCGTTACAACTTCGGTCGTTGCCGTTTCCAATGTCGTAAACGCCACATTCGCCGAGCTTTGACCTGCCGGAATCATAACCGAAGCCGGAACAACCAAGTTCGGCGAACTCGAAATCAACGGCACCGTGACTCCACCTGTTGGAGCCGAACGGTCAATCGTGACTGTCAACGATCCACCATCTCCGTTAATCACCGAAGTTGGATTAGCAACAAGTGACTGCACCTGTGCCGGAACCATCTTCATGCGCCAAATCCCGCGTCCGTAAGTCGCCGCTGTCAGATAACCCGTGGTAGGGTTTGCAATCAATCGGTTAACCTGAACGTTTGGCAAACCGCGCGATCGAGTGATATCCGTCCATGTTGCCCCTGCATTGTCCGTGGTAAAGACACCAACGTCAGTTCCAACATACCAACGAGTATTCGGTTGCCAAGGATCACGAGCAATCGTGCTAATGGCGATACTCGGCAACATGTTTGCGCCCGATCCATTCACAGCTGTCAAAACAGGCGAACCAGTATCAGTCCCTGTCAACCTGAACAAACGCGAAGAACCCGTCGCAATCAAGATGTCATTCTTATCGCCCGGATTAACGCTTATGTCAAGAATAGAAGTGTTCGGCAGGCCAACAACCGTATCCAGTTGCGTCCAATTTGCCCCAAAATTGCGCGACATGTAAAGGTCACCATTGCTGGCACCCGTATACATCACATTGCTGTCGCCCTTCGCAATTCCTAGCGCCCGAACCTGACCACTTGAAGAAAGCAACTGACTTCCCAAACGAGGAGTCCACGTCCCCGTTCCTTCTTTATATCGCCACAAGTAATTCGTGTTGATGTAAACGTTTGTAGGGTCGTTCGGGTCAAGCCACAAATCACCAATAAACGGAACACTATCCGAACCAAAACTTGGAGCAAACCCACTTGAGCTGTTCCAACTATTCGTCGTTCGCGTCAAACCGTGGTACTGACTTGAAACGTACTGAATGTTCGGGTTCAAAAAGTTGATCCCACATCCCGCACCATCACCACCGCCCGGGTTACCCCATTGATTCAAATTGCCAAATGAGTGAGGGCTAGCATTATCCTGAGTTCCACCGACAACATAGTTCGCATTCGTTGGGTGAACTGCCATCGTATAGAACTGGGTAATCCCCAAAACCTTGTTCAACTGCGCCCAAGTGTAATTGTCTTGAGCCGCATTGTAGTTGAAAAGGAAAACTCCACCATCAGTAGCTACCAAAGCCCGCGAAGGATTATTCGGATCAATCTCTAGGTTATGGTTATCCTGGTGAACAATTGCTGTGTTTGAATAAGCTGCCGTATAGTTCGAGCCACCAATCGTCCGCCAGCTTGCGCCTCCATTGATCGACATCGAAACGTCGATCAAACCGACAAAGATCATGTCCTGACCATTTACGACCGAGGTCTTAATGTAATAGTCGTACCAGCCCTGACTCCAATTGTAGTTGCTTGATCCGTTCGGGAACCCTGCCGTGACATCTGTCCAAGTCACCCCCGCATCAATCGTTTTATAAACTTTTCGCGGTGTCGTGGCCAACAAATAAGCGGTATTCGCATCAATCTTCGATGCCGCGATATGGAATGAGTTCTGACTGCCCGTCGTCGGATTTGTCACCGTCGTCCAGTTAATGCCATCAGTCGATTTTCTAATCGAAGGGTTACTTCCGCCTGCAACCGCCCACTTCAAACGTGAACCCGAAACCGGAGCTGCTCCAATATCAATATAGCTCCAATCAAGGTCAGTCGTTACCACTTCACTCCAGTTCAAACCTGCATCTGTCGAGCGGTAAACCCCGCGTGCAGAGCCACCCGTTCGGCCCGCGACCGCGTAAACCGTTTGCGGATTATCCTTATCAAAAACCAGCCCTGCAACCATCGCTGAGCTCATGTTCAGACCAGTTCGCGTCCAGTTCTGACCACCATCCGTACTCCGCATCACCCCGATACCCGCGACATCAGAACCGTAAAAGTCACCTGTGCCCGCCAAGATCAAATCGCCATTGACCGGACTAACGACCAAAGAACTCACACCAAGCAACGGCCAACCATCAGAAGTTGTGCTCCAATTTGCCCCGCCGTCAGTCGTTTTCCAAACCCCACCCATCGAACCGCCGGTATAGAACGTATTTGCATCCGTCGGGTGAAATGCCACCGCATTCGCTCGGCCATTAATCGGGCTCAATCCAAAGTAAATACGATACGGTGCCGCCAAATCGGTTGGCCCCATAAACTCCCACGAACCAACGGCATCAAGTTGTAATTTTCCGGGCAAACCAACACCCTTTGTCGGTCGACCGTCGTTCGCGCGCTCTCTTGGATCCATCTGCATCCGGTCTTCAAAAGTTCGCCGATTAGCAACTTCAACATATCCCGAAATGTCAATCTGCTCGTTCGGAAACGCTCGGTCATGTTTCCATTGCAAATATGATTCAAGGTAACCAACCCCCGGAACCTTCTTCATACCGCTAACAATCTTAAGTTCCGTCCCCGTCACTTCCGCCCAAGCAATGTAAGCCAACTTGTAATCTGCTACCACTTGCTTTAACTGAGTCAAAGGCAAACTCAACAGGTTCTGACCCGGCAAAAGCGGTGCCATCGGAGTAGCTTCCGTAACACTCTTTCTCGCTCGAATTTCTTCCAACTGAGCTTGAAGTTCATCCGGAGACTTCAATCGAAGAACAAAACCTGACTTATCTTTCGATATGATTCGCCCGTAACCTGCGCTCAAAGCCGACATCGTCGACTCATTAACCGAGCCTGGTTTTAAGTCAATTCGCACATCAACCGAAACCAATCGAACTTCTCGATCCGGTTTTGCTAACGCTAACGAACCCACCGCTAACGAAGCAACCAACAACGAACAAAAACGCAACACTTTGACGACCATTTCAATTCACCATTCCGGAAGCCGGAATTTCAACGCCCCAACTATATCTGATCAAACCCTTGCCATGCATTAACTGAAACTCTCATAACTCAAAACCTAGCAATAATCCCGCCGCCAATTCGCACTGCGTCTCCTGGGAAGTTCGATGCACTTACATCACATATTAGGGTACACACGCATTCGGAGCCAAACTCAAGCTCCAGAGGCATTCTAGGGCTCACGAAACTATGGCATCCGTCGCACAAGAACAAATGGTCACGATCACGATCAATGATATCGAGATTCAAGTTCCAAAAGACGAGCTTATTGACGAATCCGTTAAGCGACTCGGTCTTGATGTTCCCATCTTCTGCTACCACCCCCGAATGAAGCCTGTCGGCATGTGCCGCATGTGTCTCGTCGAAGTCGGCTTCAAACAAGCCGATGGCACCGTCCGAAAAATGCCGAAACCTCAAGCCGCCTGCACTCTCCCCGCCGGCGACAACATGGTGATCTACACCGACACCGAATCAATTCACCGCGACCGCAAAGGTGTTCTCGAATTTCTCCTCATCAACCACCCCCTCGACTGCCCCATCTGCGACCGAGGCGGAGAATGCCCACTTCAAAACAACACGCTTTCGTACGGCCCATCCACATCAAGATTCCTTGAAGTAAAACGCCACGCCCCAAAAGCGTTCCCCCTAAGCCAATACGTCACCTTAGACCTCGAACGATGTATTCAATGCGGGCGATGTGTTCGATTCACTGAAGAAATCTCCGGCGATTCCCAACTTGCATTCCGCTTCCGTGGAGCAGAGATGCAACCCTCAACATTCCAGCTCACTGATTTTGAATCGCGGTTCAGCGGCAACGTAATCGAAATCTGCCCCGTCGGCGCGCTCACCTCAGCCCGTTACCGATTCCGAGCCCGTCCATGGGATCTCGAAACCCAACCCGGCATCTGCACAGTTACCCCTTGCGGAACCAACGTTTGGTTCGATTACCGATCTCAAAAGTTCGTCCGGATTAACGGTCGCACCCACGAAGATGTCAACGAAGAGTGGACTGCTGATCGCTGTAAATTCGGTCACGATTTTTACAACGACTCCAACCGCGTTACCGCACCCAATAAACGCCAAGGTGCAGAATACATTCGTACTTCATGGAGTGACGCCAATAAAGAGATCGCGACTCTTCTCCAAGAATCGGGTTCATCTGCCGCCCTTCTCATCAGCCAAAAAGTTTCCAACGAGGGTCTTTTCAGCGCCAAAGCCCTTTTCAATCAAATCGGATCTCAAAGCGTTGATTCACGCGCTACTGGTGACTACATCAACGCCGATGGTCGATCCGAAAACAAATTTGGATCAACTCGTTCATCACAAATCGCTGATCTTGAACACCAAGCGGGCGTTCTGATATTCGGAACAAACCTTGCCGAAGAACAACCGATGTCGTTCCTCCGTGTACGCAAGGGTTGGTTCCAACGCGGAATGAAAGTCGTTGTCGCGACTTCCACGGCTACCGAAGCTGATACTTTCGCTCACACAATCCTCCGCTACAACCCTGGAACCGAACACTTTGCCGCAGCAGCAATCGCTTCCGCCCTCGGAACCGCGAGCGACGTCAACTTCGCCGACGCCTGCGCAAAATCTGGTTTTGATCAAGCCGCTGTCAAAGTCGCCGCCGAAATTCTTAAAGGCGAAAGCGTTACCACCATCACAACCCACTCGTTAACCACTTCCAACGAAGGTGTTGCCGCTTACCAAATCCTTGCCGGAAGCGCTGGCAACCTCAGTCAAGCCTTCAACTATATGGGGCTCGACTGCAACACGACCGGCGCAATGGCCCTCGGCCTCGTCCCCAAATCCGACGACCACAACACCAAAACTATCCTGGAAAGCTGTGCCGCCGGAAAAATTAAAACCCTCGTCCTGGTCGATTTCGACCCCATCGACGACCTGCCATTCAAACAAATTGCGGAACAAGCTCTCGAATCGGTCGAAAATCTGATTCTGATCACTTCAACCCCTGGTACTTCTGCCGCCTACGCAACCCATATCCTTCCCATGGCGCTCCCCGCCGAACAAGATGGAACCTACACATCATCTGAATTCCGCGTACAGCGCATGAAACAAATCCTGAACCCACCCGGCGAAGCAAAAGCCGTCTGGCGCATCTTTACCGAGCTCTCGCTCCGAATCAAACCCGGCACACCTGCCTTCAACCCCAGCGAAATCATGGATTCCATCGCAAAAACGCATCCTGAATTTGCTGGTGCCACTTACAACGTTCTGCCCTCAACCGGTTTCATCCTGCCCCAAAGCGGAAAACCGTTCGACCCCAAGGCATTCGCCGGGAGCTTCCCGAAACTCTCCTAAGACAGGCGAGAACGCACGGGTAAAGTGAAACAACGTGGTTGCAGAGTGGTTTTTCTGGCTAAATCAAAATAATCCCCTCCTTCTTGGGCTCATCAGGGTTCTCTTTGTTGTCGTAGCAATTCTAACTCTTGTTCCCCCCCTCATTTGGTGGGAACGACGGCTCCTGTCCTGGATGCAAGACCGAATCGGCCCCAACCGATCCGGAACCGTCACTATCCCCAGTTCATTCCCGGTCAAGGGCCTCGCGGGCAAAAAAATCCGAACATTCGGATTCATCCAGCCCCTTCTCGACGGGGTCAAGCTCTTCACTAAAGAAGACATCACACCTGCAGATGTCGATCGGAAAATCTATTTCATTGCTCCTGCCCTAGCTCTTTTCCCCGCCTTTGCCCTCGGCGCAACTCTTCCATGGGGACCAAACACTGGGCTCTACGGAATCCTCACCCCCGTCGCCGATGTCGAAATCGGCATCCTCTACGCTCTTGCGATCTCTTCACTCGGTGCGTACGGAATTGTTCTCGCTGGTTACGCCAGTAACAACAAATACTCCCTCATGGGTGGACTCCGCGCCTCAGCTCAGCTCATTAGCTACGAACTCGCCATGGCCATGTCCGTTGCTTGTATCGTTATGGCTGTCGGTAGCATGAAGCTCACAAATGTCGTCGTTGAACAAGAAAAGCCACTCTGGGGATTAATTGATGGCGTCCAAAACTGGTTTATCTTCACTCCATTTGGATTTATCAGTGCGATCGTCTTCCTGATCGCCATCATTGCCGAAACCAACCGTGCTCCGTTCGACCTTCCCGAAGCTGAAAATGAGCTGATCGCCGGATATCACACTGAATACTCTTCAATGAAGTTCGCAGTGTTCTTTATGGGTGAATATGCTGCCATGTTCATCTTTAGCGGAATCTTTGCTGCTCTCTTCCTCGGTGGCTACAACATGCTCCCCGTCAACTGGGAACATCTGTACGCTTCGACCGGCAATCAACTGTTCCATGTTTTGGATAACGCCAATTACTGGCTTGCCCCCATCGTCTTCATTGCAAAATGCTTGGGTGGAATCAGCTTCTTTGTCTGGTTGCGCGCCACTCTTCCAAGACTTCGATACGACCAACTCATGGATCTCGGCTGGAAATCGCTGTTGCCGATCTCAGTCGTAAACTTCATCATCGTTGGCATCTGGATCATCGGCACCGAACTATACGGCCCGGTTGGCGGATGGGGAGCCGCAATTGCTGCATTCGTTGTAGCTCTTGTTCTCTATCTCAATATCCTTAACGTCAGCAAGAAAGGTGCGCCCGTCGCCGAAAAGCGAACCGTCACCATGGTCTCCACCCCAAAACGAGTGGTCACAATGGTTGATCCCATTAAACTAATTAAAACCTTCGACTCAGTGGTAACTTCTAAACCACAACTAAAAATGAAACTGAACATGAAAAACGCCCGAGGAGGCTATAAGCGTTGACACTCAACCAGGTTGCATTCATCATCCTGGCTGTAATCGCTCTATTAGGAGCGATCGGTGTTGTTTTTCTCAAAAGCCCAGTTCGTTCAGCTCTTTCCCTCGTTATTAACTTCATCACGCTCGGCATGGTTTATTTCATGCTTGGCAACCAAATGCTCGGCATCGCTCAAATCGTAGTCTATGCTGGCGCAATCATGGTTCTCTTCCTCTTTGTGATCATGATCCTCCGATCACAGCACCCAGAAGAAGACACCAGCCTCTGGAAAGACCGAAGATTTGTTTTCGGACTCCTTGGCGGAGCACTCGTTGTGGCTCTTATCTACAACTTTGTTATTCAGCCCACACAGTCCATCTATGGTGCAGAATTCGACCGCTCATACGGTTCACCTCAAGCCATCGGTCAAACCTTTTTCACCCAATATGTCTATCCCTTCGAAATCATCTCCGTCCTCCTCCTTCTCGGGGTCGTCGGCTCGATCATGCTCGCCAAGAGGAAATTTTAAGTCATGCTCAATATCCTTCACCAATTCCCCCTTGCCGCCGTGCATGACGAAATTCCCCTCGCCGCATTCCTCGGTCTCAGTCTAGCGATGTTCGCACTCGGAAGCCTCGGTGTTCTAATCCGCAAAAACCCCGTTGTTGTTTTCATGTGCATCGAGCTCATGCTCAACGCTGTCAACCTCAGTTTCCTTTCCTTCGCCTCCTATCCGACTGCTTCCGTAGCCGCACGCGATCCTTTTGCCTCCGCTATGGCCGGACAATCAATGGTCATCTGCGTCATGGCAATCGCCGCTGCCGAAGTCGCTGTCGGACTCGGAATCATCATGGCCATCTTCCGATATCGAAACCAAGTCGATGTTGACGACATGAACACGATGCGAGGCTAACCAGAACACTATGGAACAAGCAATTTTCTCGAATATCTGGTGGGTACTCGCCCTTCCCGTCTTCGGATTCCTCATCCAGTGTCTCACTGGAAAGATCATTATCGACAACCTCGGCCCCAAAATTGGCCGTCGAGTAATGGGCGCACTAGCCGTCCTCCCAATCGCAATCTCTTTCGGCCTTGGAGCCCAAATCACCGCCGCCCTCGTCAAAATGGACGAACACCACCGAACAGCAATCTTAACGCTGTTCCAATGGATCACCGTCGGCAATCTATCAATTCCATTTGAAGTCCGCGTCGATGCTCTCAGCATGACGATGGTTCTCATTATCACCGGTATTGGCACCCTCATCCACCTCTACGCCACCGGATACATGGCGGAAGAACCTGACTTCCCACGATTCTTCACCTACCTCAACCTCTTCGTTGCCGCCATGCTCATCCTCGTGCTTGGCAACAACCTCGCCTTACTCTTTGTCGGTTGGGAAGGTGTTGGTGTCTGTTCCTACCTCCTCATCGGCTTTTGGTACAAAGATAAAGCCAACAGCTTCGCTTCAAACAAAGCGTTCATCGTCAACCGCGTTGGCGACTGGGGCCTCACCCTCGGGATGTTCACACTCGCGTTCATGGCTGCAATCGTCCTCGGCAAAGAAGGGGCCGACCCGCGCTGGCTCAGCTACGACGTTCTCCTCCCTAACGCCGCCAAAATTGCCGCCGGATTCGATCCCTGGCTACTTGCCATCGCTTGTATCTTGCTCTTCATAGGTGCGATGGGTAAATCTGCACAGTTCCCCCTCTATATTTGGCTCCCCGATGCTATGGCTGGCCCAACCCCCGTTTCCGCCCTCATCCACGCGGCAACCATGGTCACCTCAGGTGTCTTCCTCCTCAACCGGATGAGTGCCTTCTTCGCTCTGTCTCCCACCGCTGGAGCCGTTGTCGCTATCACGGGTGCAATCACTGCCCTCCTCGGAGCGCTCATTGCTTTCGGTCAAACCGACATCAAAAAAGTACTCGCGTTCTCCACTGTATCCCAACTCGGCTATATGTTCATTGCGTGTGGAGTTGGTGCGTACTGGGTCGGTCTATTCCACGTCGCTACCCACGCATTCTTCAAAGCTCTGCTCTTTCTTGGTTCCGGAGCCGTCATCCACGCCATGTCTCACAACCAAGACATGCGCAACTACGGAAAGCTTCTCAAGTACCTCCCAATCACTGGCTCTACAATGCTGGTCGGCTGGATGGCAATTGCTGGTCTACCGTTCATGTCGGGTGCATTCTCTAAAGAAGAAATCCTTCTCACTTCCTTCGCATCGCACCTCACTTGGTACGGAATGCCAATCGGACAAATCGTATTCGGTGTTGCGCTCCTCGTAGCTGTCCTCACTGCCCTCTACATGTCCCGAATGACATACATGACATTCTTCAGCGGTGACGAACGATGGCGACTCATCCCCGCCCACGCTCATGGCCACCATGATGATCACCACGACGACCATCATCACGATCACGACCATGCGCACGATGATCACCACGGCCCCGATGTCCACAACTTCTTCTATACCGATGCTGAAATGAGTGCCATCGCTGCCGGAACTCCCCACGAGCATCACCACGAACTCGACGGAAGCCACGAACCCCACGAAGTTCCGCCATCAATGTTCATTCCGCTCGTCGTTCTCGCTGCTCTCAGCGTTATCGGTGGCGGCTGGCTCTTCTTTGGTGTGAACTTAGCCGAGTGGCTTCACAGTGCCGGTGTAGTTGTCCACCACCACGAACACGTCGAATCAATCGGTTCATTTGTCACCGAAACAATCCAACGCCCCATCTTCTGGGGTGCCACTCTCGCCTTTATCATTGGCGTCGGCGGAGGATGGATGATCTACGGCAAAAAATTGCCCGAAGACGACGGCATGGACACCGCCAAGTGGAAAGGCTGGCGCAAAGCCGCCGCCAACCAGTTTGGTATTGATAAAGCCTTCACTCAAGGATCAATCAAGGGCGGCAACGTTCTCGGAAAAACAACCTGGAGCCTCGATAAATCCCTCGTTGATGGAATCGTCAATGGTGCTGGACTCCTCGCCAGTACATTCGGAAAACTCTTTAGCGGACTGCAAACTGGATTTGTCCGCGGTTACGCAACCCTCATGCAAATTGGAGTCGCCGCCCTGCTCATCTACTTCGTCTATCAAATCGTCGCTGTCGGCGGAGGTGGAAAATAATGGGTCCGCTCACCTTAACCATCCTCATTCCCCTCGTTGGAATGATTCTCCTCTTCTTCGTTCCTGAGCGATACCCCGCAGCAATTAAGTGGCTGACTATCCTCTTCACCAGCTGTGCATTCCTTACCTCTCTCGGCTTGCTCACACTATTTAACGCCAATACGTTCCAATTCCAACATGTAGAAGCGTTCAACTGGATTCCTCAATGGGGCATCCAATACAAAGTGGGGATCGACGGAATCAGCATCTGGCTTTTCCTTCTCACAACTCTCCTCACCCTCCTTGCTTCCATCTTCAGCTTCTATGTCGAAAAGCGAACGCGAATCTACTTCGCAATGATGCTTCTGCTCGAGGCCGCCATGCTTGGCGTCTTTGTCAGCCTCGACATGATCCTTTTCTACACATTCTTTGAAGCCACGCTTATCCCGATGGCCGTTATGATCTTCGTTTGGGGTGGTTCAAACCGCAACTACGCTGCAATCAAGTTCTTCCTCTACACCTTCGCCGCCTCCATTTTCATGCTTCTTGGCATGATTACCCTCGCTAAGCACCATCAAGCCATCACCGGCGTCATGTCATTCGACATCACCGCCATCCAAGCTCTGGTCGCATCTGGCGAATTCTGGCAAGGCACCGGAAGTCTACAAACCATCATCTTCTGGGCGTTCACTGTCGCACTTCTTGTCAAGTGTCCAATGTTCCCCTTCCATACCTGGCTCCCCGATGCTCACACCGAAGCCCCCACCGCAGGTTCCGTCATCCTCGCCGGTGTGCTTCTTAAAATGGGAACCTACGGTCTTCTCCGGTTCTCCCTCCCCCTATTCCCCGAAGCTGCACAGGCCGCTGTTCTCCCCATCATGATTCTCGCCGTCATCGGCATTATCTATGGAGCCGTTGTCGCCGCAGTTCAACCAGACGTCAAGAAACTGGTCGCCTACAGTTCCGTCTCCCACATGGGATTCGTTGTATTCGGTGTCTTCAGCCTCAACCAAGCCGGAATGATGGGCGGCACCTACCAACAGCTCAACCACGGAATCAGCACGGGCGCGCTCTTCCTTCTCATCGGTCTTATCTACGAACGAACCCACACCCGACTCTTCAAGGATTACGGTGGACTCAAAGCGCAAATGCCTATCTTCAGCGCGTTGTTCCTCATCGTCATGCTCTCCAGCGTTGGGCTCCCCGGTATGAACGGCTTCATCGGTGAATTCCTCGCCCTTTACGGTGGATTCATGACCGCCGCCAACGGACAGTACGGCCTCAGCATGATCTTCCCGGTCATCGCTGGCATCGGTGTCATCCTTGCCGCCGCCTACCTGCTCCACATGTTCCGCCAAGTCTTTTACGGCCCGCTTAACCCCAACCTTGCCCGCCTCAAAGACCTAAAACCATGGGAAATCGGACTCGTCGGAGTCTTCATCATCTTCATCTTCTGGGGTGGTCTCTATCCCAACACATTCCTCCAGCCGATGGAAAAATCTGTCAACGCAGTGCGAATGATGACCATCAACGAACCCGGTATGCGCCCAGTCTGGAATGACCGTTCTCAAGAAATTGACGACAAAGGCAACCTTGTACGCATTTCGGATCGCACACCTGATGGCTCAATGGACACCGACGCCGACGTTGAAATCATTGCGCCCGCCGACTTCTATACAAAGAAATGACATCTCGCCAGCGACTCCTTACCGTCGTTCAAGGCGGAACACCCGATCAAACCCCAATCATTGGGGTTGATGCTCTACTCGTGCCGCTTGATCGAATCCAAGCCACCCGAGAAAGCAATCCCGATCAAATGACCCTCGCGATCGTTCCTTCCCCCCTCACACTCGCCATCAAACAAGGTCTCGATATCTTCCCCGAACTCCAAGCCGATCCAATCCAAGGCAACGAACAACTCGACAAACTCTGCATGGCCGTTCAAATCCAAATGAACGATGCCCTGGGTGCCGGAGCGGATGGAATCTGCTACATCATTGATGGTGCATATCCCACATCTGCCACCCCTATGCAATATGGCGGATTCTTCCTCGAGCGCGACCGAGAACTCCTCGAAAGCATCAACCTAGCCGCTTTTAACCTCATCCTTGTGGCCGGATCACAGGAACCCTATATCGACTTCGTCAGTGATCTGCCCGCCCAAGCATTCGCCTGGGAAGCAACTTCAGGCTGGACGCCATCTCAAGTAAGAGAGCTACGAAAAGCCACCCTTGCCGCGGATCACCCCGAAGCGGATATTCAGTTTCCCGCAAGCACTATTCAAACCGCACTCCAATCACAGGAGGCAACTGCCAAACCATGACCCATATCCCAACCATTGATTGGAACCTGATCATGCCAACTATCATCGTCATGATGACTGGCATCATCGCCCTTATTGTCGAAATGCTTCGGCCCAAACACAATAACAATCTTATCGTCGGTATCTCGCTTGCTGGGCTCGCCAGTGCATTCGCTTTTCTCATCGGCCAACTCGGTCAAATCCCCAAAACCACCTTCTCAGGAATGGTTTACCGAGACCAATTCGGCGTCCTTCTTCAACTCGTACTCATTGGCGCTGCTGTCCTCAGTTTCCTCTTCAGCGAAGGCTATCTCCGTCAACGCAGAATTGCATTTGGTGAGTTTTATCCCATGGCTCTCTGGTCACTCGGTGGCGCGATGATCATGGTCTCCACCCAGAATCTCCTGATGCTCTTCGTTGGCCTCGAAGTTCTCTCTATCGCCCTCTACTGCCTCTCCGGAATGGCCCGTGGTGATCAACGATCAGAAGAATCTGCTCTCAAATACTTCCTCCTGGGTGCCTTCGCCTCTGCCTTCCTGCTTTACGGAATTGCATTCGTCTACGGTGCATCCGGTCGTATTGACCTTGGCGGAATTCCGCTCGCCGCGTCAGGCTCAGAACAAAACAACATGATGGCGTTCTTCGGCGTTGGCCTCATGATTGTTGGCATCGGTTTCAAAGCCGCTCTTGTACCTTTCCACCAATGGACACCCGACGTCTACCAAGGCGCACCAACCAACGTCACTGCGTTCATGAGCGTCGTCAGCAAAGCTGCCGCCTTCGGTGCTCTTGTCCGCTTACTAACCGCCGCCAACGGCATGGTTGACCTCTGGTTCCCGGCTCTCGCCGCAATCGCTGTCCTCACAATGACAATCGGCAACCTCGTCGCCCTTGTCCAAAAAGATGCCAAGCGCGCCCTCGGTTACTCAAGCGTTGCCCACGCCGGATACATCCTCGTCGGCGTACTCGCCCACATCAAGATGCCCGCAAGTGTCAGCCTCTCAAGCGTTGTCTTCTATCTCATCTCCTACACGGCAATGACAATTGGCGCCTTCGCCATGATCAGCATCACCGCCAAAGACGGCAAGGAAGGCACCCGAACTCAAGACCTCAACGGCATGTGGCGAAAATCACCCTACGCCGCTGGCGTTCTCTTCCTCTGCCTCATTTCCCTCGTCGGTGTTCCCCCGACTGCAGGATTCTTCGGTAAGTGGGCCATCTTCGATGCCGCTCTCACCGCCGGCCTCCCAACCCTAGCGATCATCCTTGCCGTCAACAGTGCAATCTCGGCTTTCTACTACTGGCAGATCGCGAAAGCCGCCTTCATCGACGACGAACCCGCGCTCCAAACTGAATTTGCTCCGCTTAATGGTGGCCTCAAACTCACTGGCGCAATCTGCGCACTTGCAATCCTCGGCATTGCCTTTTTCGCCACCCCCATTCTTGATGCCTCTGCTACCGCCGGTAAAGACTTTGCCGAGGAATTTGCCCAATCAGCTCCCGCCGTACAACAAACGGCCATTCAACAACAACCCCCTGCCGCAATTCGATGATGAACCTCGGAATCTCAATGTACAGTTATGTTGCCGCTGTCAAAGCTGGCAAACTCAACCTCGAATCATTCATCCACACCGCCGCTGATCTCGGCGCGCCAGGTGTCGAACTCCTCGATTTCTTCTACACCGATTCCAACTGGGAAGCCGAACGCAAAATAGCCCAAGCCGCCCTTAAAGAAACCGGACTCGTCTGCGGAGTTTTCAGCGTCGCCAACAACTTCGCCAAATCTGATCCCGCAGAACGGGGGCAAGCTATCCTCACCATCCAAAAGGGGGTCGATGAAGCCGTTCACTACGAAACCAATACCGTCCGCGTCTTCGCTGGCGATATCTACGAAGGGGCTGATTTCACCTACGAACAAGCTTTCAACTGGATCGTCGACGGCCTCTGCACTGCTAGCGACTACGCCCACAACAAAGGCGTCCGTCTCGCTCTCGAAAATCACGGCAAACTCGCCGGCCGAGGCGATCAAATCAACGAAATCATCGCCAATGTCCGCACCAAAACCGGACACAAAGCTCTCGGCGCAAACCCCGATACCGGCAACTTCCTCCTCGTCAACCAACCTGGGCACGAGGGTGTCGCTGAAGTCGCCCCCAACGCCTACATGATGCACTTTAAAGATTTCGTCGTCGAAGCAGGCGGACACTACAAAGGCATTGATGGAACCGAATACGCCGGAACCGTCATCGGCGAAGGCACCGTAAACCTAGAAGCATCACTCGCCGCTCTCAAAGCTGTCGATTTCTCCGGATGGGTCAACCTCGAGTACGAAGGCGAAACAGACCCCATGCTCGGCGTCCCCGCTTCTTACGCCAACGCCAAAAAATTCATTGACGCTGTCAATTGAAAAATATCTACTCCCCAGCCCGCACCATAATCCGCCGAAGCTCAACCAACTGATCCTCTAAACCCATAACCTCAACCCGAGGAACGTGAATAAACCCGATCCGCTTCTCGCCAAACCATGCCAGCCCCTGAAAGAACAAATAGTTGCACAAGTAACCGCCCGCGTCCACCGTCAAAACTGCATTCTCCGATTCAAACGAATCATCAAACAACGTTCCCGAAACCTGCGGTGGCAAACTCGCATCAATCACCCCTGGCCCCGCCACCACGCCACGAACATCCGCCCCTGGCCCACAACTATTCTTCGCCACCGTCTCAAGATGTATTCGCTCCGCTCCGCCGTGAACCCCAATCATGAGCCAACTATCAAAGCTGTCCCCGTCCAAACCCGCAATAAATTCATCTACCGCCGAATAGCTCACTTCCAAAACCTGGCCGCCTAACTGCTCTGCCAGCCAGCCACTTGGATTCTCATCTATATCTCGAAAGCTCCCAAAACCCGTAATCAGTAATCTTTCTGCCACATTCAAAACAATACCGTGAATAATAAACTCATATGGATCCGATCCTCATTCTCATAATCACAGGTGTCCTCGTCGCCCTCCTCGTTATTGTGCTCACCATCAAATCTGTAAAACTCAAAAGCCTCAACCGCAAACACGCGGCCCTCATCAAAGCTTTCGCCGCCGAATCAGGTTACACAATGAGTCCTGTCGATTCTGGCTCTATCGAATGGTCAATCGAAACTCCAGATTGGCTTATCTACTTCGACTCCGACCGAGGAGCCGAATCCCCTTCCCCCCATCTTCACCTCTCTGCCAAAACACCTCTAACCTCCGCACCAGAATTCATAGCTGTCTGTAACCACGCCCGAAAATCCCTCACCAACGGAATGATGCGTTCCATGACCACCGCCTTGACTCAAAACCTCGTTTTCTCCACATTCCAAAAGGGATCAATCCCCTTCGCTAAAATCTACGACCTCATCGACCGCGAACACATGGCCCCGTTTGGCAAAAACGAAAAACCGTACCTCGCGCTCTACGCCAATTCCATTGAATCTCTCCGGACTATTACATCCAGCGACATCCCAAGAATCTCTGATGAACTAAACATCGGCGAGCAGCGAGTCGATTACAATAACTCCCCTCACACCGCTAAAATCAATCCCCACCTCGAAGTCGCCGCCCACTGCAGCTACCCCACTCTTGCTAAAGTCAAAGCTCTCATCGCAATGTACGAAGCTGTCAAAAAGCTCGACTGAACCCGCCCCAGCAAGGGCGGATTCCATTTCTGCTCATCGTATTCGTTACCGATTCGTCAACTTCTCAAGCTCTTCGGGATACCGTTTCCCCACAATCTCCACTGCATTAGCCGCATCTTCAATTCCCTTAACATCGTCCGCCGTTAGCACAACATTCGCCGCACCCAAGTTCTCTTCCAATCGGTGCAACTTCGTAGTTCCCGGAATTGGAACAATCCACGGTTTCTTCGCCAGCAACCACGCCAATGCAATCTGCGCTGGTGTCGCTTCGTGCTCACCCGCAACCCGGTTCATCACATCAATCAACGCCTGGTTCGCCACCACCGCTTCCGGAGCAAACCGAGGCACGCGGCTCCTAAAGTCGTTACTACCAAAGGTTGTTTTCTCGTCGATCTTCCCCGTCAAGAACCCTTTTCCTAACGGACTAAACGGAACAAATCCAATCCCAAGCTCTTCCAAAGTCGGCACGATCTCCTCTTCCGGACTGCGCCACCATAGCGAATATTCGCTCTGCAACGCCGTTACCGGTTGAACTGCATGAGCCCGCCTAATCGTAGTTACACCCGCTTCTGATAGCCCAAAATGCTTCACCTTGCCTTCGGCAATCAAATCTTTAACTGTGCCCGCAACATCTTCAATCGGCACCTGCGGGTCAACCCGGTGCTGATAAAGCAAATCGATCGTATCAACCTGCAACCGCTTCAAAGATCCTTCCACTGCTTCTCGAATGTGTTCCGGGTCGCTATTCAAACCTTGACGACCAGGAGTTGGGTCGCCACCCAACTGAAAGCCGAATTTCGTCGCAATCACAACTTTATCCCGCACAGATTTCAACGCTTCGCCAACTAACGTTTCGTTCGTAAACGGCCCGTACACTTCGGCAGTATCAAAAAATGTCACACCCAAATCCACCGACTTGTGCAACAGGTCGGTCATCTCATTAATGTCTTTCGGATCACCATACGAAAAACTCATACCCATGCACCCCAACCCAATTGCCGAAACTTCTAGCCCGCTGGTTCCTAGTGTTCTTTTTTCCATTTCTTTAAACTCAAGTGGCTCCCCGCTGATAAAACGAAAGTTCACCCTTCCGCAACATCAACGACTTAATCCACTGTTCCTACTCCTATTCTACGGGATGTCATTCAATCTCACCTATTACATTTCTCTCAAGAAATTGTCTGATCCTGCAAGATTCTTTCTCCCCTATCAAACAACGCCATTCTTGCCGCCCTAAGCAGCCAATCCCATGCTTTATATAATCAATGCTGTCAAAAAACTCGGCTAATCTCAACTTCGCACCCCTCCGATAATTAAACTGGAATGGAGCCGTTATCCATCATTATTGGCGCATGTATCGTCGGTGTAATATTCTTAGCCATCGTTTTCCTTGCCCCAAAAATCAGGGAATACAATGAGCAAGTCAGGCGTGAAGAAGCCGAGCTTCAATCCCTGATCCGCCGCAAAGGATGGAGTGTAGAAACACCCGCCCAAGGCGATATCAAATGGAAAGTCTCCTCAGCGGGATGGCATGTGCACTTCGATTCCGATTTCAGTAGCGAATCATCCAATCCCTATCTCATCTGGTTCGCCGAGACCCCCAAATCCGCAAGGTCACGATTTGCTGTCCTAACCGAAGCCGGTTTCAAAATGATGAACCACCCCTGGGCACGCAAAACCCTCGTCAAGTTTTCAAAACTCTCTCCTAAAATTCTCAAAGCTCCCGCCAACGGTCAAAAAGTGACCTCACCCATGCCCGCTGGCCCCTCAATCGAAGAAGTGCTTAACCTCCTCGACGCAAAGTGCAACATCCCCTTCGGTAAAACCTCAACCCAACAACTCATCCTCGTAGCCGACTCCGCAACAACCATACAGAAAGTCAAAGTGGCCCGAGTATCATCCCTCGCCGATCAACTCTTTCAACACGAAAAGTCACGCGTAAACGACAACTCCGAACGATTAGCACAATTCCCTAACCGCATAGAGATCAAGTTCTATCACGCCCGACCAACAGCCGAACATCTCCAAAACATCGTGAAACTGGGCGAACATCTACTCTCTCTCCAACTATAATCTCACTAATGAACCGGCGACAATTCCTCACCCTCACCGCCGCAACAACCGCATCCCTCGCCATCCCCGGTCTTGCCGTCGCTAAACCCCAGTCAATGCCTCAAGCCACCACGCCGCCCGCACTCAAGCCAGGCGATAAGGTCGCTCTCGTTGCGCCCGCATCTCCCATCGGTAAACCTGAAGACCTCGAAGGTTTCCTCCAGCGCACCCGCGAACTCGGTCTCGAACCAGTTCAAGCCCCCAATCTTGCCAAAGAATACGGCTTCTTCGGCGGCTCCGATCAAGAGAGAGCCGATGACATCAACTGGGCATTCAAAAATCCCGAAATCAAAGCTATTCTCCCGATCCGCGGGGGATACGGATGCACCCGAATCCTCCATCTCCTTGATTACGACGCCATCAAACGAAACCCCAAAATTCTCTGTGGATACAGCGATATCACCGCACTCCTCATCGCCATCACACAAGAGTGCAACATTGTCACCTATCACGGCCCCGTCCTCAGCAGTTCCGCTTCCGAATTCGCTGATAGTTATTTCAAACCCATCCTCTTCGGCCCCGGAGCCCGCCAAAATTTCATCAACCCAACCTCAGATATCCTAAACCCTGAGAACCCCTCCCAGATTGATCCCTCCTATGAGCTGGAAAGCTTAGGCTCAAATCTCAACAAAGCCAAAGGCCAGATCATCGGCGGAAACCTATCCCTCCTCGCCGCAATGTGCGGAACCCCCTATCAACTTCAAGGCAAGGGCAAGATCATCTTCATGGAAGATATCGGCGAAAAACCGTACCGTATCGACCGGATGCTCACTCAACTCATTCACGCCGGATGCTTCAAAGGAGCAACCGGCATCATCTGCGGACAATTCACCGATTGCGACCCCGCC